>NZ_RAVW01000191.1 GCF_003611585.1 Corallococcus exercitus | reverse complement strand
GGGCACGCTGGGGCTCGTGCAGGGCGGGGTGGTGCCCGCGGCGCTGTGGGGCCCTTCCGGCTGGCTGTGGTGGATGGCGGACCTGCTGGGCATGGTGCTGGTGACGCCCGTGCTGTTCCTGCGCAGGCCCCGGCGCACGGAGCGGTCGGGGGAAGCGCTGCTGCTGCTGGCGCTGACGGCGGCGGTGTGCGTGGGCGTCTTCGCCTTCCCCCGGCCGGGCTCCGGGGCGGCGCACGCGCTGACGTTCCTGCTCTTCCCGCTGACGGCGTGGGCGGCCCTGGGCTTCGGGCTGCGGGGCGGGGCGCTGTCGTCGCTCATCGTCGCGCTGGCGGCCATCGCCGGCACCGCGCGGGAGCTGGGGCCGTTCTTCATGACGGACCTGCCGCATCGGGGGCTGGTGGTGCTGCAGCTCTTCATCGGCATCACCGCGCTGACGGGCCTGCTGCTCGCGGCGGCCCGCGCGGAGCGCCGCCAGGCGGTGGAGCTGCTGGAGCTCTTGGCCACCACCGTGCGCGCGGTGCACGAGGGCGTGCTCATCTGCGAGGTGCGCGAGCCGGGCGTGCTCAACACCGTGTTCGCCAACGAGGCCCTCTGCGCACT
Source organism: Corallococcus exercitus (assembly GCF_003611585.1). Lineage (GTDB taxonomy): Bacteria > Myxococcota > Myxococcia > Myxococcales > Myxococcaceae > Corallococcus > Corallococcus exercitus. Next base: position 17,093 of record NZ_RAVW01000191.1, on the reverse strand, counting down.
GGTGGGCCGGCGGCGCGAGGAGCTGGTGGGCACGGCGCCCGGGGAGCTGCTGGCGTCCGGCGACGGCGGGGACCGGCAGCGGCTGCTGGAGGCGCTGCGCGAGGAGCGCTCGCTGCGCGCGGAGGTGGCGCTGACGCGGCCGGACGGCACGCGCGTGTGGAGCGAGATGCAGCTGTCCCCGGTGCGCGCCAACGGCGAGGCCGTGACGCACTTCGTGGCCACCCACCGCGACGTCACCGCGACGAAGGAACTGCAGGCGCGGCTGGTGGCCGCCGAGCGCGTGGCGGCGGTGGGCACGCTGGCCGCGGGCGTGGGCCATGAAATCAACAACCCGCTGGCCTACCTGCTGATCAACCTGGATGCCGCCCAGCGCAACCTGGCCGCGGAAGGGGCGGAGGCCCCGGAGGGCGTGCGCGACGCGCTCTCCTGCGTGCGCGAGGCCCAGGAGGGCGCGGAGCGCATCCGCCTCATCGTGAGGGACCTCCAGGTGTTCAGCCGCGAGGGCGCGCCGGAGCGCGGACTGGTGGACCTGAACGCGCTGGTGCCCCCCGCGGTGCGCGTGGTGCTGCACGCCCTGCGCTCGCGCGCGCGGCTGGTGGAGGACTTCAGGCCGGTGCCCCGCGTGCTGGGCAGCGAGGCGCGGCTGGGGCAGGTGCTGCTCAACCTGCTGGTGAACGCCCTGCAGGCCATCCCGGAAGGAGACCCCGACCGCCACGAGGTGCGCGTGCGCACCAGCACGGACGCGTCCGGCCACGCGCGCGTGGAGGTGGAGGACACGGGCGGCGGCATCCCGCCGGACGTGCTGCCGCGCATCTTCGACCCGTTCTTCACCACCAAGGGCAGCACCGAGGGCACTGGATTGGGGCTCGCCATCTGCCAGCAGATCGTCCGCACGCACGGGGGCGAGCTGCACGTGCACAGCGTGCCGGGGGAGGGCGCCACCTTCACGCTGCTCCTGCCGCCCGCGCCCGTGCAGAGCGCCGGGAGCGCGCCGGCCCTGCCCACCGTGTCACGCGGCGCGGCTTCAGGGCAGGCAGCGGCGGCCTCCGGGCGCAAGGGGCGGGTGCTCATCGTGGACGACGAGCCCCGGCTGGCGCAGTCCATGCGCCTGTTGATGGAGCCTGCCTACGAGGTCGTCACCGTCACGCGCGGCGAGGACGCGCTGGCGAAGGTGGCCGAGGGCGCGTCCTTCGACGTGGTGCTGTGCGACCTGCAGATGCCGGGCATGGACGGCATCGCGGTGTACCGGCGGCTTCAGCAGGAGGCGCCCGCGCTGGTGTCGCGGGTGGTGTTCATCTCCGGCGGTGCGTCGTCGCCGGAGGCGCGCGCGTTCGTGGAGACGGTGGCCCGCCGGGTGCTGGAGAAGCCGGTGCGCCCGGACGTGCTGCTGGCCACGGTGGAGGAGGTGCTGCTGGAGGGCGGGCCTCCTGAGTCGCGGCAAGCCGCGACCCTGGAGGTGGTGGCGCGCGGCGCGGTGGGCGGCACGCGCCGCGGCTAGCCGCGCCTCAGACGCGCAGCCACTTGCGGGCGGTGGGGCCGAAGAAGCGCACCACGCTGCCCACCAGGAAGAAGCGCACCGAGCGGCCGATGACGGACGCCAGCAGGAAGCGCTCCAGCGGCACCGAGACCAGGCCGCTGCCGATGGCGACGATCTTGAACGGCGTGGGCAGGATGGAGCACAGCAGCGCCAGCACCCAGAAGTTGCGCCCCAGGAGCTCGCCCACCGTGCCGGACACGCCGAAGCGGTCCACGCGCACGTCCAGGTCGATGTGCAGCAGCTGCGTGATGCCCTCGCCCACCCCCGCCCCCAGCGCGTAGCCGATGAGGCCGCCTACGAGGCTCGCCAGGGTGCCCAGCAGGCAGTAGCGCACCCACTTCTTCGGCTGGGCGAGCACCATGGGCACCAGCACCGCGAAGGGGGGGATGGGGAAGATGGACCCATCCACCACCGACACCGCCATCATCGTGGCGAGCGCGTGCGGGGTGGAGGAGGCCGCCTCCACGCGCAGGTACAGCCGGCGGTACCAGGACAGCTTCGGGGCGCCAGCGGCCGGGGAGGCCGGGGCGGAAGGCAGGGAAGGCTCTGTAGAGGACATGCGGGGGCGCACCCTAGCGGAACCGGGGGCCCTTGCCACCGGGACGCCGGGCCCGGATGCCTGCCTGATTGGAATGCGCCCCATGCCCCAGGGGCTTACACACGGGGAAGGTGACCATGACCGCACAAGAAACCGTGGAACGCGCCGCCATCGCGCTGAAGGTGTTTCCGCTGCCGTCGGCGGTCCTCTTCCCGCACACCGTGATTCCCCTGCACATCTTCGAGCCGCGCTACCGGGCGCTGGTGAAGGACGCGCTCGCCACGGACCGGGTGCTGGCGCTGGGCCAGCTGGAGCCCGGCTGGGAGGGGAACTATGAGGGCCGTCCGCCGCTACAGCCCCTGATGTGCGCGGGCGTCATCGTCTGGGACGAGCAGGTGGAGGACGGGCGCTACAACATCCTCCTGCAGGGCGTCAGCCGGGTGCGGATGGTGGAGGAGCTGGCGCCGGGCACGCTCTACCGCCAGGTGCGCGGCCAGGTGCTGGTGGATCCGCACTACACGGGGCCGGAGGAGGAGCAGCTGCGCCAGGCCGTCTTCGAGCTGGCCGGCCGGGTGCCTCCCTCGTTCGCGGAGAGCCTGCTGCCGGTGGCCGCGCGCGCCGGGGGCGGCATGCTGGCGGACGTGGTGGCGTCCGCGCTGGTGCCGGAGCCCGGGCGGCGGCAGGAGCTGCTGGGAGAGCTGGACGTCCGGCGCCGCCTGGAGGCGGTGCTGGAGGACGTGAGCGACCTCTTGAGCCAGCTGCAGCCGGTGCGCCCCAGCGGACCGCTGAACTAGCGGCCCGCGGAACTGAACGCACCGGGGCAGGGGCCGCATCATCCGCTTGCCCTGGCCCCCTCAGGCGCGCATTGCTCGGGGCATCACGCCTTCCCAGGGAGAGCGACGCACCATGCGGCTCGTGAAGATTGGCATCGCCAGCGTCAACACCACCGTGGGCGCCTTCCAGGCGAACACCGACCGGGTGCTGGACCTGGCGAGGAAGATGGCGGCCGAGGACGTCACGCTGGGCGTCTTCCCCGAACAGGTCATCGCGGGCTACCCCGCCGAGGACCTGGTCCAGTGGCAGGGCTTCATCGACCACCAGTGGCCGGAGCTGGAGCGCTTCGCGAGGGAGACCGCGGCGCTGCCCCTGGTGAGCATCCTGGGCGTGGGCGTGGCCCTCCAGGGCGTGCGCCTCAACTGCGCGGCGGTGGTGGCGGGCGGCAAGGTGCTGGGCCTGGTGCCGAAGGAGAAGCTGCCCACGTACAACGTCTTCTACGAGGGCCGCACGTTCGGCCACGGCCAGCCGGGCATGGCGGAAGAGCACCGGGGCGTGCCGCTGGGCGACTACATGTTCCAGTTCGACTTCGGCACGGTGGCGCCGGAGGTGTGCGAGGACATCTGGAGCGCGGACGGCCCCATGCGCCGGCGCGCGTACTCCGGCGGCGAGCTGGTGGTGAACCTGTCCGCGTCCCCCTTCCGGCTGGGCTTCTGGGAGACGCGCCGCGAGCTCATCGCCACGCGCGCGTCCGACCATCAGGTGACCATCGCGTACGCCAACGCGGTGGGCAGCAACGACGGCCTCATCTTCGACGGCGGCGGCTTCATCAACCAGAACGGCCGCCCCGTGCTGGAGACGCCGCGCTTCCAGCAGGGCTTCACCACCGCCGTGGTGGACCTGGACCGCACGCTGCGCCTGCGCACGGAGAACACCACCTGGCGCGTGGACAAGGAGTCGTGGGTGTCCGCGGGCGGCAAGAAGGTGCCCGTCGTGGACTGCACCCAGGCGGTGAAGACGCGGCGGGAGAAGCTGCCCTATCCCGTGCCCGCGCACCGCAGCTTCTTCCTGCCCGCGCCGGACACCCGCCGCACCGCGCGCGTGGCGCTGTGCGAGGACATCCTGGACGCGCTGTCGCTGGGCGTGGGCGACTACTTCGAGAAGACGCGCGCCTTCAAGCTGTTCGGCATCGCGCTGTCGGGCGGGCGGGACTCGCTGCTCACGCTGCTCATCGCGCACCGGTACGCGAAGCGCGCGCGGCCGGACAACCCGGGCTCGCTCATCCAGGCGTTCTACATGCCCAGCCCGTACTCCAGCCAGCAGACGCGCGACGCGGCGGAGACCATCGCGCGCGAACTGGGCGTGCCCTTCCAGGTGGTCTCCATCGAAGAGGCCTTCGAGCGGGAGAAGGCCGCCGCGCAGCAGATGCTGGGGACCGCGAAGCTCACCCCCATCACCGAGCAGAACATCCAGGCCCGCATCCGCGCGCAGCGCATGTGGAACTGGAGCAACTCCTGCGGCGGCCTGTTCCTGCAGACGGGCAACATGAGCGAGAAGTCCGTGGGCTACACCACCATCGGCGGCGACCTGATGGGCGCGCTCGCGGTCATCGCCAACGTGCCCAAGACGGTGGTGATGTACCTGCTGGACTACCTCCAGGAGACCACCGGCTACGAGGGCATCCGCAAGGTGCTGGCCAAGCCCGCGGGGCCGGAGCTGGCGCATGATCAGGTGGGCGAGGAGGAGCTGATGCCCTTCCCCATCCTGGACGCGTGCTTCTACCTGCACGCGGGCGAGAAGCTCACCCCGTCGGAGATGCGCACCGCGCTCACGGCGATGTTCCCGGAGGTGGACGCGGAGCGGCTGGGCGGGTACGTGGACCGCTTCGTGCGCCTGTTCCAGCAGTCCATCTACAAGTGGGTGCAGGCGCCGCTGTCCCTGCACATCGGCAACCTGGACCTGGACCGCGAACGCGCGCTGCAATTGCCTGTCGTCACCGGTTCGGCGTGGCTGCGCGACGCGTGACGGATGGCTTTCAACGTCTGTCTTTGACGCTGGGCAGGGAGGCGTCCGGGCCCTCCGCCCCCGTGAAGTGGCTCTGAAACCACGCCTCCTCCCCTGGAGGGCGGACGGGCAGGTCAGCTGTCTTTGACCTTCCGCGCAAGGCTTGCCGGATGTCCCTCGCACGACAACCTTCATGTCAGTCAGTCGACGATGGAGGGTTGGATGAAAGCAAAGATTCTGGCGGGCGCCATCGCGGCGCTCATGTATGGGACGGGCGCAGGTGCGGCGGAGAAGGATTGCCCTCCAGGGCAGGCCGCGGTCCACAAGGACAACGACAAGACGGCGCAGTCCTCCACGGGAGGGGCCCAGGAGGAGGACCTCACCATCGAGGAAGCGCCGGTGGATGAATCGCTTCAGGGCACGGGCGGCAGCGGCCAGTCCGGGTCGTCGATGGAGGGCTCCTCGAAGAACCTGGGCACCAGCGACCAGGGCCTGAGCAGCCCCAGCGCGAGTGGCACGGGTGGCAGCGGCGCGGTCTACCTGAACATGCCGCTGCGTTGCGAGCCGGTGAACAACCAGTCCGGCACGGGCGGCAGCGGCGCCAGTGGCATCACGCCGCAGAGCGAGCCGACTCCTCCGCCTCCCGCGGCCGAGCCTCCCGCTCCGCCTCCGCCTCCGTCCGGCTCCAGCAGCGGCGGCATGAGCCAGAGCAGCAGTTCGCTGTCTGGCCAGGAGGCCACGGGCGGCAGCGGCATGACCACGCCTCCTCCGAGCTACACGCCCACGGCGTCAGCCAATGAGGACATCAAGCCGCTCGAGGTGGAGAAGAAGGACAAGAACGACAAGAAGGGCCTGACGCTGCTCATCGGTGGCGGTGTGGAAGGCTACACCGGCGCCCTGGCTCCGCAGCTTGCCCCCGGCCCCTCCGCGGCCGTGACGGCGTCGCTCAAGCCGACGTCCGTGCTGGGCATCGAGGTCGGCTACTCCGGTGCCTTGAACAACATCAAGGACGCGGGTGCCGCGGGTGCCGACAACGGCCCGGACCTGGTGCGCAACGGTGGTCAGGCGGCCCTGACGCTGGCCATCGCGCCGACGGCGGTGCAGCCGTACCTGCTGGGCGGCATCGGCATCAGCAACTACCACTTCCGCGGCGGTGAGTCGCTCGGCTACAGCGACGACACCGTGGGCAACGTGCCGGCGGGCGTGGGCGTGCGCGGCCACTTCGGCCACTTCACCGCGGACCTGCGTGGCTACTACAACTTCCTGTTCGACAAGCAGTTCGCTCCGGACATCCAGCCGGGCGGCAGCGACCCGTCGGGCGGCGGCAGCTACACCACCACGCTGAACGTGGGTGGCACGTTCTGACCTGAAGTTTGAAGTCACGGCCTCCATGGCAGGAGCTGGCGGCGGGGTCTCCGGAACCATCCGGAGCCCCGCCGTCACTTTTTTATTCCGGCGCGGGGGCCGGGCTTTCAGGGAGGCGGGAGGCTGCGCCCGGCGTTAGAGTGCGCATTTTTCCATGGCGGATTCCCGCCGAGGAGCCTGGCGTGAGCTTGAAGACGGAAGACGTGAAGGTCGGGACCGGCACGGAGGCGGTCGCGGGCAAGCGGGTGACGGTGCACTACGTGGGCACGCTCACCGACGGCAAGAAGTTCGACAGCAGCCGGGACCGGGGACAGGGCTTCACCTTCTCGCTGGGCGCGGGCCAGGTCATCCAGGGCTGGGACCAGGGCGTCGCGGGCATGAAGGTCGGCGGCGTCCGCAAGCTCACCATCCCGCCGGAGCTGGGCTACGGCTCGCGCGGCGCGGCCGGTGTGATTCCCCCCAATGCCACCCTCCTTTTCGAGGTGGAGCTGTTGGACGTTCGTTAGGAGGTCATCATGGCGACGCTCGAAATCACGAAGGACAACTTCAAGGAGACGGTGGGCAAGGGCGGCATCGTCGTCCTGGACTGGTGGGCGACCTGGTGCGGGCCCTGCAAGGCGTTCGAGCCCGTGTACAAGGCCTCATCGGAGACCCATCAGGACATCGTCTTCGGGAAGATCGACGTCGACGCGCAGCCGGAGCTCGCGGGGGCCTTCGAGGTCCGCGCCATGCCCACGCTGATGGTGTTCCGTGACGGCATCCTCCTGTTCGACCAGCCGGGCGCGCTGCCCAAGGCGGCGCTGGAGGACCTCATCCGGCAGGTCCGCGCGCTGAACATGGACGACGTGCGGCGCGAGGTCGAAGCGCAGCGCGCCTCCAAGGAAGCGCCCAAGGCCTGACGTCCCGCCGGGGCCTTCCTTCCGCAAGGGGAAGGCCCTACGGCGCGGCGACGGTGCAGACGCCGCCGCCGTTGAGGTGTGCCTGATCCACGATGCTCTGGGTGACGAACTCCTGGAGCGTGCGCAGCGCATAGGCGCCGGGCTGGTAGACGACCGGCTGGCCCTGGGCGTCGCGCAGCTCGCCGCCGTCCAGGCCGCGCAGGTCGAGCAGCTCCTGGGACGCCAGTCCCTCCGGCGTGATGGCGTGGTTCGCGTCCGCGGTGGCGGCGATGGCCTCGAAGCGCAGCTGCACGCCGCGGTGGGTGCCCAGCCGGTCGTAGAACATGTGCTCGGCGTGGATGGTGACCTCGGCCTCCGCCACGGAGCTCTCCGGCACGACGAGCCCCTGGGTGCCGTCCACGCCGTTGATGCAGTCCACCATCCGCGCGTTGACGGGGAAGCCCATGCGGAAGGTGTAGAGGCCCAGGGTGGGGTCCCGGTTCTGCGCGCGGCCCTCCACGAAGTAGCTGAAGCCGCGCTCGCGCATCATCGCCAGATCGTCCGCGGACACGGACGCGCCGGCCACGGTGCGCGCCTCCGGAGGGCTCACCCGGAAGGCCACCCCGTAGCGCCCCGCCTCCAGGCCCGTGAGGCCGGTGAGGGGCACATCCCCCTTCTGCACGTCCACCAGCAGGTGATCCGTCGTGGTGTGCACGTCGCCAGCCGCGGAGGTGAGGGTGAAGTCGCCCAGGGACACCAGGTACTTCGTGAACTGCACGGACCAGCCGTCCTGGAAGAGGTGGTCCGCGTAGCCGCGCTGCGTGCCGTCCCCGCCGCTCAACGTCACCCGCACGTCGCCGCGCGCCACGGCGTCGCCGCAGCCGGAGGCCCCAAGGCCCAGCACGCCCACGAGCAGGCCCCGGGTCCACTTGCTTCGTTGGTTCATGCATCTGGTTGGTATTTGTAACTAAGTTGCAAGTCAAGCCTGGGTTGCGGTATCCACGGGCCGCCGTCGGGAGGTCCGCCTGTGTCGGGTGGACCCCGCCGGCCGAGGTCGTTGCCCGTGTTCATCCCGACGCTGGTGCTCTGGCTGTTGAGCGCGTCGCCCGAAGTGCCCGTGACGCCGCCCGTGCCCGTGGAGGCGCCGCCGCCCGTGATGCCGGCGGACGTCCCGCCGTTGACGGAGGCCGTGCGGGTGCTGCTGCGGCTGACCATTGATTCCGGGGGAGAGGTGTCCCAGGTGGAGGTGAGGGAGTCCGGGGGCGAGGCGTACGACCGGGCCGCGATGGCGGCGGCCCTGCGGTGGCGCTTCGAACCCGCGCGCCGGGGGGAGGAGCCGCTGGAGGTGCGCGTGGACGTGCCGGTGACGTTCGAGCCGGTGGCCGCGCCCCCTCCTGTCCCGGCGCCGGAGCCACCTCCGAAGCCGGAGCCGCCTGTGTTCTCCACCACGGTGCGCGGGCAGTCCGCCGCGTCGCCTCCTGTCGCGGTGGGGGACTTCCACATCACGGTGGGGCAGCTCGCGGACGTGCCTCGCAACTCGGCGACGGACCTGATGCTGCTGGCTCCGGGCGTGATGCTCGCCAACCACGGTGGGGAAGGGCACGCGGAGACCGTCTACCTGCGCGGCTTCGACGCGGGCGAGGGCAAGGACGTGGAGCTCCGCCTGGACGGCGTGCCCCTCAACGAGGTCTCCCATGCGCACGGCCACGGCTACGCGGACACGTACTTCATCATCCCGGAGCTGGTGCGCTCCCTGCGCGTGACGGAGGGTCCCTATGATCCATCCCAGGGCGACTTCGGCGTCGCGGGCACCGTGGAGTACCAGCTGGGGCTGGAGCAGCGGGGCATCACCGCGTCCGCCAGTTACGGCGGCTTCGCGTCGCGCCGGCTGTCCCTGGTGTGGGGCCCGCCGGAGTCCACCGCCGCCACCTTCATCGGCGTGCTGCTGCGCCAGGGGCACGGCTTCGGCCCGAACCGCGCGTATGCGAACGCGGGCCTCATGGCCCAGACGGAGCTGCGCCTGGGGCCGGAGACGAAGCTGCGCCTGTTCGGCGCGAGCTACGGCGCGCGCTACGGCTCCGCGGGCGTGGTGCGGGAGACGGACGTCGTGGACGCGCGGCTGCCGTGCGGCCCGGATGCGGACTCGCAGTTCTTCTGTCTCTACGACCCGAACCAGGGCGGCGCGAGCCAGCGCCACCTCGCCTCCGTGGAGCTGACGTCCCGGCTGGAGCGCGGAGGCCGCTTCGTGCAGCAGGCCTTCGCCATCGCGCGACAGATGCGCAGTCGCGAGAACTTCACCGGCTTCCTCCAGGACACGCCCCCCATCGGCGAAGCCCAGCGCGGCGACAACACCGAGCAGTCCTATCAGGGCACCACCGTGGGCCTGCGCGGACGCTACACGCCGGGCCTCACCTGGGCGGGACAGCCCCAACCGCTGGAGCTGGGCTACGTGGCCCGCTACGACACCGTGCACACCCGCGCGCGGCGCCTGCGCGACAAGGGCGGTGCGCCCTACGCCACCGTCTTCGACAACCAGGTGCGCGTGACGAACCTGGGCGCGTACCTGTCCCTGCGGGGCGCGCCGCTGGAATGGCTCACGCTGCGCGGCGGCGTGCGCGTGGACACGTTCCTGTTCGGCGTGGAGGACCTGAACCGGCCGGATGCGGACCGGCAGGGGGCTCGCATCCCGGAGGAGTCCGTGGAGGCCTATGGCTTCTTCGCCAGTCCCCGCGCCAGCGCGGAGGTGCGCCTGACGCCGCGCCTCACGTGGCTGACCAGCGCGGGCCTGGGGGCACGCTCCAGCGACGCGGCGGGCCTGTCCGACGCGGAGTTCGCGCCGTACGCGCGGGTGACGTCCGGGGAGACGGGCCTGGGCTGGCGATGGGCCGACGGCCCCTCCGCGCTGGAGCTGCGAAGCGCCGTGTTCGCCACGCGCGTGTCGCAGGACCTGGTGTTCAGCGAGACGACGGGACGCAACCAGCCCATTGGCCCATCGCAGCGGCTGGGCGCGTTCGGCAGCGCGCGCTTCCAGTGGGAGCAGCGCCTGGACGTGCAGGCGAGCCTCGCGTGGGCCCGCGCGACGCAGCCGTTGCCTGGCGCGTCGCCGTGGCGGCTGTGGGACGGCACGGTGCTGCCATACATCCCGCAGGTGCTGGGCCGCGTGGACGCGTCGTGGCGGGGCACCGCCACCGTGGCCCGGCAACCGGTGGGATGGAGCGTGGCATTGGGGCACAGCGCCATCGGGCCCAAGCCCCTGCCGTTGGACCGCTACAGCGAATCCATCTTCCTCTTCGACGTGGCGGCCCGCGCGCGCTGGCGCGCCGTGGAGCTGGGCCTGTCGGTGGAGAACCTGCTGGACGCACGCTGGCGGGAGTCCGAGTTCAACTACGTGTCCAACTTCCGTGGCCCCGACGCACCCGCGTCCCTGCTGGCCACGCGCCACTTCTCCGCCGGTGCCCCTCGCACCGTGAGCGGCACCCTCACCGTGTACCTGGACCTCCAGGAGGACCGGCCATGATGCGTCCCACCCGTCGTGCCTTCACGTGGATGCTGGGCGGAGCGCTCGCGGCGGGCTGCGGCCTGTCCGGCACCGGAGGCCGGAGCATCACCTTCCGCATGGGCCTGCGCACGGCGTTCGCGCCCGGTGAGTCCACCGCCGGCACCTTCACCACCGACACCGGCTGGAGCGTGGTGCTCACCACCGCGCGCCTGGTGCTGGGGCCCATCTACCTGTTCGAGAAGGCCTCGCCCCTCCGGCCCCAGGCCCTGCTGCGCCGCCTGGGGGACGTGCTGCTGCCCACCGCGCACGCGCATGAGGGCGACTTCTTCTCCGGAGGCCGGGTGCTGGGCGAGTGGGACCGCGAGGTCGTCTTCGATCTGCTCGCGGACGCGGGACAGGCGCGCGTGCTGGGGCGCTCGCCGGGCATCGCGGGCGTGGCGCGGTCGCTGTCGCTGCTGCTCCAGCCGCCCTCGAGTGCATTGGGAGCGGAGGCGGACGTGATGCAAGGGCGCTCCCTGTTCCTGGAGGGCGTCGCGACCCAGGCGGAGGCGCGCGTGCCCTTCCGCGTCGCGATGGACTTCCCGCCCCCCGTGGAGCTTCAGCGCGTGGACTTCGTGCCCATCGACGTGGACCTGGACGACGAGGGCCTCTTCGTCCTGGAGCCACAGCCGCACCGCTGGTTCAGCGGTGCTCGGTTCGACCGGCTGACGTTGCCTGCGGACGGGACACCGGTGGACGTGGGGGCGGACACGCAGGTGTACCGGGCGCTGAGCGTCAACGTGCGCCGCTTCGACGCGTTCACGGGCACATGGGAGCTGGCGGCGTGACCGGGGGCCTCACTCCTGGGTCCAGAACGGCGACAGCTGCAGGTCCACGCGCTCGAAGGGTTCGACGCGCACCTGCTCCTCGCCGACGCAGGTCCTCACCAAGACCCAGTGCTCGTGTTCCTGGCGGAACACCTCCACCACGCGGTGCACGGGGTTGATGACCCAGGCGTTGCGGATGCCCGCGCGGGCATAGCGCGGCAGCTTGGCGGCCAGATCCAGCTTCGCGGTGGCGGGGGTCAGCACCTCGCAGATCCAATCCGGCACACGGTCGATGAAGGCGCCGTCGGGCAGCGTCGGCGGCCGTCCTCCCACCCAGGCCGCGAGGTCCGGCACGAGCACGTCCTGGCCCAGCAGCAGCCGGGGCTCGGAGGTCCACCACCAGCCCTCCGGCGCGCGGCCCAGCAGCGGCGTCAGGCCCTGCTTGCGCGCGGTGGGCGGCGCCGAGACGTAGAGGACGCCATCGAGCGCCTCGCCCACCAGGTAGTGGGGCAACGTCTGCACTTCCTCGTAAGGGGCGAGCATCTTGCGGGTGGCTGCGTTGCGCATGCGGTGGGCCTCCAAGTCCGAGAGAGACCGTCACCGTAGCGGGCAGTCTTCCCCGCGGCATTGGACCGCCAGGGCGGCCCACCTTGTCCTGGTGGACGCACGCCCTTCCCACGGGTCGTGTGGGCCTTGCTATTCACGCTCCAGCACGAACTGGATGTGCTCCGAGGCCACGGGACCGAACTGGAGCAGGTGGATCTGATCCCCCGGCTCCGACGTGAACTTCACCGTGTGCGTGATGCCGGCGCAGATGAAACGCGCGGGGGCGAGCACCGACGCCACGTCCGTCCCCGCCGTGTCGTTGGTGACCTTCGTGGGCACCTCCTGATTCAGATAGAGCGTGACGTGCTCCGCGTGCTCCGGGTCGGAGATGAAGCCCGTGTAGCCGCCGAAGCCCGCCTCACCGGAGCGCAGGGTGACGTCGTAGCGCGCGTGGCCGGTCTGCGTGTCGGGCGGGAAGTCGAAGGGTGTGCGGCCCGCGGTGACGGCCTCCGGCGTGTTGATGAGCGTATGCGTGCACGCGTGCTCCAGCGCCGGGTCGCGCTCGCCGGTGGTGAAGTCCAGCGTGGCGTCTGACAGCGCGCGTCCGGCCGCGTCCCTCAGTGTCTCCAGCGACAGGGCGTAACGCGTGGAGACCTCCAGCGGCCGGGTGCTCTCCTCCGTGCGCGGCACGGTGACGGTGAGCGTGCGCGCGTCCTCGGACCAGGTGACGGTGAGGACGCGGGCGGGGAGGGTGGCGTCCGTGCGGTCATGCAGCGTGACCCTGGCTGCGGACGGATCCATGGGCTCGCTGAACGTGAGCGTCAGCACCTTGCGGAAGGCGATGAGCGGCGTCTGCCCGGACGCGTCCAGGTACATCTCCAGCGGGTAGACGTCCGACTCGCCCTCGGCGGGTTTGGATGCGGTGACGGTGGCGGTGGACGTGGACGTGCCCGCGTCCGTACCGGCATCGCTGCCCGCGTCCGTACCTGCGTCCGTAGAAGTGCCGGCGTCCGGCGTGACGGGTTCGTCGTCATCGCAGCCGGTCAGCGCGAGGGCGGCACAGGTGGCGAACAGGAAGGTGGCGGAGGAGAGACGCATCGGGGAGTCCTTCATGCGGTGGGGCGGAAGCGGTGCGCCGCGTTCAGTGCGGCGGTGGAGGACGGTGGAGTGGGGGATGCGGTGCGCCGCGTTCAGTGCGGCGGTGGAGGACGCACCGTCGAACGTCCTTCAGGGTGGAGCAGGGGATGCGGTGCGCCGCGTTCAGTGCGGCGGTGGAGGACGCTCCGTCGAGCGTCCTTCAGGGGAAGCGGGGATGCGGTGCGCCGTGTTCAGGGAGGACACGGCGTCGAGCGTCCTTCGGGCGAAAGGCCCACGCCGGAGCACCCTTCCGAGGGAGGTGCTCCGGCGCGGGAGCGGACCGGCTCAGGTCCGCGTCAGGGAACAGCCGTCAGCACTGCGAGCCGTCGCAGTTGTCATCGACGCCGTTGCCACAGATCTCCGTGGCGCCCGGGTGGATGCTGGCGCCGGAGCCCGGCGTGTCGTTGCAGTCGAAGCGCTGTGTCGTGTAGCCAGAGGGCGGCGTGCACGCGGTGAGCACGGACGTGGTGTTGTTGCCGTACCCGTCGCCGTCCGCGTCCTGGTAGTAGCGCGTGCGCGTGTCGTTGAGGAACTCCGGCACCACGGTGAGGGCATTGCCGGACGCGGGCCCCGCCGCGACGATGTACGTCGTGCCCGCCGTCAGGTCGTAGACGGACACATGGACGAGCGCGCAGCCCGAGGACGACACGGTGTGCGTCAGCGCGGCCGGCACCGTCGCGCTGGTGCTCCCGTTGATGACGGTGAAGGCCACGTTCTGCGTCCGGTAGAACGCATACGAACCGGTCGCGGCGGGAACATACGTCACCGAGCCCTCGGCGCCGGACGGCAGCGCGAGGTCATAGGCCTTGTGCTTCGTGCTGATGGCGGGCGCGCTGGTGACGCGCGTGGCGCTCGCCGTGATGGACACGTGGTCCGTGGGGTTGCCGGCGTGGGTGCACGCGTGCGTGGTGATGCTCGTGCCCAGCGACGTGCAGCCTGCCTCCAGCTCCTGCGAGTCCCGCGCCTCGAAGGAGGCTTCCGGCGCCTCCTCCATCGGTCCGCAGGCCGTCAGGCCGAGCGACAACAGCGCGCCCAGCGCGATGCGCTTCATCTTCAACATGGGTGGTTCCTTTCGGGATGCCGGGCGCGGGGTGCCAGGCGGCCAGAAGCCGCCGGTGCGCCCGGTGGCCTACTCATGCCGTAAACGCAACTTGGTTGCAATATAGCTCGCGCGATCCAGGCCCGTCACTGGAGGTGCTCGATGACGAGCCCCAGCCCGGTGCGCGGGGTGGGGCCGAAGGTGACGGTGTACTGGACCTTGTCCGTCAGCTCGTAGCCGACCATCTGCTTCAGGCCGTCGCAGAAGGGGCCGGTGGGCTGGGTTCCCACGGGCTCCACGACACGCTCGCCCTCCTTCACGGTGACGGCGACGTCGGGCGTGCTCAGGTAGAGGACGAAGTCTCCGGAGGCCCAGGCCTTGAAGCCGAAGGTGCCCACGGACTGACCGTTCTCCGGGCGCAGCTGGACGGTGTAGTGCGTGTGGAAGTCGTCCACGCGCGGCTGCCGCTCCGGGGACGCGGTGACGGTGGCGAAGGGACCGTTCGCGACGTGCCAGCAGGCGTGCTCGCCGTTGTCCCCGAAGTCGAAGCCCTCGCGCGGCACGTAGTCCGGATCCGTCACGCACGACAGGCCCTGCTCGCTGGCCAGGTAGCCCCGGTCGCAGTGGCACCAGTCGCCCTCAGGCTCGCGGTGGATGTGGCCATGGGGGGCGCATGGGTCGCCCTGCTCCTGGGGCGTGTCGTCCGGGGCGGGAGGAGCGTCGCCACCACAGGCGGTCAGGACCGCGAGGCCTCCGGCCAGGAGGAGGGCGGGAAAAGGGGTGCGCATGGGAGGGCTGCCTCATCGGAATCCGTGATGTAGATGCAACTGGGAGACAAGAGATTTTGATTGTTGTGAAGGCCCGTGGGCCTTGGAGGTGCCCACGGGCCTTCACGCACCGCGGCCTACTCTTCGTGGTGGTCGTGCGCCGTCTCCTCGATGACGAGGCGGAACGTGGCGGGCTGGGGGACGACGGCCGCGAAGTCCACGCGGTAGTCCACGCCGCCTTCCAGGTCGGCGGTCACGGCGGTGCGCAGGCTGCCGCAGACCTCCTGCGGGACGTGGTAGCGGCACTCCAGGCCGGCCTCCTCGCCCGTGGCCGTGTTGACGACGCGGACGGCGCGGTAGCCGGAGGTGAGGAAGGCGTACTCGGTGGACTCCTCGGGGGTGAAGATGACGGAGCCCGCGTAGCCGAGCGTCCACTGCTGGTAGGTGATGGCCGGCAGGGTGACGTTGTACGCAGTGTGCCCCACGCTCACGTCCACGAAGGACGGGCCGCCGTAGGGCGCCGCGGTGACGGACTCGAAGGGCCCATATTCGGCGTGGGTGCACGAGTGCTCGGCGACCTCCGCCAGCTCCTCCGTGTCCTGGCAGGCGGCGAGCAGCTCCGACTGCTGGGTGACGGGAGCCTGCGACTCCTCGGCGGGGACCTCTCCGGTACCGCAGCCGGCGAGTAGGAAGACGGCGCCAGCGGCCAGCAGGGCCTGGGGATGCTTCGACATGGGAACTCCTTGGGTGGTGGGTGCCACGGGTGAGAGCAGGGGTCCGCAATAGATGCCACCAGGAGTCACATGCAATCAAGTTTCATTTAATGGGTGGTGTCCGGGGATTGTCGTGCAGGGGCGAGTTGTCACCTCGATTCCACGGGGAGGACTGGTGGCACGCGGTGTGGGGCACGGCGACGGACCGCACGCTGGAGGCGCAGGCCATCGACGGTGTGTTCGCGTCCGTGCAGGCCGCGAGCGGCGCGGACCAGGACGTCATCCTCGTGGGCGACCACAACATGGCCTGCACGCACGCGTCCTGGAGCCAGTTGAAGGCCGTGTCGCCCGCGGTGGCATGCAAGCTGGATGTGGCCACCACGATGAACACGTCCGGTGGCTATGCCAACGCGTATGATCACTTCTGGATGCAGGACAGCTATGTGACGGAGTTCTCCAGCACCGGCCGCGACTACATCGCGAACACGGTGGACTACGTCACCCGGCTGTCGGACCACGCGCCGGTGTGGCTGTCCCTGTACTCCACCAGCGACACGGACTGACGACGCATGCGCTGGATGCAGGTCCTGTTCGGGGTGGTGGTGGTGCTCCTGCTCGGCGTGGGCGCGTGGATGCTGTTGCGTTCAGAGCCCGTGTCCTTGCCGCCGCCCCCTCCCGTGACCGCGTGGGTCGAGGACGCCGGTGTGCCGGACGTGGCTCCTCCGCTGGAGATCGCGGAGGCCGCGGACGCGGGCCTGTGGCTGACGGCGACGCTGGAGGGCTCAGGGCCATTCGAGGGCGAGGCGCGTGTGGGCGCGGCGTTCGTGTCCGACTCGGATCGCGGATGGTGGGAGGAGGAGGGCCGCCTGCGCTTCGCGCGCACGGGGCCCGCGCGCCTGGAGGACATGGCCAACGTGCGCGAGTGGATGGAGGCCCCTGTCACCGCTTCCGCGCAGGGCGGAGTCGTGGGGCCTGTGGCGGTGCCTTCAGCGCCGCGCTACCAGGTGATGGCGTTCGCGCCGGATGGGACGGTCTGGTGGGGCGACCAGGTGCCCGCCACGCAGCCGGTGACAGGGCGCGTGGACCTGGGCCCGCTGCGCGAGCACCCTCCCACCGGCGTGCGCGTTCGGTTGGAAGGCGCACGCGATATCCCGGGGACGTTCTCCGTGCGGATGCAGCGAGGCGTGGATCCGGAGAACGCGGAGAAGGCCAGCCGCCTGCTGACGGTCCTGGCGCTGGCGGCACCGGAGTTGATGCAGGCCTTCGAGAACGACACCCCCGTGCCCCTGGTGAATGACGGCGAGACGCGGCTCGCGCCCCTGCCTCCGGACCGGTCGCTGCGGCTCTGGTTGCGCACGCCTTCGGGGAAGCAGAGCGAGCCGGTGGAGGTCCCCCTGCGCGAGGGCTCCGTGGAGCCGGTGACGCTGGACGTGGCGAAGCTGTTCCCCGAGGGCGTGGGGGACACCGTCACGCTGCGGGCTGTCTCTTAT
>NZ_RAVW01000190.1 GCF_003611585.1 Corallococcus exercitus | reverse complement strand
CCACCCTCCCGCGTCACCGCGGCTGGGAGCCCCTCGTCCGCGGCGGCCTGGAAGTGCACACCGTCCCCGGTGGCCACCACGCCCTGATGCAGGACCCGCACCTCGCGCCCGTCGTCGAGCACCTGCGCAAGGCCCTGTCCGCAGCTTCGAAGCAGGAAGCCACCGGCAGTTGAAGCCCGCCCCCCACTCCGTGTCTGTCTTTGAGGCACGGAGTGGAAGCGGAGCGGATGCGCCAGTTCCGCCAGACGCACGCGCCCCGCTCCACCGGCTGCCCGCGCGGGCAATGACAGACGCCTAGAGCTTCAGCCGCTTGAACACCGGCTCCGGGATGCTGCGGATGATGAGCATGATGAGCGCCCAGAAGCCGGGCACGTAGACCTCGTTCTTGCGCCCGTCCGCGGCCTTCAGCAGGCCGCGCGCCACCTGCTCCGGCGAGGCGAAGAGCTTGTTCTTCGGCACGTGGGCCGTCATCGGCGTGTCAACGAAGCCGGGCTTCACCGTCACCACCGCCACGCCGGACTTCGCCAGCCGGTTGCGCAGGCCCTGGAGGAACACGGTCAGCGCGCCCTTGGACGCACCGTACACGTAGTTGCTCTGCCGGCCGCGGTCTCCCGCCACCGAGGAGATCACGACCAGCGTGCCGGCCTTCTGCGCCTCGAAGCGGTTGGCAAGCTCCGTCAGGAGCGACGCGGCGGAGAGGAAGTTCGTGCGCAGCACCAGCTCCGTCGCGGCCCACGAGCGCTGGCTCTCCGCCTGGTCTCCCAGCACGCCATGCGCCAGCACCGCCCCGTCCAGCCCGCCCAGGGCCTGCCACGCCCGCTCCACGAGGCTCGCGTGCGCTTCGCAGTCGTTCAGGTCCAGCGCCCGGAACTCCACCTTCGGCGCGCCGCGCGTGGCCGCGTCCCGGGCCACGGCCTCCAGGTTCGCGGCGTTGCGGCCCACCAGGTACAGCGCGGCCCCGCGCGCGGCGAGCAGCCGCACCGTCGCCTGGGCAATGGCGCTCGTGGCGCCGAGGACGATGACTTTCTTCATGGGATGGAGACCTGGCGTCCCTCCAGCGAAGGCAGGGGCAGCGGCACCGGGTTCACCCGGCGCCAGAAGGAGGAAGAGAACGCGGGATCGACGTACGCGGAGAACCGCTCGCGCTGGGGGAAGTACGCCGCGAAGCTCTCCGGGCTCATGCGCGCGTCCTTCGCGGGGTACACCGCGCCGCCCGCTTCACGCGTCACGCGGTCCAGCGCCTCCACCAGCCGCCACGTCTTCTCGCCCTGGTTGGCGAAGTCCAGGGCCAGCGTGTAGCCCGGGCGCGGGAAGGACATCCACCCGGGCGAAGGCAGGTCGCCAAACGTCTTGAGCACGGACAGGAAGCTGGGCAGCCCGCCCCGGGCGCTGCGCTCCAGCAGCTCCTTCAGCGCGTCGCGCGCGGTGGCGTGGGGCACCACGCACTGGAACTGGAGGAAGCCCCGGCGGCCGTAGATGCGATTCCAGCCGTACACGCTGTCGAGCGGGTAGAAGAACGGATCGTAGTGCACGAGCCGAGGCGACGGCTTGGTCCGCTCCCGGTGGTAGTACAGGAAGTTGAAGGCGGACACCGACAGCCGGTTGAGACAGAAGCCCGGCAGGTCCACGGGCACCGCGAGCCCGCTGCCATGGGACAGGTGGCTCTTCGCCAGGGGCAGCCGGTCGAACTGCGTGGGCGCGAAGTTGCCCCGGTAGAACAGGCCACGCCCCAGCTTGCGGCCGCGCGCCAGACAGTCCACCCACGACATGGTGAAGTCATGGTCCGCCTCGGACTCCGCGGACACGCGCATGAAGCCGTCCAGGTTCTCGAACGGGACGGTCTCCTGCACCACGAAGGGGTTGCGGATGGGCGTCAGCTGCACCTCCGCCCACGTGACGAGCCCCGTGAGCCCCAGGCCGCCAATCGTCGCGCCGAACCAGTCCGCGTTCTCCTCCGGCGAGCACATCCGGCGGCTGCCGTCCGAGCGCACCAGTTCAAACCGGCGCACGTGCCGGCCGAACGTCCCGGCCCGGTGGTGGTTCTTGCCGTGGACGTCGTTGGCGATGGCGCCGCCCACCGTGACGAACTTCGTGCCCGGCGTCACCGGCAGGAACCAGCCGCGCGGCACGGCCAGCCGCAGCAGCGTGTCCAATGACACACCCGCCTCGCAGCGCACCACGCCCGTCGCCGGGTCGAAGTCGATGAGCCGGTCCAGGCCCGCCGTGAGCAGCACCGTGCCCCCGCCGTTGAGGCAGGAGTCGCCGTAGCTGCGGCCCAGGCCATGCGGCAGGACGGAGCCGTCCACCCGGGGCAGCGCGTCCGAACGCCAGACGAGCGCGCGCGTCTGTTGTTCCACGCGGGGGAAGCGGCCCCAAGAATCCGACGTGCTCATCGCCATGCTCCCGTCACGTCGCCACCCACAGCAGCAGCGCCGCGACCGCGCCCACGATGTAGCTGACCCGGTCACGCAGCGCGAAGATGAGCGGGTCCTCGTTCACGAGCCCGCGGTGCGCCAGCACCCAGATGCGGCCCACCCAGTACAGCATCACCGGGCACAGCAGCCACAGCCGCTCCGGATGGGCATACAGCGCCGTCACCTCCTTGCTGGTGATGTAGAGCGCCAGCACCAGCACGGACACCTGGCCCGCCGCCGCGCCCAGGCTCGCGAGCTGGTCGTAGTCCTGCGCCAGGTAGCCGCGCCCGTGCGCGGACGTCTCGTTGGACTGGCGCAGCCGCCGCACCTCGCTCAGCCGCTTGAGCAGGGCCAGCGACAGGAAGAGGAACATGCTGAACATGAGCAGCCAGCTCGACGTGGGCACGCCCACCGCCAGCGCGCCGCCGAAGATGCGCACGGTGTAGAGGCCCGCCAGCACCAGCACGTCCAGCATCACCACCTGCTTGAGCCGCAGCGAGTACGCCAGCGTCAGGGCGAAGTACGCGGCCAGGAGCGCGGAGAACGACAGGGGCAGCGTCGATAGCGCCAGCGCCGCGGCGCCCCCCAGCAGCAGCGGCGCCAGCACCACGCCCGCGCGCACCGGCAGGGCCCCGGACGCGAAGGGGCGCAGGGACTTGGACGGGTGCCGCCGGTCCGACGCCAGGTCCAGCAGGTCGTTGATGACGTACACGCTGGACGCACAGAGGCTGAAGGCGATGAACGCCAGCACCGCGCGCGGGGCCAGGCCGCCCTGGGTGGCCTTGTGCGCCGCCAGCACGGGGACAAAGACGAGCGCGTTCTTCGCCCACTGGTGCACCCGCAGCGCCTTCACCCACGGGCGCAGTCCGGCGGCTGGGGACTCGAAGACGCGATGCACGGGGCGGCCCAGGCCCTGCGCCTGGCGCAGCACCCCCGCCGTCGCATGCACGACGATGACCTGCCGGCACTCGCGCCACAGCGGCAGGTCCACCGCGTCGTTGCCCGCGTAGTCGAACGTGCCCAGCACCTCGCGCAGCCGCGCCAGCTTCCGCGCGCCGGACAGGTTCACCCCGGCCTCGCTGGCGACCACCGTGTGGAAGAGCCCCAGGTGGGAGGCCACCGCGTCGGCGATGCTGCGGTCCGCGGCCGTGGCCAGCACCAGCTTCCGCCCCCGCGCGTGCTCCTCGCGCAGGAAGGTCAGCACCTCCGCGTTGTAGGGCAGCGACGTGACGTCCAGCCGCGCGCGGCGGGCCACCTCCGCCTTGAAGAAGGCCTTGCCCCGGAGCACCCACAGCGGCGCCAGCAGCAGCAGCCACGGCGCGTGCTTGAGGAGCACGAGCAGGTTCTCGTGCAGCGTGTCCGTGCGCACCAGCGTGCCGTCCAGGTCGACCGCGAGCGGGACGTCAGTGACAGCGTCGGGGATGGGGGCGGGAGGCTGCATGAAGGGGGCCCGCAGGGTAGCCCAAGGGCCCGGGCCGTCCACCGTTCCGTGCCCCCCGAAGGCGGAAGCCTCCACCAGGCGACGGACCTCCTGGCCGCCGCCCGGACGGGAGGGCGGCCCGCCCGTGCCTCAGAGTGACTTCAGGAAGGCGAGCAGCGCGGCCCGGTCCTCCCGGGGCAGCCGCACGTAGCGCTCCTGCGCGGGGGCCGCCTCGCCTCCGTGCCAGAGGACGGCCTCTTCCAGGGAGCGGGCCCGGCCGTCATGCAGGAAGCGCGTGTGCCGGTTGACGGACTCCACCAGCCCGATGCCCCACAGCGGCGGCGTGCGCCACTCGCTGCCCGTGGCGAGCCCATCCGGACGCCCGTCCGCCAGGCCCTCGCCCAGGTCGTGCAGCAGCAGGTCCGTGTAGGGGTAGATGACCTGCCGGGAGACTTCATCGAAGCCCTCCACCGGCCCCGTCTCCTGGGGCGTGTCCACGTGGCAGGCCGCGCAGCCGATGGCGCGGAACACGGCGTGGCCCCGCTGGACCTCCGGCGCCTCCCAGTCGCGCCGCTTCGGCACGGCGAGCAGGCGCATGTAGATCATCAGCTGATCCAGGTCGTCCTGGGACACCTCCGGCTCGCCCGGAGCGTCCCGGCCCTGCTCCTGGCGGTAGAGCGTCGTCGTGACGCCCATGTCCGCGACGAGCGCGTGCGCCACCTGCTGGCGCAGCGTGGGCTGGTTGGCCTTCCACCCGAAGCGGCCCAGGCGAGTCTCCCCCGTCTCCACGTCGAGCACCTGGTTGGCCCGGCCGGAGATGCCGTCGTGGTCGCGATCCTCGGGGTCCGCGCGGGCCAGCAGGTCGGCCTCGGGAAGGGCCTCCAGCAGGCCCAGGCCGAAGTTCACGGGCGACACGCGGGCGGAGAACATGGCGCCGTCCCCCAGGGGGCCGTGCACCAGCCCCTGGAACTGGTAGCGCGGGCGCACGAGGGAGTACGGCTCGCCGGTGGCGAAGGTGCCGCGCGTCTCCTCGAAGTCGACGCGGACGTGGCCCTCGGGGACCTGGCCCTCCACGGCGTGCGCGTCCAATTGCATGCCGTACAGCGGGTGGGGACCGGAGCCGTCCGGCGCGCTCAGCTGGAACGCCAGCGAGACGGGCGCCTCCGTGGGGCTCGCGGGAGGTTGTCCCCGGCCGTCCTTCACGTGGCAGGTCATGCAGCCGGTGGCGCTGAAGAAGGGGCCGGCCACGGCGGGACGCAGGCGCGAATCGCTCCAGTCGCGGTCGAAGACGCCCTTGCCCGCGTAGAAGTCCGGCCAGCGCGAGCGCGGCATGTTCATGGGCGCGCGGCCGAAGGCATTGCGGCCGGTGTCCGTCACCGTGGTGGCGCCACCGGACTGCTCCACCCGCGGCAGGACGACGGGAGGCAGCGCGCCCAGCACCAGGGGTTCGGGGCGGCGGACCACGGTGGCCCACGCGGCGCCGATGAGCAGCGCTCCGGCGGAGATGCCAGCGAGGGACCAGGGCACGCGCATCGTCACGACTCCTCGACGGGAAGACAAAGACAGACAGACCACCGGGCGGGAGACAGGAGCCCCCCGCCCGATGGGTGAAGCCTACTTCTCCTGGCCGAAGGACTCGCCCGTGACGAGGAAGTCCGTGGCGCTGGCGTTCACGTCGATGCCGGAGAAGTGGCGGTACGGATAGGCACCGTCGCCAATCTCCTCGATGAACTCCGCCGTGTCGCCGACGACTTCCTTCCCGTCGTCGAGCTTGACGCGGAAGGTCGTGTTGGCCGCGTGCATGCGCCAACCGCAGGCGCCGTCCAGGCCCGTGCTCCCGCCCCGCGGGGAGCGGACGGAGAAGAAGTCCCAGTGCCAGTAGTACCAGTCGAGGAAGTCCCACCAGCTGTAGAAGATGATGATCCGGGCCTGCGGCTGGGAGGTCGTCCCGACGAGCTCGCCATTGTTGTAGATGTTCATCCGGTACGCGCCGGAGGACGAACCGGTGAAGCCCGGGGCCACGGAAACCTGGCGGTCCTTCCCGGGGGTGATGCGCAGGGTGCTGACCACCTGGTCACCATCGCGCGCGGACAGGGCAAGGCCGCCCGTGACGCTGCCAATGCGCACCTGCGCGTCCTGCGACCAGGTGATGGCGTCATTGAACTTGCTGGAGACGCCGTCCGTCTTGACGTCCTTCAGCCCGGTGACCTGCACGCCCTTCTCGGAGGCGCTCAGGGACGCGTTGCCCTTGGCGCAGGTGGTGATGCCTTCGAAGCGCTGAACGCAATCCGCGGTGGCGGAGAGCTGCTGCGCGGACTGCGAACCTTCAGGAGCCTGCGTCGGCTCGCCCTGGCAACCAGCCACCAGGCTCAGGAACGCAGCCGCCAGGAGGCGACTCGTCATCTTCAGGTGCATGTGGGACCTCGACTGTGTGAGGGGGCACTGTCTGCTTCACGCACAACGGGTGAAACACGGAGAGTCCGGCTGACAGCGACAGGGGGAAACACCGGACGCGCTCCAGGCCGTACGCCATGCACCTGCCACGCCATGTTCCAAGATTTCGAGGCTTTCCTCGAAGACGCCCTGCCGGCTGACACGGCTGTCCTGGGGTCTGTAGCGCTGGCCGTTACAGAAGCGCCGGGGCGTGTATCTCGCGATGTCACAGCGACGCGGTCCGTGGCTTGCGCCGGGCCCGGCACGGGGCTAGGGAATCGCCCCTCGTATGTCGGCGCTCGCGGAACTGCTCGAAGCCATCCGGGAGGAGTCAGGCCCGGCCACGTGGTCCGCCGGACAGGCCCTGTCTCGCGCGGGAGTCGTGTCGGTGCAGTCCGTGGACGAGGAGGAGGTCGTCCTCCGCGTCCGCATCCCCGGCCGCCCCACCCCGCTCACCACGACCCTCTACCCGGAAGACGAAATCTGGGAGTGCGACTGCCGGGGGAAGGTGGACCCCTGCGAGCACGTCATCGCCGCCGCCATCGTCCTGCGGCAGGCGGAAGGAAGGAAGGCCACCGCGGCGGCATCCCCTGCCCGCCCCGCCGCCACGGCCGCGCGCCCTGGCGCCACGCCGAAGCCGGAGCGGCTGGTGTACCGCTTCAAGCGCGTGGACGGCGGCCTCCAGTTGGAGCGGCTGGTGGTCCGGCCGGACAACACCGCGCGGCTGCTGGCGCGGAGCCTCACGTCCGTGATCCAGAACCCCGTGGAGGCCGCGCGCATCCACGTGGACCCGTGTGACCTGCTCGCGGACAAGCTGCTCGCGCAGCCCACCCGGGGCGCGCTTCCACAGAGCAAGCTGGACGCCCTGCTGCACGTGCTGGAGAAGGCGCGCACAGTCATGTTCGACGGAGCGTTCGTCTCCGTCTCCAACGAACCGCTCCTCCCCCGCGTCACCGTGGAGGACCGGGGCGAGCAGACCGTGCTCAAGGTGGAGAAGGATCCGCGCATCAACGAGCTGGTGAGCCCCGGCGTCGCGCTGTGCGCCGGAGCGCTCTGCCGGCTGGGCGAGCAGCCCCTCACGGGCGCGCGGCTGGAGAACCTGCCCCAGGAACGCGTCTTCTCCCCGGAGCAGCTGGCGGACCTGACGAGCAAGGTGCTGCCGGACTTCGCGCGGCGCATGCCGGTGGACGTGAAGAGCCGGCGGCTGCCGCCCATCGACCGGACGCTCAAGCCGCGCATCTCGCTGGAGCTCGACAAGCTCGACACCGGCCTCTCCGTGCTGCCCACGCTGGTGTACGGTTCCCCGCCCACCGCGCGCATCGACAACGGGCGCCTGGTGTACCTCCAGGGCGCCGCGCCCGTGCGCGACGAGCCCACGGAGACGAAGCTCATCCATCAGCTCCGGGACGAGCTGAACATGGCGCCGGGCCGCCGCGTGACGGTCCACGGCAAGGAGGCCGTGCAGCTCGCGGACAAGCTGCGCAAGTGGCGCGGAGGCCTCACCGGGAACGCGGCGGGAGTGGTCAGCCCCGACGTGAAGCTCAGGCCGATGCTCACGCTGGACACGGCCACCACGGACGCGGGCGTGCCGCGCGTGGGCTTCTCCCTCGACTTCCAGGTGGAGGGACTGGAGCCCGGCGTGACGCGCACCGTGGATGCGGGCGCGGTGATGCGGGCGTGGGAGGAGGGCCTGGGACTGGTGCCCCTGGAGGGCGGAGGCTGGGCGCCCCTGCCCACGGGCTGGCTGAAGGCCCACGGCCAGCGGGTGACGGACCTGCTGGCCGCGCGCGAGCGGGACGGCCGGCTCGCGAACCACGCCATCCCGCAGCTCACCGGGCTGTGCGAGGCCTTGGAGCACCCTGCCCCGCCCGTCATGGAGCGGCTCGCGCCCCTGGTGCAGGGCTTCCAGAAGCTGCCCGAGCCTCAGCTCCCGAAGGACCTCACCGCGACGCTGCGCCCGTACCAGTTGCAGGGCGTGAGCTGGCTGACCTTCCTGCGGCAGGCGGGGCTCGGAGGCGTGCTCGCGGACGACATGGGCCTGGGCAAGACGCTGCAGACCATCTGCACGCTGGGCCGGGGAACGCTGGTCGTGGCGCCCACGAGCGTGCTGCCCAACTGGGAGGCGGAGGTGAAGCGCTTCCGCCCGTCGCTGAAGGTGTCTGTCTATCACGGCGTGGGGCGCACGCTGGACGAGTCCGCGGACGTGACGCTCACCACGTACGCGCTCCTGCGCCTGGACGCGGCCATCCTCGCGGCGAGGACGTGGGACACGGTGGTGCTGGATGAAGCCCAGGCCATCAAGAACCCGGACAGCCAGGTGGCACGGGCGGCGTACGAACTGGACGCGGGCTTTCGCATCGCGCTCAGTGGGACGCCCATCGAGAACCGGCTCGAGGAGCTGTGGAGCCTGATGCACTTCACCAACCGGGGCCTCTTGGGCGGGCGCAAGGCTTTCGAGGAGCGCTGGGCCCGGCCGGTGTCGGAGAACCAGAAGGGCGCCGCGGAGGCGCTGCGCGCGCGCATCCGGCCCTTCGTGCTGCGCAGGCTCAAGCGCGACGTGGCGCCCGAACTGCCGCCGCGCACGGAGGCCGTGCGGCACGTCACCCTCACCGAGCAGGAGCGCGCCGTCTACGACGCGGTCCACGCCGCGACCCGCGAGGAGGTGGTATCGCAGCTCGAGGAGGGAGGCAGCGTGATGAAGGCGCTGGAGGCGCTGCTCCGGCTGAGGCAGGCGGCCTGTCATCCGGCGCTGGTGCCGGGGCAGCAGGCGCGGACGTCCTCGAAGGTGCAGGCGCTGGTGGAGGCGCTCGGCACGGCGGTGGCGGACGGGCACAAGGCGCTGGTGTTCTCACAGTGGACGTCGATGTTGGATCTCATCGAGCCCGCGCTGAGCGAGGCGGACATCGGGTTCATCCGCCTGGACGGCAGCACGGCGAACCGCGGCGCGGTGGCGACGTCCTTCCAGGACGAGAAGGGAGCGCCCGTGATGCTCATCTCGTTGAAGGCGGGAGCGACGGGGCTCAACCTCACCGCGGCGGATCACGTCTTCCTGGTGGATCCGTGGTGGAACCCGTCCGTGGAGGCGCAGGCGGCGGACCGCGCGCACCGCATCGGGCAGCAGCGGCCGGTGATGGTCTACCGGATGGTGTCCCAGGGCACGGTGGAGGAGAAGATCCTCCTCCTCCAGGAGAAGAAGCGGGCCCTCTTCGAGGCCGCGCTCGGAGGCGCCACCGGAGGCACCGCGCTCACGCGCGCGGACCTCATGCAGCTCTTGGATTGACGGGCTCCGAAGCCGGCGACTCCGAAGCGGGCGCCGGCACGGGCTCCAGCAGCGCCTGCAGCACGCGCGCGTCCCCGAGATAGCGATTGTGCGTCTCGCCCGACATCCGGGCGCCCAGGGACGCCTTCTGCTGGATGGGGCGGTGGATGAGCCGCGTGTCATCCGCGCGGAAGGGCGTCTTCGTGCAGAACCAGTCCTCGTCCGAATAGAAGTCGAGCCACTGGATGAGCTGATCATTGTCGGCGCACCGCTGGATCTCCTTCTCCAGCCAGTCCGCCCGGCGCGCGAGCAACTCCAGGGGTCCGCCCAGCGTGACGAGCCGGATGGGGGTCCCCGACTTGGAGCGGAAGTCCGCGAGCACGTCCACGGCCATCGCGGCGCCGAAGCTGTGGGCAACCACCGTCACGCGTGAATACGTCCCGCTCTCGACGACGGCCCGGAGCGTGGCGCTGACGCGGCTGCGAAGCTCCGTGCGCAGGCCGACGACGCCGTTTCCCATGAGCGCATCGGTCAGGTAGCGATGGGAGAGGTTCGCGGCATCCACGGCCCGGTGGATGGGGAGCGCGCTCATGACGAGGGACAGGAGCACCCACCCCTTCCAGCCGCCCAGTCCCGAGGCCACGGGCGCGACGACGCGGGCCAGCCCCTTGAGCATCGAGTTCGCGGCGCTCAGGGTGCTGTCCGGAAGCGCCATCGTTGGGAAGGTCGGATCCTGCTGCAGGGCGGAGAAGAACAGGAGCAGCGTGGACAGGTACCAGTACAGCAGGAAGACGAGTCCGACGACGAGGCTGGACGTCAGGACCTTGCGCTTGAGGAAGCCCTTCCAGACGCCGGAGAAGCCCCAGTAGACCAGCAGCTCCAGTCCGCCCAGCACGCGGTCCCGGAGCCCCATCCGGGTGAGCGACGGGATCAGGTCCGCCCAGAACGCTTCGTAGACATCCACGGAGCGCTTCGCGCCGTCCTCGTGACGCGTGACCTGGAACTGGAGGCCACTGGCGCCCTGGATGGTGATGGGCCCCTGCTGCGTGACGACCACGCCTTCGGGGACCTTGAGCAGCCCTTCGGTCAGCAGGCCCCGGCCGGAATCCCGCTGCCTGGAGTCCGAGCCATGGATGAGGACGATGGCTTCCTTGCCTGAGTGCATGTTTCCCCCGTGGAGCCTGGAGCCGTCAGGATGCCTGATTCACGAGGGAGGGAATAGGCGCCCAGGGGGACTGCGGCTGCTGGTCGTGACACGCGGAGTGCGCATCGTCTCGGAGGACCGGCATTCCCCGTGAAGGAGTCACAGCATGCCAGCAACCATTCCCGACAAGATGAAGGCCGCGGCGCTCGACCGCTTCGGCGGTCCAGAGGTCCTGGGCATCAAGACCGTCTCCGTGCCCACCTGCGGAGACGATGAAGTCCTCGTCCGCGTCGCGGCGGCGGGGATTGGCGCCTGGGATTGGATGGAGCGCGAGGGCCAGATGGCCGAGCTGCTCCCGACCGCCCCGAGCTTCCCCTACGTGCCCGGAGCCGACGGCGCGGGAGAAGTCGTCGCCGTGGGCAAGGAGGTGAAGGACCTGAAGGTAGGCGACCAGGTCTACGGATCCGCGTTCCTCAGCACGAAGGGAGGCTTCTACGCGGAGTACGTCGCGGTGAAGGGGGACCAGGCGTCGCGGATTCCCAAAGGGCTGAAGGTGGAGCAGGCGGCGGGGCTCGCGGCGGATGGAATCACCGCGCTCCGGGGGCTGGAGGACCATCTCCAGCTCAAGTCCGGGCAACGCCTGCTCATCTTCGGCGCCAATGGAGGCATTGGCCACATGGCGTTGCAGTTCGCCAAGAGGATGGGAGCGAAGGTGCTGGCAGTGGCATCGGGCGAGGACGGGGCGGAGCTGGCCCGGAGGCTCGGGGCGGACGCGGTCGTGGATGGCCGCAAGGGAGACGTGGACAAGGTCTGCCGTGAGTTCGCGCCGGAAGGCTTCGACGCGGCGCTGGTCCTGGCGAGCGGCGACGCCGCGGAGAAGGCGCTCCAGTACATGCGCAAGGGAGGACGTGTCGCCTGGCCGAACGGAGTGGAGCCCGCGCCCAAGGTCCCCGAAGGCGCCCAGGCCACCGCCTACGACGGCATCCCCGGCGCGGACGTCATGAAGCGCATGAACGCGCTGATTGAAGCCGGACCGTTCCACCTGGAGATCGGCCGCGTCTACGCGCTGGAGGAGGCCGCGAAGGCGCAGCAGGAGGTCCTCAAGCACCACCTGGGCAAGTACGCGATCCGGATCCAGTGAACCTCAATGCGGTCCCGAGTCCTCCGTGGCGGTGCTGAGCAATCGCATCGCCACGGAGCGGCATTCGGAGCAGACGACACCGGTACGCTCCCAGTGCACCTGCGCCTCCAGTTCACCGGGATCCGCGGAGCCTTCATCCAGCTGCCGGACCAACTCCGCGAGCGCCTCCGCGGAATTGCCCTCCAGGTCATCCGAGGGGTCGAGGATGTCCTGCTCCCCTTCCAGGACCAGGCTGAAGCGGTAGTAGACGGCGTGGGCCGCCAGGACGCGCCCGCACGTCGCACAGGTCTTCGCTCGCGGTCCGGTCATGGCGACAAGGATAGCGGCGGAAGGTCCTGGCCGCCCGGGCGAAAGACAAACATCTGGCCAGGATTTCAGTTGCACGAGCCGGGGATCGCTCCCCGGGCATGCGGTAGAAAGTCTCACGCAGGACGCACCTTTACCCGCTATCGCCTTGATTTCCCTCGGGTTCGTCATTCTCGGAGGTCTCGATCGAGGAGCCATGCTCCTGCATGGGCTCAACGCGCTCCGGCTATCATGAGCGTCCCACCCGTTTCGCGTCAGGCAGGTTCGGACGATCGCCATGTCAGGCCCCATCATTTCGTGGAAGCGCGTTTGGGTTCCCCGGGGCACCCTCATCCCCTCCTTTGCCGACTCCATGAATCCCCTGGAGTGGACGCCCTCCTCGCTGTGGGGCACTGACGGAATGACGCTCGAGGAGCTGCGCTCCCACCATGCCGTGGCGCTGTTGGGAGAGCCAGGCATGGGCAAGACGGTGACGCTGAAGCAGAGCCTGCCCGAGCTCCAGCAGCACTGCGCGCAGTCCGGTGCGCATCTGCTGGCACTCAACCTGGCGTCCTATGGCAGCGAGGAGCGACTGGAGCGAGACCTCTTCAGGAATGACACCGTCGAGCGCTGGAAGCGGGGCACGCATGCGCTCCACCTCGTCCTCGACAGCTTCGACGAGTGCCACCTGCGCATCGATACGGTGGGAGGGATCATCAGCGAGAATCTCCGGAGCCTTCCGTACGAGCGGCTCTACCTGCGAGTGGCCTGCAGGCCCGCGATCTGGCCTGGCACATTCGAGGGCGTGCTGAAGGAACTCTGGCCCGATGACTTCCGTGCCGTGGAGCTGGCACCGCTCTCCCGCGATGACGTCATGGAGGCCGCGCGTGCGCACGGAGTTGATCCGGAGGCCTTCCTCCGCGAGGTCGTCCGCCGCAATGTCACCGTGCTCGCCGTACGTCCCGTGACCTTGAAGCTGCTGCTCGGAGCCTATGCTCGGGGCCCCCTCCCCGCTGACCGCTGGCAGCTCTACCTCGACGGCTGCATCCACCTGGCGCGGGAGAACAGCCGCTCCCGAGAAGAGACCCGCCAACTCCAGAGCACCCTGAACGCGGAGGAGCGCCTGGCCATCGCGGCGCGCATCGCCGCGCTCACGCTCCTGTCCAACCGGGACCAAATCCAGGTCAGCCCCACCGACGAGCCGCATCCCCTGGCCATCGCAATGGATGACCTGACGGGCGGCGAGGAGGTGACGCGAAACGAGCAGCCCATTCCCGTCGACCGCGACGCCCTCCTGGAGGTCCTCGACTCGGGACTCTTCCGCGCGGTCGAGGGGCCCAGACGCCTGACGTGGATCCACCGCACCTATGAGGAGTTCCTCGCGGCCTTCTTCCTGCACCGGCGCGAGATTGCCTTCCCTCAGCTCCGTCAGTTCCTCTGCCCGCCGGGAGACGGCAGCCCCGGCATCCTCCCTCAGCTCCAGGGTCTCGCGACCTGGCTGGCCATCCAGGACTCCCGCTTCCAGCGGCATCTGCTCCAGTTGGATCCGCGCATGCTGCTGCGAAGTGACGCGCCCGCGCTGGAGCCGAGCCTCCGCGCGCCGCTCCTCCAGGCGCTGCTTGAGTCGGTCCGGCGAGACCCTGGCGTCGACGAGCAGCAGCTCCTGCCCCACCTCCCGAAGCTCGCGCACGATGGGCTGGCGCCCCGGCTCCGTGAGTACCTCCAGGAAGCTGGAGGGCCCGCCCCGGTCCTCAGCCTCGCCCTCCATGTCGCGCGAGCCTGCGAGGAGCGTGCCCTCCTGCCCGAGTGCCTCGCACTGGTCCTGGACGACACGGTGCCGGTGGAGCTCCGGATTCAGGCGATGGATACGCTGAGAGCGTTGGGAGGAGAAGCTCCGGATCCGCGTCTGCTTCCCCTTGCCCGGCTTGATGAGAGCAGAGACCCCATCGGCGAGCTCAGGGATCGCGTCCTCTCGTGGCTCTGGCCCACCCTCCTGACGACAGCCCAGGTCTTCGAGGCGCTTCACGCACCTTCCGAAAGCGCGCTGATGCAACGCACGCAGCAAGCCATCCTCGAGCGACTGCCCCCCGAAGAGCTCCCGATTGCCCTGCGATGGCTCCGCGAGCACCTGCCCAGGCGCATGCCTCGCGGGCTCTCGAGCATGGGAGACGAGCTCCTTCGCAGGGCCTTCGCGCACCTGGGCAGCCCCGAGGTCCTCGATGCGTATTGCGCGACCCTTTGGCCAAAGGTGAAGCGGACCCTGCGAGTCTACCCAGACGTGAGGAACCACGACGAGCCTTGGGAGTTTTCCTGGGACTGGTCCCAGCGGAGCGATGAGGAACGCTGGCGCGTCATCGACGGGCTCGTGGCCTGTCTCGAGTCGCCAGAAGACCTCGTCCTGGTGGCCCGGCTCAAACCCACGCTGTTCTTCCGGCGGGACTTCGAGCGCGTGCTCCATCGTGCCGAGCACGCCGCCCGCCCTGACGAGCAGGTCCACTGGGCCCGGCTCATCGAGTGCTGCTATCCCTGGGGAAGCGACGAGCCGCTCGAGGCTGTCTTCCGGGCCATCGAGAAGGCCCCGCATCTCAGGGACGGCTTCGCCTGGCTGCTGGAGGCCACGAGCCTGAAGGAGCGTCCACCCATCATCCGGATGATGCCCGCCGAGCAAATGCGGGACTTCCAGGACGCGTTGATGGCGCGATTGATGGAGCCGCAGGAGTCTGTCCAGCGGCGCTGTGAGCAGCTCGTCGAGCGCATCGAACGTGGAGAGCCCGGGGCATGGTTCCAGCTCATCGAGACGATGGAAAACTCGGGAGTGGGAGGCACGGCCCTCCTGCGCTCCTGGCTGTGGCGCGACTTCCCCGAAGCGCTGAAGCAGCGAACCGTCCAGGCAGCACAGGCCGTGCTTCGCGCATTCAAGCCAGGGGACGAACCCTGGGTCGAGAGCGCGGATATTCCCGCTGAGGCGGCGTGCATCCACGAAGCCTTCAACTTCCTCGCGGCGCATGACGTGGCAGGCCTGGATGCTCTAGAGGAGAGCGTCTGGCGCCACTGGGCCACGCTCATCATTGCCTCGCCCGCGTCCGCCTCGGATGAGCAGAACCGGCTGCGCCGGCTCCTCGTGGAGCGTGCCACCCGGCATGCTCCGGTGGACGTCATGAGGACGCTCCGGCGGCGTCTGGCCGTGACGGACTGGAACCAGTACCAGAGCGTCTCGGCGCTGCTCGGGTCGCTAGAGGAGTGCTGGAACGAGACGCTGACCCACGTCGCGCTCGAGGTGCTGACCCAGCCGGGGAGCAACGCGTTCATCGTTGGCAAGCTCCTCACCCTCCTGCTGGACCGGCAGGTTCCCAAGGCGCAAGCCTTCGCGGAGTCTCTCCTGCACGACCGGGAGGCAACCCCTCTCGAGCGCAGAGCCGACGCCGCCTACGCCCTGCTCGTCCATGGGCCTGTGGCCCAGGGGCCTACCGTCTGGTCCTTCCTCGAGAAGGAGCTGGAGCTCGCCACGGAGGTCATCGAGAAGTGCTCCGTCAAAGGGCATGTACTGGCGAGGCGGTTCGAGCCCGGGCTGCTCATGGATCTGTACCTGTGGATCGAACGGCATGCCCACGCGCCACCACCCCCCGAAAAGCCAGTCCGCGCCTGGTGGCGAGACCGATATGTGGGCGACCACCCCATCCAGAAGCAGATTCGCGACGAGCTGGTCTACAAGCCCTCTCCGAGTGCCGAAGCGGCGCTGGAGCGGCTCTGCCGGGAGCTCCCAGGCGACCCGGTCCTGAGGGAGAAGCTGTACCACGCCCGCGTGTTCGGCCGGGTACGGGCCTGGGCCCCGCCCTCCCCGCGAGAAATCCTGGAGCTGGTGGGACTTCAGCGGCGACGGCTCGTGCGAACCGCGGGAGAGCTACTGGACGTGCTCCTCGAGTCGCTCGAGCGGCTTGAGCAGAAGCTCCATGGGGAGACGCTTCTGGTCCGCTATCTCTGGAACAAGGACGGCAGCGGAAACATCACGCCGAAGGACGAGCTCCATCTCTCGGACTGGGTGAAGCAGCACCTGCAGGATGATCTCTCGGGTCACCGGGTGGTGGTGAATCGCGAGGTGGAACTCCGTCCCTCCATGCCCCCGCGAGAGGGAGAGCGCGTGGACATCTGGGTGGATGCCATTGGCAAACAGGGGAGCCGTGAGGATCGCATCACCGTCATCATCGAGGTCAAACTCTCCAAGAACCGTGAGCTGTGGACAGCCATGGAGCACCAGCTCGCGGCCCGCTATCTCGCCGAGAACCGGATCCACCACGGCATCTACCTCGTCGGCTGGTACGCCTGCGAGCACTGGGACAAGACCACACCCCATCCCAGCGAGCGGCGCGTCGCGCTCGTGCGTGCCAGGGAGCTGCTCGCGGAACAGGCGCGTGCGCTCTCACGAAATGGAACCGAGGTGCGCGCGGTCGTGCTGGACACGGCACTCCGGGCAGCGAGCTGACAGCTCCAAACCGCCTGTTGGGAGTGCACGAGCCGGGGATCGAACCCGGACGACCCTTGCGAGTCAGCGGATTTTAAGTCCGCTGCGTCTGCCAGTTCCGCCACTCGTGCGTGATTGCGTCCGACAATAGCAGACCTACGGGACCCAGGCGCGGACTGCCTTCACCACCACGAGGTCCGCGGTCGTCCAGGGCTGGACCATCGCCTCCACGCCTGCCTGCTGCGCCTCCGTTGGCAGGTAGCGCCGCTCGACGAGGACCGGCACCGGCCCTTGGCCCTGCAACGTCAGCGTCGTCGTCCAGCCATCCACGGGCGGCGCCAGCACCCGGACCGTGTACGGGTCGTCCGGGCTGTAGAGCGCCGGCAGCGGCGACGTCCACGCCGCCACCGAGGCCACCGGCACCGACACGTCCATCGCGAAGGCCCCTTGCGCCTCCACCTCCAGGGTCACGGTGCGCCGTCCCCCGGCCGCCTCCCGCGCCGACACCACCCGCACTCCCGGCGGCACTTCGGCAGGTGCCCGCGCCACGCCCGTCTCACAGGCCTCGTCGCCCCTCCAGCCCGCCGGCACCTCCGCACAGGCCACGCCTCGCAGCGCGGACTGGAGCGGAAGGTTGTCCTCGTCCACCAGGAACCACCGCTCGCGCTCGAGGCCCTCCTGCCACTCCGCGCGGATCCGCTTGGGGTGCTCCGCGTCGTACACGGGCAGCAGCGCCAGGGCCAGACACCCGGCCCCTCCCACGCACACCGCCGCGCCCAGCACCCGTCGCGGCGCTCCCGACGCCATCAGCGGCCCCGCTCCCAGCCACATCGCCGCCACGCTCCCCAGGCCCACGAGCCCGGCGATGACAGGCCCGAACGTCACCCCCAGGGCCATGCGGCTCGCCACCGGCACGAAGAACGCCAGCAGGCACGCCACGAACTGCCCCAGCACCACCAGCACCGGCACCAGCAACATCCACTGCGCGGCCACGCCCACGCGCGGCAGGAACATCCGCACCAACAGCACCACGGCCGCCCCCACCGCCAGCCATACCAGCAGGTACGCCGACCCGAGCCCCACCGCCGTCAGCCCCCACAGCAATCCCAGACAGAGCACCACCGCCGCCGCCTGGGAATGCG
>NZ_RAVW01000018.1 GCF_003611585.1 Corallococcus exercitus | reverse complement strand
ATCAGGGCCCATTCCTCCGGCGGCATCAGGAACTTCAAGGACGCGCCACGGCCGAGCATGGCTGGGGCGGGCGAGGTGACGAGACGTGGCGGACTGGCGTGCCGAGCGGGACCGCGCCCTGTTGACCCTGGAGCGTGAGAAGCGTCCGGCGAGCCGGGCCGAGGCGGCGGACCTGCTGTTCCACCTGGCCTCCGAGGAGCCCACGCACGCCGACGGGTTCGCGGACGTGCTCGTGCGCCTGCTCGCGGATGCGCAGCCGGAGGTGCGCTGCTCGGGCGTGAGCCTCGCGTCCGTCATCCTGCCGCCGGAGCAGCTTCCGGACATGCTCCTGCCCCGGCTGCGCGACGAGGACACCCGCGTGCGCCTGGAGGCCACCGGGCGGCTCGCGGACCTGGCGCTGCCGCACGCGCGCGGGGCCCTGGCCGGCATGCTGGAGGACCCCACCCCCGAGGTCCGCTTCGAGGCCGCGCGCGGCATCGCCTCCCTGAAGCACCCGGCGGGCCTGGACGTGCTCGTGGCCGCGCTGGACGTGGAGACGCTGCGCTTCCGGGCGCTGGGCGCGCTGGCGGAGCTGGAGGACACGCGGGCGCTGCCGGCGGTGAAGCGCCTCTTCGGCAAGTGGCTGCTGCCCGCGTTCGACAAGACGCAGGCCGCGGGCGTGCTGCTGAAGCTGGGCGATCCGGAGGGCGCGGACTGGCTGATGCAGCGCACGCGCAAGAAGTGGAGCGCGGACCGGGCGTTGGCGGTGGAGCTGTGCGGCGAGCTGAAGGTCCCCGGCGTGCTGGAGCGCTTGAAGGACATCCTCGCGGACGTGAAGGACCCGTGCCGGGGCGCCGCCGCGCGCGGGCTGGGCCGGTTGGGAGATGCCCGGGCGCTGCCCTGGCTGCTCGCCGTGCTGGAGGACCGGAGCGCGACGGAGGACGACCGGCTGGACGCGGCGGATGGCCTCTGGCGCCTGGGTGTGGCGGAAGGGGTGGAGCGCCTGCGCGCCGCCGTCCCCACCTTCGCCTCGGAAGAGGCACGGCAGGAATTGGAAGAGCTGTTTCGGGAGAGCCCATGAAACTGGTTGATGCGCACTGCCACCTGGAGCCGAAGGACTACGCGGACGTGGCGCCGGTGCTGGAGCGCGCCCGCGCCGCGGGCATCGTCCACGCGGTGCTGGTGGGCCAGTTCCACGGCCCCGGTGACTGGGGCCACGCGCTGGAGGTCGCCGCCCGGCACCCGGACTTCCTGTCGCCCACGCTGGGCATCCACCCGCACGAGGCCGCCCGCGCCACCGAAGCGGACTTCGAGATGCTGGAGCGCACCTGTGCCCGCCCGGAACTGCGCGCCGTGGGCGAGGCCGGGCTGGACTACTACTACGACCACTCGCCGCGCGAGGTGCAGGCCACCGTCTTCCGGCGCCAGTGCGCGCTCGCGAAGCGCCTGTCCAAGCCGCTGGTGGTGCACGTGCGCGACGCGCATGACGACTGCGAAGCGGCCCTGGCGGCGGAGGACGTCACGAACGGCGTCATCCACTGCTTCACCGGCGACACGGCCGCGGCCCGCAAGTACCTGGACCGGGGCTTCTTCCTGTCGCTGTCCGGCGTCGTCACCTACAAGAAGACGGAGGCCCTCCAGGACGCGGTGCGCTTCGCGCCGCTGGAGCGCCTGATGGTGGAGACGGACAGCCCCTTCCTCGCGCCGGTGCCCCACCGCGGCCGCAAGAACGAGCCCGCGCACGTGCTGGAGACGGCGAAGAAGGTGGCGGAGCTGAAGGGCGTCTCACTGGAAGAGGTGGCCCGCGTCACCACCGCGAACGCGGCCCGCCTCTTCAACCTCACGCTGGGCTGAGCGCGTTGGCCAGGGCTTCCAGGTCCTGGTCCAGCTGCGGCATGTCCAGGAGCAGCGCGTCCGGGTCGTAGACGAAGTCCGCCTGCTTCATCTTCAGCAGGGCCTGCAGCGCGGGCTCTCCCGCGTGGCCGCCGAACGCCGCATGCACCACGCGCCCGCGCTCCAGGTGCAGCGAGCCCTCCAGCGTGTGGTGCCGCAGCTGGAGCTTCCCGCTCTTCTTGCCGCCCCCCAGCGTGCGCAACAACTCCTTCGGGGGCAGCTCGTCGAAGCTGCCGCGCACCACCCGGCCCGGACCGTTGTGCTGCACCCGGTCCTGGAACAGGGAGAGCACCGTGCGGGCGACCTCCGCCTTGTCGCCCGGGGACAGCACCGCGGTCGCGCCAGCCATGAGCAGCCGCTCGCGCGCCTGGGCATCCGGTTCACCGACGACGGCGATGGGCAGGCCCGCGCTCTCCGGCGTGGAGCGCACGGCCTCCAGCAGGTCCATCACCTCCTGCTGGCCCAGCCGCAGGCTCACCACCAGCACGTCGCAGTCCTGCCGCGCCAGGCCGTCCAGCGCGCCGTCCAGCGTGGACAGCGCGTGCGCCACCAGCTCCTGCTTGAGCACCGCCTCCAGCAGCTCGCCGCGCGTGGCCTCGTCCGGCTCCGCGATGAGCACCTGCCGGCCCTCGCTGGCCAGCCGGTGCACCAGCAACGAGCCGCTCTGCAGCTGGCCGACGATGTCCGCCACCACCGGGTCGTAGAGCACGCCCGCGTTCTGCTTGAGGTGCTCCAGCGCCTGCTGCTTGGTGAAGACGCGGCCGTGCGCGTTGCCCGGGTTCTTGGTCAGCTCCAGGAAGCTGTCCACCGCCGCCAGGATGCGCGCGCCCAGGGTGATCTCCTCGCCCTTGGCGCCCTGGGGCGTGCCGGAGCCGTCCCAGGCCTCGTACAGCTGCGCGAGGATGGTGTTCACCTGCGCGGGCAGGTGCACCGTCTCGAAGAGCTTCGTGGGCGCGCGGCAGCACGCCTTGGCCTGTGCCTTCCATTCGGCATTGGCCGCGTTGCTCGCCAGCGAGTAGTGCCGCTCCGACGGCTTGCCCAGGTCGTGCAGGTACGCGGCGATGGACAGCGCCGCCAGCTCCTTGTGGGGCATGCCCATGCGCTGGCCGACGATGCCCGCCTGCCGCGCCAGCTGCGCGGAGTGTCCCCGGTGCCGGGGCCGGTCCTGCTCCAAGAGGCCCACCATCAGGCTCAGCGTCTCCACGTAGTCCGTGTCGCTGATGAGCCCGCGCGGGCCACCGGGCTCGCGCCGCTGCGTGGAGACGCGCGCCACATTGGTGCCGCTGCCGGCGCGCTGCAGCCGCATCCGCGCGTCCGTCTCCAGCCGCATGCTCAGGCTGGTGGCGCTCCGGCCGGCGGAGGAGCCGCCGCGCCCGGGCTCCGCGCCCACGTGCGTGTTGGACGGGGTGTCCGGACGGCGGGGACCGTTGGAGGCGCTGGGGCCCTCCAGGAGCGTGGTGAACGCCGTGGGGTCACCGTAGTAGTGCTTGCGGATGGCCGCGGAGATGGCGCTGCGCAGGCCGATGTACGCGTAGACCTCCGACATGCCGGTGACGAGGGCGATCTCGTCGAGCAGCGACTTGTTCTGCGGCTCGGCGGCCACCACCGACAGCAGCTTGCGCTCCGGATCGATGGCCAGCGGGAGCACGTTCTGTGCTTCCGCCAGCCGCACCGGCAGCTTGTCCAGCACCTTCGTGTCGATGCGGGCCTTGGCCAGCTTGTCCGCGGTGACGAAGCGGGTCTGGAACTCGTTGGCCAGGAGCCGCAGCAGCGCGGCTTCCTGGAGCAGGCCCAGCTCCACCAGACAGTCCCCCAGCTTGTGGCCGGTGATCTTCTGGTGCTCCAGACCCTGCTCCACGGCCCCGGGGGTCACGAGGCCGGCCTCAATCAACCGCTCTCCCAGCCGCTTCGCCATGGACTTCAGCCCTCCGAGGAGCCACCACCCTCACCACCGGACTTCGCGGGCGCGGACGGAGCCAGCGCGCTGAACGGCTTGAAGGTCAGCTCGCCGGGCAGGCTCTTGGGGTCGCGCGGCGGACGGTCCTCACGCGGCGGACGGGCAGGGCGCTCCTCGCGCGGCGGACGGTCCTCGCGCGGCGGACGGTCCTCGCGCGGCGGACGCTCGGCGCGGGGCTCGCGCGGAGGCCGCGGCGGACGCTCCGGACGGGCCTCCTGGGACGCCGGGGCAGGGGTGCCCTCGCCGGCCTGGGCAGGAGCGCTCTTGTCGCCGCGCGCCTTGCGCTTCTCCTCGCGGTGCTTGCGACGGCCGCCCTCCACCGGGGCCCGGCCGCGGCCGGTGGGCACGAAGCCCTTCCAGAGCGAGCGGTCGTACGCGCGCAGGTGCTCCGTCCAGCGCTCGTTCGGGTCGCGCTGCATGGCCTCCACCCACGAGGAGATGCGCGCGTCGAGCGAGCTGAGCGTGTCGACGATCTGCGCCTCCAGCGTCACCGGCACCTTCGCGCCGGGGGCGCCGGACGTCCCCTGCTGGGAGATCGCCAGGTGCGTCAGGTGCTGCTCCAGGAGCGGCGGGAAGCCCGGGATGCCCAGGGTCTTCTCGCGGATCTTCTGCGCCGCCAGCACCGCGTGGCCCACCAGCCGGCCCTCGTCGGAGGTGTCGAAGCCCTTGTCGGACGCCCCGTCGCCGCCCTTCATCACGTCGTGCAGGAACGCGCCGGCCAGCAGCAGGTCGCGGTCCGCCATGGGGTAGTGGTCCGACACGCGCAGCGTCAGGCGCATCACCGACAGGACGTGCTCGGCCAGTCCGCCGCGCCACGCGTGGTGCACGCCCTTCGCCGCGGGCGCCACCGGCAGCGCCGTGGACACCTGCGCGTCGTCCAGGAACGCCAGCAGGAGCTGCTTCACGAACGGGTCGTTGACGCGCTCGGTGATGAGCTCGCGGATCTGCCCCACCGCGCGCGGTCCACCGCCGCCCTCATGGCGCTCGGGCTTGCCCTCGCCAGACTTGGCTTCGCCAGACTTCGCTTCGCCGGCCTTCGCTTCGCCGGCCCTGGCCTCGCCAGACTTCGCGTCACCGGACTTCGCCTCGCCCGACTTGGACTCGTTGGACTTCGCCTCGGCGGGCGGGGCCGGGGGCGGCTCGAACTCCTTGGGGTCGAGCGGTTCCGGATCCAGCCGCTCCACGGCCTCCACGACGACCTGGGTGCGGCCGTGGAAGACGATGACGCTGCCCTGCACGAGGACGTAGTCACCGTTCTGGAAGACGGGTTCGAGCGCGTCCACCTTGTCGAACACGCGCGCGTCCACCGTGCCGCTCTTGTCGGCGAGGGACAGCGACAGGAACACCTTGCCGCTGCGCGCGTTCACCTTCTCCTTCTTGGTGACGCGGAAGACGGTATTGACGCGATCCTTCTCGCGCAGGTCCGCCGCGTACACCTTGCGGACGGTCTCGACGGAAGCCTCCGGGGTGGAAGAGGTCGCGGCCTGGGACTCGTTTTCGGTTGTCATCGCGGCGCGGACACTAACACCGAGGAGGCCCGTCGAGGGCGAAACAAGACAGGCCTCCCCAGCGCTTCAGCTCACCTCCAGCGCCACCGCCTCCAGGTACTCGGCCCCCGGGGAGCCGACCGGCGCCGGGTGGTCCGGCGGCAGCCCCATCCGCGCCAGCCGGAAGGCGATGCGCGCCTCCTGCTCGCAGGCCGTGGCCACGCACTCGGTGAACGCCCCCTGCTCCAGTGGTGGGTGATAACCGACCACCAGGAGCCGCCCCCCATGGCGGGTGCGCCTCAGGCCCAGCCGCACCTGTTCGATGAAGTCCTCCGCGGACGCCACGCCCAGCGTGTCCAGCAGCACCAGGTCGAAGGTCTCCTTGATGGCCCGGAGCACGGCCAGCGGCTCGCCCTGTTCCACCGTCACCCGGCCGAGCAGGCCGTTGGCCTCCGCGTTCTCCCGCGCCAGGTCCGCCGCGTCCGCGTTGCTGTCGAAGGCGAGAATCTGCTTCGCCCCGTGCCGCCCCGCGTGGACGAAGAGGCCGCCCACGTTGCACGCCACGTCCAGCACCCGGTCCCCGTTGCCGGTGCGCCCCAGGAAGCGACGCAGCTCGCGGTGGTCGTACCCGTAGCCCGTGCCCCGGCCGTAGGTGAGGTCCACGGTGAAGCGCGCGCCCATCTCCAGCAGGCGGCACCAGCGCGGCGGCGCGCCGTACATCACGTGCGGG
Organism: Corallococcus exercitus; assembly: GCF_003611585.1. GTDB lineage: Bacteria > Myxococcota > Myxococcia > Myxococcales > Myxococcaceae > Corallococcus > Corallococcus exercitus. Next base: position 39,935 of record NZ_RAVW01000018.1, on the reverse strand, counting down.
CGCTGCGCGGGCAGGCCCAGGGCCTTGCGCCGGAGCGTGTCGTTGCGCAGCAGCACGGAGGCCGCGCCCGTCACCTCTCCCAGCGTGCGGGTGATCTCCTCCTGCCGGGCGTCCATGGAGCGGGTGAGCGTCTGGACGACGAAGTGCTGATCATACCGGTCCACGATGAGGCCGGGCAGCCCGTCCCCGTCGTCGTTGACGATGCGGCAGAAGCGCGGATCATCCACCAGCCGGCCGCGCCGCTCGAAGGCATGGCGCACGTGGCGGGGGATGAGCCCCTCCACGGACTCGTCCGGCAGGCCCAGGCGGCGCACGGCGTAGGAGGCCTGGAGGTCCACGTCCCCCAGGCCCAGCAGCTGCCCGTCCTCGTCCTTGAGCTGCATGGGCGTGCCCGGCTGCGGTTCGCCCTCGATGGAGACGATGTCCTCGCGGCGCAGCCAGGGGGCGCCATGGCGAAGCTTGCGGGCGGCTTCTCGGGACAGGTAGGTGCTGAGCAAGGTGCGGTCCTCCTCCAGCGCGATGGAGGGCACCCCGCAGGGTGCCTTCCATCAAACATGGGCCGTGTGGGGCCTGCTGGCGGCGAGGGCCGTGCCGCTGCCCTGGAGGGCAGGGGAGGGAGCGGCGTCAGGGGACGAGCGGTGGCCGTTTGTAGGCCTTGAACGTCACCCGCATGAGGATCCCACTGACCACCAGGGCCAGAAGGACGCCCATCATGCGCACCCGGGGTTCCTGCCCCAGGACCATCACCGCCAGGGCGAGCAGGCCCAGGACCACCACGCCCAGGACCGTGAAGGTCTGCGCCCGGGCCGCCTTGCCGCTCCTGGGCTTCTTCGCCCGGGCGAGCACCGGCAGCGAGGACGCCTTGCGCCACTTCTCCGCGCCGTCCTCGCGCACCTCGTCGTCGGGGTCCACCAGCCCCTGCACGTAGGCGCGCTCGACGTCGCCCAGCGAGGGGAACGTCAGCTCACCATCCGGGCTGCGCACCTGGTACGCCATGGGTCTTCCTCCCTCCCGGCTACCCTGCCCGGAAGGGGGCGGGGACCTCAAGCCAGCTCCGTGGCAATCTGCTCAGCGGCGCGCAGTCCATCAATGGCGGAGGACACGATACCGCCCGCGTAGCCGCAGCCCTCGCCCACCGGGTACAGGCCGCGCATGGACACCGACTGCAGGTCGTCACCCCGGGTGATGCGCACCGGCGAGGACGTCCGGCTCTCGATGCCGATGAGCTTCCCCTCGTCGCTGATGAAGCCCTTCATCTTCCGGTCGAACGTGCGCAGCGCCGCCTTGATGGACTGCGTCAGCCGCTCCGGGAAGAGCTGGTTCAGGTCCGTGTGCGCCAGGCCCGGGCGGTAGCTGGTGTCACCCGGGTCCTTCTTCACGCGGCCCGCCAGGTAGTCGGGAATCGTCTGCGCGGGCGCGAAGAAGCGGCCTCCGCCCAGTTTGTAGGCCTCCGACTCCCAGTGCCGCTGGAACTCCAGGCCCGCGAGCGGCCCGTGGAAGCCCTCGCGCGCGAAGTCCGCGACGGACACCGACACGACGATGCCCGCGTTGGCGAACTTCGCGTTGCGCCGCGAGTTGCTCATGCCGTTGGTGCACTGCAGCCCCTCTTCCGTGGGCGTGGGCACCACGATGCCGCCGGGGCACATGCAGAACGAATAGACGCCGCGCACCTCGCCGTCCACGTCCAGGTTCTCCGCCAGCTTGTAGTCCGCGGGCGGCAGCTTGGAGTGCTTCGCCGCGGAGCCGTACTGGATGCCGTTGATGAGCGCCTGCGGGTGCTCCGCGCGGAAGCCCAGCGCGAAGGGCTTGGCCTCCACGCTCACGCGGCCGTCGGCGGCGAAGCGCTCGTACAGCTCGCGCGCGGAGTTGCCCGGCGCCAGGATGACGCGGTCGCTCTCCAGCGTGCGCCCGTCCGCCATCTTCACGCCCGCGATGCGGCCGTCGCGGTAGAGCAGGTCCTCCACGCGCTGCTCGAAGTACACCTGGCAGCCGCCCGCGATGAGCTCCTCGCGCAGCTTCGCCACCGCACCGGGCAGCAGGTCGGAGCCAATGTGCGGCTTGCCCTCGATGAGGATGTGATCCGGCGCGCCGTACTTCGCGAAGGCTTCAATCACCTTGCGCACCATCGGGTGGTTGATACGCGTGGACAGCTTGCCGTCCGTGTACGCGCCGGCGCCGCCCTCGCCGAAGTTCATGTTGCTCTCGCGGTCGAGCGACCCGTCGCGCATGAGCTTCGCCACGTCCTTGCGGCGCGTGACGACCTCCTTGCCGCGCTCCAGCAGGATGCTGCGCACGCCGCGCTCCAGCAGACCCAGCGCGCAGAACAACCCCGCGGGTCCCGTGCCGATGATGAGCGGCAGCTTCTCCGGCTCCTTCACGCGCGGCGGCACCTCCGGCGCGGGCGGGGCCTCGCTCACGTCCGGGGGCAGGCGCGGCGCCTTGCGGCCCGGGGCCAGCTCCACCTCCAGCGTGTAGATGTAACGCGGACTGCCCTTCTTGCGCGCGTCCAGCACCGAGCGCACCACCCGCACGGAGGCGAGGTCGCTCCGGGTGACCCCCAGCTTCTCCGCGGCGCGCTGGCCGAGCAGCTCCTCCGGCTCGTCCAGCCACAGCCCGATGTTGTTCACCCGGTACGCCATTGTGTTCTGACTCCTCGATGGGGGGGCGTATGTGCTCCACCCCCCGGAGGGAATGCAAGCACTTGAAAAGACGGGACGGCCCTTTGGAGGGGGAGGGGTGGGTGCGTACCCGCTGATGCACCCGGTACCGCGTTCCAGGCGGGGCGGACGTCCGGGTGCGTAACCCCCTTCGCACCTTCCACGTTCCGTGCCGTCCAGTTTCGGGCTTCAACCCCTGAGGACTGCTGAAGAATCCGTTTGGAAGAGAACGACTGGCACGGAGGTTGAAGACCGGACTCCCAAGCAGACGCAGCGCCCGGACACGCGGCGCTGATTCCGGAGGCAATTCCCGTGAGCACCGACCAAAAGGGCACCCGCATCCTCGCGCGCACGTTTTTCAACCAGCTGCGCGCAAGCGGTTACACGCCGCACCAGGTCATCGGCATCGCCACGGAGCTCCTGGAGCTGGTGACGACCGACCTGAAGGAAGGCGACAAGGCGGTCGCCGCCGCCCAGACGACGCCGGCCTCCGACGCCGGGACGGGCTTTCAGCCCCGCGTCTAGCCCGTTAGAATTCCCTTCGTTGACCCTCGGCGGGTGAGCGGGCTCCGGACCGGTTCCGGGCGCCCCGCCCGCGAGGTGGCGGGAGCAGCATCCTCCGTGTCGCTCAGGGCTGCGGATGGCGCCTGCGCTCGCGGGCCGCCGCGGCGGCGATGACGAGCAGCGCGGCGGTGAGCACGGTGAAGACCAGGCTCGCGGACGTGGGCACCGTCAGAGCGAGCAGCCCCATCGCCAGCATGAACGCGAGCACGTCCACGGCGGCGGGCCTCGGCTGGGGCAGCACGAGCACCGTGGCGCAGCCGGCCAGCGGCAGGCCCAGCGCGACCTGCCGGAAGATGGCATCCGTGCTGGTGCGCACGGTCTCCCAGTAGTTGATCAGGATGGCGGCGAAGATGACGACGGTGCCGCCCGCGAGCACGAGCACGCCCGCGGCCGCCGCGTCCTTGGTGAGCCGGGCCTTCTCGTCGAACTGCTGCACGGCCAGGTCCACCAGCTGCTCCAGCGCGCTGTTCAAGATCTCCGCGAAGAAGATGAGCAGCACGCAGAAGATGAGCGTCACCTTCTCCGCGAGCCCCAGCGGGATGCCGCTGCCCACCAGCCCCACCAGCACTCCGGAGATGAGGTGGATGCGCATGTTGCGCTGCCAGGCCACGGTGTGGATGAGGCCCGCCCACGCATGTCCGAACGAGGCGAACAGTCCGTTGCTGCGGCGGGAGGGAAACTGGGGATGGGAGGGTGCAGGAACGGTCATCGGAAGGTGAAGGGGTGGGCAGGCTAGCACCCACGGGTCCGATTGAAGCGGGGGAGTGAACGGGTAAGGTCGGTCGCGTGATGCGAACGTTCCCTCCGTCCTGGTCGCGCACGCTGGCGCTGACCCTGCTGTGCACCTCCTTCCTCGCTCAAGCGCAGGACACCCCTGAGGCCTTCGAGGGAGACGACCTGGGGCTCGAGCCGCCGGGTGTTCAATACCTGCCAGCTCCAGCCCCCCGGGACCACGAGCAGCGCCGCCTGTCGCCGGACGCACCCGCGGTGGTGCGCCGCGAAACACGCGCCGCGAAGTCCAATGTGAAGGCGGCGGGCGTGCCGCAGACGCGGCTGGGCGAGGGCGCGCTGTCCGGCAAGGTCATCTACCTGAGCCCCGGCCACGGCTTCTATCGCGACAACGGGCTGAAGCGCTGGGCGACGCAGCGGCCCAACACCTGGGGCGTGGTGGAGGACTTCATCTCCGCGGAGGTGGTGTCGCAGGAGCTGCAGCCCATGCTGATGGCCGCGGGCGCCACGGTGGTGACGGTGCGCGAGTCGGACCTGAACCCGCTCCTCGCCACCGTGGACAACGGCGGCACGGGCTACGTGGAAGGCGGGGACACGGCGCGCTTCCACGCCTCCGCGCAGAAGGGCTGGGCCCCGCCGCCCGTGCCCATGGGCAACGGCGTGGAGCCCTTCACGCTGGGCACCACGCGCACGCTGGACACGGCGGCCACCTCCACCGCGAAGGCGACGTGGACCCCGGATGTGCCCGCGGACGCGGCGTACAATGTCTACGTCTCCTACGGCTCCGACCCCACGCGTGCGACGGACGCGCACTACGTGGTGAAGCACGCGGGCGGGGAGAGCCACTTCCGCGTGAACCAGCAGCGCCACGGCGGGACGTGGGTGCTGTTGGGGCGCTTCTACTTCAAGACGGGGTCGCATCCGGAGTCCGGCGCGGTGGTGCTGGAGAACGACTCGGCGCAGGCCACGGGCGCGACGCTGTCCGTGGACGCGGTGCGGCTGGGCGGTGGACGCGGCCTGCTGGGCGACGCGGCACAGGGGCCGCTGTTGCGTCCCCGCTTCGAGGAGAGCGGGCGCTACCACGTGCAGTACAGCGGGGCGCCCTTCAGCGTGTACGCGCCGTCGGGGGCCAACGCCCTGTCGAACGAGCGCAACGCGGACGTGACGTCCCGGCCGCGCTTCGCCGCGTGGCTGCACGAGGAGGGCGAGGACGCCGTCTACCTCGCGTGGCACACCAACGCGGGCACGTCCGGCACCGTGCGGGGCACGGAGGGCTACGTCTACGGGCCCAACCCGGTGGACGGCACGCTCAACTTCACCGGCGTGGCGGGCAGTGACGTGATGGCGCGGGCGCTCTTGTCGCAGATTGAAACCGACCTGAAGCGCGAGGTGGATCCGACGTGGCGGGTGCGCAGCCTGCGCTCGGCGAACCTGGGCGAGGTGAACCCCACGCACAACCCGGAGATGCCCAGCGTGCTGCTGGAGATGGCGTACCACGACAACACGGCGGACGCGGCGAACCTCAAGGAGGCCCGCGTGCGCCATGTGGCCGCGCGCGCCATCGTGCAGGGGTTGATCAAGTACTTCGCGACCCGCGACGGCGCGGCGGTGCGACTGCCGCCGGAGACGCCGGGCGCGGTGGTGGCGCGCAACGCGACGCCGGGCACGGTGGAGGTGAAGTGGACCGCGCCCCCGCAGGTGGTCTCGGAGGAGGGGCGTGACGCGCCCACGGGCTACCGGCTGTACCAGAGCGCGGACGGCTTCGGCTGGGACGAGGGCTCGGAGGTCCAGGGCACGTCGGCCACCGTCACGCTGGCGGCCGGCACGCTGCGCTACTTCCGCGTCGCCGCGGTGAACGCGGGCGGCGAGTCCTTCCCGTCCGCCACGGTGGGCGTGCGCGCGGGGAGCACGCCGCCGGTGCTGCTGATCAACGCGTACGAGCGGCTGGACGCGACGGTCGCGTGCGGCGAGGAGCTGGAGACGCCGTACGACCTGGAAGCCCCGCTGCGCGTCTACCTGGAGGCGATGAACGACGGCAGCTACCTGCGCCAGCATGGCGCGGCGTTCGCGCAGGCGGCGGTGGCCTTCGACAGCGCGACGGGCAACGCGGTAGCGGCGGGGCTGGTGTCGCCCACGGGCTACCGGCTGGTGGACTGGTCCACCGGGCGCGGCGGCGTGGGGGGCGCGGGGCTGACGCGGACCGAACAGGACACCCTGCGCGCGTTCGTCACCGGAGGCGGGCACCTGATGCTGTCGGGCAGCCGCACGGTGTTCGCGCTCTCGCAGGGCAGCGCGGAGGACAAGCAGTTCCTCGCGGACATCCTCCAGGCCTCCTTCAGCGTGGGCTCGGCCCTTGGCCGCGTGGAGGGCTTCACGGGCGGCATCTTCGGGGACCTGCCGAACACTCCACTGGACGACGGGACGCTCGGGGGCTACCCCGTGGGGGTGACGGACATCCTGGTGCCCACGACCCCGGGAACGGACGTGCTCCGCTACCCCAACACGGGCCTGGGCGCGGCCGTCCTGTCGGGCACGGCGCCCGCGGGGCAGGTGCTGGTGCTGGGCTTCCCGTTCGAGGGCCTTGCGTCCAACCGCGAACGGTCGCGGCTGGTGGGCGAGTTCCTGGTTCGCTCGGGAATCCTGGCCCAGGCACCGGCACTGCCCACGGCGGATGTGCCGCCCGCGCTGAGCCCCCGGCCGCTGTCGTCCTGCGTGGCGGTGCGGGAGGTGGATCCGCATCCGGTGGTGAAGCCGCCGCCGGTGGATCCGCCGCCGGAGCCGACGGTCGTTCCGTCGCTCCCGAGTGACTATTCCCCCAAGGGCGACAGCGGTTGTGGGTGCGGGGCCGGGGCGGGAACGGCCTCCGGGCTCTGGGTGTTGGTCGGGGTGATTGTTCAGCTCCGACGTGCGCGCTCGAAAGCAGCCCACGCGAAGCGTTGACTCGGCGGGGGCGCCTGCCTACGGTCGCCCGCCTTCTTTACGAGACTCATGACGGTGGGCCGCGAAGGCCCACCCCTTCCAGGAGACGGAAAACACCATGGCCATCAAGCTCGCCATCAACGGCTTCGGTCGTATCGGTCGCTGCATCCTGCGCGCCGCGCTCAGCCGCAAGGAAGACCTCGAGATCGTCGCCATCAACGACCTCGACAAGCCGTCGGCGCTGGCCCACCTGTTCAAGTACGACTCCGTGCACCGCACGTGGCCGGGCGAGGTGAGCCACACGGACAAGGGCATCGTGGTCAACGGCAAGGAGATCGCCGTCACCGCGGAGAAGGACCCCTCCGCGCTGCCCTGGAAGAACATGAACGTGGACGTGGTGATGGAGTGCACCGGCCGCTTCACCGCGCGCGACGCCGCCGCCAAGCACCTGGCCGCGGGCGCCAAGAAGGTCATCATCTCCGCGCCGGCCAAGGGCCCGGACATGACCATCGCGTACGGCATCAACCACCACGAGTACGACCCGGCCAAGCACCACATCGTGTCCAACGCCTCGTGCACCACCAACTGCCTGGCGCCCATCGCCAAGGTGCTGGTGGACAACTTCGGCATCGAGAAGGGCCTGATGACGACGGTGCACAGCTACACCAACGACCAGCGCATCCTGGACCTCACGCACGACGACATGCGCCGTGCCCGCGCCGCCGCGCTCTCCATGATCCCCACCAGCACCGGCGCCGCGAAGGCCATCGGTGAGGTGCTCCCGGCCCTCAAGGGCAAGATGCACGGCCTGTCCGTCCGCGTCCCCACCCCGAACGTGTCCCTGGTGGACCTGACGGTGAACACCTCCAAGAAGGTCACCGCGGAAGAGGTCATCGCCGCGATGAAGGCCGCCGCCAACGGTCCGCTCAAGGGCGTGCTGGAGTTCAGCGACGCACAGACGGTGTCCGTGGACTACAACGGCAACCCGCACTCGGCCATCTTCGACGCCACCAACTGCTACGTGATGGGCGACAACCTGCTCAAGGTCATGGCCTGGTACGACAACGAGTGGGGCTTCTCCAACCGCATGGTCGACACGGCGAAGTTCCTCGTGTCCAAGGGCGTGGCGTAAGGCCGCATCCGTATCCCGGCACGTTGGGCTGACCGAGACAGGCACAAGGGACACCTAAAGATGATCCGCTACATCGATGACCTGCAGTTGACCGGCAAGCGCGTCTTCATCCGCGTGGACTTCAACGTCCCGCTGGAGGGGCGCCGCGTCACCGACGACACCCGCATCCGTGAAGCGCTCCCCACCATCCGGCGTGCGCTGGAGATGGGCGGCAAGGTCATCCTGGCGTCCCACCTCGGTCGGCCCAAGGGGCCGGACCCCAAGCTGTCCACGGTGCTCGTCGCGGAGAAGCTGGCGGAGCTGCTGCCCAGGAAGCCAGGCGACAAGCACGAGGTCATCCACGCGGACGACTGCGTGGGCGACAACGTGAAGAAGCAGGTGAACGACCTGAAGGCGGGGCAGGTTCTGCTGCTGGAGAACCTGCGCTTCCACAAGGAGGAGGAGGCGAACGACGAGGCCTTCTCGCGCGAGCTGGCGGCGCTGGCGGACGTCTACGTCAACGACGCGTTCGGCACGGCGCACCGCGCGCACGCGTCCACGGCCGGCATGGTCCCCTTCGTGAAGGAGAAGGCCGCCGGCTTCCTGATGCGCAAGGAGATCGAGTACCTGGGCGACAAGGTGCTGCGCAATCCGCAGAAGCCCTTCGTGGCCATCCTGGGCGGCTCCAAGGTGAGCGACAAGATCAAGGTCATCGAGAGCCTGCTGCCCAAGGTGGACGCGCTGCTCGTGGGCGGCGCCATGGCGTACACCTTCCTGAAGGCGCAGGGCATTGAAGTGGGCAAGAGCCGGGTGGAGGAGGGCGACAAGCTGGCGCTGGCGGCGAAGCTGCTGGACACGGCGAAGCGCCTGAAGACGCCGCTGGTGCTGCCCATCGACCACATCGTGTGCGCGGACCTGGAGGGCAAGGGGCCCGTGAAGGAGACGCCGGATCAGGTCGTCCCCGCGGACATGATGGGCCTGGACATCGGCCCCAAGACGCGCGCGATGTTCACGCAGCGCATCCGCGACGCGAAGACGGTGGTGTGGAACGGGCCCATGGGCCTCTTCGAGGTCGCGAAGTTCGCGGAGGGCACCCGCTCCGTGGCCGCGGCGATGTCCATCAACAAGGACGCCATCACGGTGATTGGCGGCGGCGACAGCGCGGCGGCGGTGGAGCAGATGGGCTACGCGGACAAGATGAGCCACGTGTCCACGGGCGGTGGCGCGTCGCTGGAGTTCCTGGAGGGCCGGGAGCTGCCCGGCATCAAGGCGCTGGAGACGAAGTAGGGCACCCACGCGGTACGCACCGGGGGAGACACCACGATGGCTCGTCGGAAGATCGTCGCTGGCAACTGGAAGATGAACAAGACGGTGCCGGAAGCGCTCGCGCTGGTGCGGGAGCTTCGCGGCGCGGTGGCGGCGCTGGGCGACAAGGTGGAGGTGGCCATCGCGCCTCCGTTCGTGGCGTTGCAGCCGCTGCACGTCGCGCTGGAGGGAGCGCCCCTCCAGCTGGCGGCGCAGAACTGCCACTGGGAGTCCTCGGGCGCCTTCACGGGCGAAGTCAGCGCGCCGATGCTGGCGGAGCTGGGGTGTGCCTACGTCATCGTGGGGCACTCGGAGCGCCGGCAGTTCTTCGGGGAGACGGACGCCACGGTGAACAAGCGGGCGAAGGCGGTGAAGGCCGCCGGGATGACGCCCATCGTCTGCGTGGGTGAGACGCTGGCCGAGCGCGAGTCGAACCAGACGCTGACGGTGGTGGAGCGCCAGGTGCGCGGCGCGCTGGAGGGCTTCTCCGGGGCGGACGTGGCGACGTTCGTGCTGGCGTACGAGCCGGTGTGGGCCATTGGGACGGGCCGGACGGCGACCACGGCGCAGGCGCAGGAGGTCCACGCGGCCATCCGGGGGCTGCTTACCCGGATGTACGACGCGGGGACGGCCGAGCGGGTGCGCATCCAGTACGGCGGGAGCGTGAAGCCGGACAACGCCGCGGAATTGCTGGGTCAGCCGGACGTGGACGGGGCGCTCGTGGGGGGAGCGAGCCTCAAGGCGGCGGACTTCGTGGCCATCGTCAAGGCGGCTGGCTGAAGCGGTCGGGCCCGTTAGAAGTTGTCACCCCTTGAGCACTTTGTGTAGGTTGCGCCCTCTTTTCACGGAGCGTTTGGAACACCCATGCTGACCTTCTTCACGATCGTGCACGTCCTGCTCTGCGTGTTCATGATCTTCGTCATCTTGCTGCAGCCGGGGAAGGACGCCGGCATGGGTTCCGCCCTCGGTGGCGGCGCCGCGACGAGCGCCTTCGGTGGCCGCGGCGCGGTGACCTTCTTGAGCAAGCTGACGGGCATCTGCGCCGGCTTGTTCTTCCTGACCTCGCTGGGCCTGTCCTTCGTGGGCCTGCGCGGTTCGGTGGCCGCGGGAGGTTCCGTGGCGACGCCGCCGGCGAAGACGGCCCCGGCGACCCCGGGAGCCACGACGCCGCCTCCGGCGGCACCGGGAGCGGTGGAGCAGGAGCGTTCCGCGACGCCGCCGGCGGAGGGCCAGCAGGCTCCCGCGCCGACGACGCCTGCTCCGGCGCCCGCGCAGTAGTCGTCAGGAAGCATCGGATTCACGCGACGGTTGAATTGGTTGTTGCGTGAATCCACGGGGTCCGGTACATGGACCCCGCCGAAACGCCCAGGTGGTGGAACTGGTAGACACACCATCTTGAGGGGGTGGCGCCGAAAGGTGTGCGGGTTCGAATCCCGCCCTGGGCACTCCGAACAAGAGCCTCCGAGTCGAAAGACTCGGGGGCTTTTGTCGTTTCGGGCTGGGCTTCCTGGCTATGTGCCTTTCGGGCGCATGTCGAGGGCGCGCACTGCGTCGTTCCTCATTTCCGGGCTCAGGAGGTTGGCGATTCTCGACACCTCGCGTGCCTTGATGGCGCTCTATCCGCCACCGTACTTTGGAAATCCATGCCTTCCGCCGCCCTGGAGCCCCGAACGTGAGTAGCCAGTCGCCCCTTGCGCTGCCCGTGACGCTCGCCGAACTTGAGTCGCACCTCTGGGAGGCTGCGAACATCCTGCGTGGCAGCCCGGTCGATCGCACCGACTGGAAGTCGTACATCCTGCCGTTGCTCTTCTTCAAACGCATCTGCGACGTATGGGATGAGGAGCACGGCGCAATGCTCACCGAGTACGGCGAGGACTTCGCCGACGAGCACCGCTTCCAGGTGCCCAAGGGCTGCCACTGGTCCGCCGTACGCCGCGCGCCAAAGAACGTTGGCACCGCGCTCGCAAATGCGTTGCGCGGCGTCGAGGCTGCGAACCAGAAGCACCTCTACGGCGTCTTCGGCGACGCGCAATGGACGAACAAGGACCGACTACCCGACGAATTGCTGAAGGACCTCATCGAGCACTTCTCGGCGCTCTCCCTCGGCAATGCCCGCGTCACCTCCGACGTGATGGGCGACGCGTACGAGTACCTCATCAAGCAGTTCGCTGATGCGACGAACAAGAAAGCGGGCGAGTTCTACACCCCGCGCAGCGTCGTACGCTTGATGGTCGACATCCTCGACCCCAAGGAAGGCGAAAGAATCTACGACCCGGCTTGTGGCACGGGCGGCATGCTGCTCGCGGCCGTGGAGCACGTGCGCGAGCGCGGCGGTGATCCCAGGACTTTCTTCGGTAGGCTGTCCGGACAGGAAAAGAACCTCACTACCGCCTCGGTCGCGCGGATGAACCTTTTCCTGCACGGTATCGAGGATTTCGTCATCGAGCGCGGTGACACCCTTCGCAACCCGGTGTTCACCGACGCGAGCACGGGTGGCCTCGCGACCTTTGATGTCGTCATCGCCAATCCGCCGTTCTCGCTGGAACAGTGGGGCCGCGAGGTATGGGAGACGGATCCGTGGGGACGCGCATTTGCCGGGCTGCCCACGGACAGCAACGCGGACATGGCATGGGTGCAGCACATGGTGAAGTCGATGGCACCCAAGACCGGCCGCATGGGCGTGGTGCTCCCGCAGGGCGCGCTCTTCCGTGGTGGTGTCGAAGCTCAGATCCGCAAACATCTCCTCGAAAAGGATCTCGTCGAGGCCGTCATTGGCCTCGCACCAAACCTCTTTTATGGCACCGGCCTGGCCGCGTGCGTGCTGGTGCTTCGTCAGCGAAAGGAGAAGTCCAAGAAGGGCAAGGTCCTCATCGTTGATGCGTCCTCGGTGTTCCGCCGCGGGCGAGCGCAGAACTTCCTGGACCCAATGCATGTCACCGAGATTCACTCGTGGGTGCAAGGTTTCGCCGATGTCCAGGATCGCGCGCGTGTCGTCAACCTCTCGGAGATCGAAAAAGAGGGCTGGACTCTGAACATCTCGCGCTACGTGCTTCCGCCAATCGGGGCCGACATCATGCCGTTTCCCGTCGCTGTCGACGCCTTCAAGAACGCCCTCTCGAAGTGTCGCAAGGCTGAAGACAACCTTCGTCGCGTCATGCATGAGGGAGGTTGGCTGTCTTGACTACGCACATGACCCAGCAAGAACTTGAGTCATATCTGTGGGGCGCCGCCGTCATCCTGCGCGGCCTGATCGATGCTGGTGATTACAAGCAGTTCGTCTTCCCGCTGATTTTCTTCAAGCGGCTCTCGGACGTGTGGGACGAGGATTACACCGCTGCTCTCGCCGAATCGAAGGGCGACACCGCGTACGCGACCGCGACGGCCAACGACCGATTCGTGATCCCGAACGGTTCGCACTGGGACGACGTGCGCGCCGCCGCGCGGGACGTAGGCAAGAAGCTCCAAACGGCGCTCCGCGCGATCGAGGCGGCGAATCCGGGACGACTCGACGGCATTTTCGGGGACGCTCCGTGGACCAACAAAGAGCGCCTCCCCGACGTCACGCTAAAGACACTGTTCGAGCACTTCTCGGGGCAGACGCTCTCGATCGCGAACGTGCCCGAGGACGAACTCGGCAACGGCTACGAGTTTCTCATCAAGAAGTTCGCCGACGACAGCGGGCACACGGCGCAGGAATTCTACACGAACCGTACCGTCGTCCACCTCATGGTGCAGATGCTCGAGCCGAAAGGTGGCGAGAGTATATACGACCCGACCTGCGGCACCGGGGGCATGCTCATTTCAGCGCTCACCGAGGTGAAGCGAAAGCGCGGCGAGCACCGGACACTCAAGCTCTTCGGTCAAGAGCGGAACCATATGACGGCGTCCATTGCGCGCATGAACCTCGTGCTTCACGGTGTGGAGGACTGCGAAGTCGCGCGCGGCGACACGCTAGCCGCGCCCGCATTCCACGAGGCAGATCGGCTCAAGACGTTCGATATGGTCCTCGCGAACCCGCCGTATTCGATCAAGCAGTGGAACCGCGATGCGTGGGCCACCGACTCTTGGGGCCGGAACTTCCTCGGAACGCCGCCGCAGGGCCGCGCCGACTACGCGTTCTTCCAGCACATCTTGAAGAGCATGAACCCGAAGACAGGGCGATGCGCGATCCTCTTTCCGCACGGTGTGCTCTTTCGGAAGGAAGAGGCCGAACTGCGCAAGAAGCTCCTAGAGGCAGACCTTGTCGACTGCGTTCTTGGGCTCGGACCGCACCTCTTCTACAATTCTTCAATGGAGGCGTGCGTCATTTTCTGTCGTTCAAAGAAGCCTTCGAAGACGCGCGGCAAGGTGCTGCTTATCGACGCGGTAAACGAGATTGCTCGCGAGCGGGCGATGAGCTTCCTTCGTCACAAGCACCAGCAGCGCATTAAGACCGCCTACGATGCGTTTTCTGATGAGGAGGGCTTCGCGAAAGTCGCAACCATCGAAGACATCGCCGCGCTAGACTTCAGCTTATCGATCCCCCTCTACGTGAAACGTAAGCCCGATACCTCGGAAACGATCACTGAGTCGGTACCTTCTCGTGCGCAGGCATGGGCCGCTTGGGAGGACTCAGGCTGTGCCTTCTGGCCTGAGATGGACGCTGTGGTCGACATGCTCGACACCCTTGTCGCCGAAGAGTCGCAGTTCGCGGAGGTAGCCAATGGCTAAGGGCTCCGCGACGTGGAAGCGAGTGAAGTTTGGCGAGGTAGTGCGCCTCGTGAAGGAGACCTGCAAGGACCCTGTTGCAGCCGGCGTCGAGCGCGTGATTGGGCTGGAGCACCTTGAACCGGGCGACCTGCGAGTTCGGTCATGGAGTTACATCGCTGATGGCACGACGTTCACAACGCGGGTTCGTCCTGGGCAGGTTCTCTTTGGGAAGCGCCGTGCCTATCAGCGAAAGGTAGCTGTCGCCGACTTCGACGCGATCTGTTCGGGCGACATCTATGTCTTCGAGAGCGCGAGTCCCGAACGGCTTCTACCTGAACTCTTGCCGTTTATTTGCCAAGCCGACGCATTCTTCGAACACGCTGTGGGCACTTCGGCGGGCTCGCTATCTCCTCGCACTAACTGGTCGAGCCTCGCGGAGTACGAGTTCGCGCTGCCCCCGGTGGAAGAGCAGCGACGCGTCCTTCCGATGATGGCCGCCTCGACGTACGTCCTTCAGGAGACATTATCACTCGTGACTGCGGCAAAGACGTTGCTGCGCGCGGGGCTTTCCAGACTCTTTCTCTTGCCCACGATTCCTCGAAGGAATCTGGTTACAGCGAGTCCTGGATGGCAAGTGAAGTCCCTTGAAGAGCTTGCAGACCCATCTCGCCCAGTCTCGTATGGTGTGCTCAAGCCTGGCGAACCCGTTAACGAGGGTGTTCCCATGCTGCGCGTGATGGACTTCGACGATTATGGAAGGCGGACCGACACTCCGGTCTTACGAGTTGCCCGCGCAGTGGCCGACACCAGTTCCACAACGTACTGTCGCGCTGGAGACTTGGTTGTCTCTGTCATGGCCACTATCGGACGCACATTTGTGGTTCCTCAAGCGATGGATGGATGGAACATGAATCGCGCGCTCGCTCTCGTACCATGCCGCGAGGCCCAAGTAGCGCGACTCCTTCATGCATATTTCCAGAGCGGATTTGTTCAATCGTTGCTCAGTGCGGAGAAGATTGGCAGTGCGCAACCCCGGATCAATCTCGCAGACCTAAGGACGCTTCCGGTGCCGGTGCCCAATGCCCTGGATACCGTGCTCGAGAACTGTGACCGCCTGTTTGCAACGCTGGACCATGCGGAGCGCAGACACGACCAAGCTCGGGCCGTCGTATCACAGCTGAGGGCGAGGGCTCTGTCATGAGTTTCACCGAAGCCTCCACCGTCGAGAACCTTGTCCGCGACCTGCTCTGCGGCAGCGTCACCCACCACACCGCCGTCGGCGCCGGTCTTGCGCGCAAGACCGGCAAACTCGCGGGGCTCGGCTGGCATTACCTGGCACCCGCGAACATCCCGCGTCAGCCCCATGAGGTCTTCGTCGAGGACTGGATCCGCGAGGCGCTCATTCGGCTGAACCCCGAATTCGCCGCCGTTCCCGACCGCGCCGACGAAGTCCTCTACAAGCTGCGGGCGATCGTGCTCGCGGTGCGCTCCGACGGCCTGCTCAAGGCGAATGAGGAGCTGACCGCGTGGCTGCGTGGGGACCGCTCGATGCCTTTCGGGCCAAACCACGAGCACGTCACCGTTCGTCTCATCGACTTTGAGAACCTGGAGAACAACCAGTTCGTCGTCACAAGCCAGTTCACCTTCCGCGCCGGTTCCGCCGAACGGCGCGCGGACCTCGTGCTGCTCGTCAACGGCTTGCCCATCGTCCTCGTCGAGGCCAAGACGCCCGTTCGCCAGGCGGTGAGCTGGCTTGACGGCGCACTCCAAGTCCACGACGACTACGAGAAGAACGTTCCAGAGCTCTTCGTCGCCAACGCGTTCAGTGTCGCCACTGAAGGCAAGGAGTTGATGTACGGCGCTGTTCGCATGCCCGTGAACCTGTGGGGCCCGTGGCGTGGCGAGGACGAGGCGGCGCCGGGCACGCTCGCGGGTCTGAAGGCGGCGGTGAGCGGCCTCCTGCGCCCGGCGGTGGTGCTCGACATCCTGGCCCACTTCACGCTCTTCGCGACGGACAAGAAGAAGCGCCGCATCAAGATCGTCTGCCGCTACCAGCAGTACGAGGCGGTGAACCTTATCGTGCAGCGTGTGCTCGCCGGAAAGCCGAAGAAGGGCCTCATCTGGCACTTCCAGGGGTCGGGCAAATCGCTGCTCATGGTGTTCGCCGCGCAGAAGCTCCGGCTCCAGCCTGCACTTGGCAATCCAACGTTGCTCATCGTCGTCGACCGCATCGACCTTGACGCGCAGATCAGCTCCACGTTCCACGCCTCGGACGTGCCGAACCTCGTAAAGGCCGAGACGCGCGAGGACCTTCAGCGACTGCTGAGGCAGGACACACGCAAAATCATCATCACGACGATCTTCAAGTTCGGCGAAGCCGAGGGCGTGCTGAACGACCGCGGCAACATCGTTGCCCTCGTTGATGAGGCGCATCGCACGCAGGAGGGCGACCTCGGCATGAAGATGCGTGCGGCGCTGCCGAACGCATTCCTATTCGGCCTCACCGGAACGCCTATCAACCGGCGCGACAAGAACACGTTCTACGCCTTTGGCGCCGAAGAGGATGCCCGCGGCTACATGAGCCGCTATGGCTTCGAGGAGTCGATCCGCGACGGTGCGACCTTGAAGCTCCACTTTGAGCCGCGCCTTGTTGATCTGCACATCGACAAGGCCGCCCTCGACCAAGCCTACCAGGCGCTCACAGGCGAGCTCTCCGACCTCGACAAGGACAACCTCGCGAAGGCCGCCTCCAGGATGGCGGTGCTCGTGAAAGTGCCCGAGCGCGTTCAGAAAATCTGCGAGGACATTGCAAGGCACTACCAGGACGCGGTCGCGCCCAACGGCTTCAAGGGCATGGTCGTGACCTTCGACCAGGAGTGCTGCCTGCTTTACAAGGCGGCGCTCGACAAGTTGCTGCCGCCTGAGGCGACGGAGATCGTCATCTCCGCGACTGGATCCAACGAGCGCTTCAAGCCCTACGCGCGCTCGCGCGACGAGGAAGAAAGGCTTCTCGATCGCTTCCGAGACTCCAGCGATCCTCTGAAGCTCCTGATTGTCACTGCGAAGCTGCTCACAGGCTTCGACGCGCCAATCCTCCAGGTGATGTACCTGGACAAGCCGCTACGAGACCACACGCTGCTCCAGGCCATCTGCCGTACGAACCGCACCTACGGTGATAAGAAGACCCACGGCCTCATCGTCGACTACCTCGGTGTGTTCGACGATGTGGCCAAGGCGCTGGAGTTCGACGAGAAGGGCTTCCGCAGCGTCGTCGGCAACATCGAAGGTCTCAAAGCCCAGCTCCCTGAAGCGATGCAGAAGTGCCTCGCGTTCTTCCCCGGAGTCGACCGCACCCAGACCGGCTACGAGGGCCTGATGGCGGCACAGGAGTGCTTGCCGAACAACGACGTGCGCGACGCCTTCGCTGCCGAGTACTCGGTGCTCAGCAAGCTGTGGGAGGCCATCTCGCCCGATCCGATACTGCTGTCGTTTGAGGTCGACTACCGCTGGCTCACGCAGGTGTACGTCTCGGTCCAGCCGACGAGCGGCACAGGCAAGCTCGTGTGGCACGCGCTCGGCGCGAAGACCATCGAGCTGATTCACCAGAACGTTCACGTCGATGCGGTACGCGACGACCTCGAAACGCTGGTGCTCGACGCCGAGTTGCTCGAAGCGGTCATGGGCTCGCCCAACCCAACGAAGCGCGTGAAGGAGTTTGAGATCAAGCTCACCGCGCGACTGCGTAAGCGTATGGGCGATCCTCGCTACACGGCGTTGTCCGAACGTCTAGAGGCGCTCAAGGAGCGCCACGAGCAGGGACTGTTGAACAGCGTGGAGTTCTTGAAGCATCTCCTTGAGCTGGCGCGCGACGTCGTACGTACCGAGAAGGACACGCCACCTGAGCAGGACGTGGACCGCGGCAAGGCTGCACTCACCGAGTTGTTCCAGCAGGTGAAGAACGACAAGACGCCTGTGCTGGTCGAGCGTGTTGTCGCCGACATCGACGAGATCGTGCGGCTCGTGCGCTTTCCCGGCTGGCAGAGCACGGCGGCTGGCGAGCGCGAGGTGAAGAAGGCCCTCCGCAAGAGCCTGCTCAAGTACCAACTCCACCAGGACGCGGAACTCTTCGAGCGCGCCTACGGCTACATCCGCCAGTACTACTGACCGGAGAGGAAAACAGTGCCGCGGCCGGACCGGAGTTCTTCTCTACGGTCTTGCCGCTGCACCGTGGATTGGCATGGTCCTGGTACCTCCGGGAGAACATGATCAGCGGATGCCTTTCCCTCTCTGTAACCGTCCGGCCAAAGACGTGTAAGGGCAATTGAAGACAGGTCCCCGCCGTGCTCGGCAGGCGCCGCGAATCATTGCTGGGATTGAGGGGGGCGTAGTGAGGGAGCGTCAGGACGAGTCGACCGCGAGAAGGCGCTTCCATTCGTGCGGTGTCCACAATCATCTGAAGCTTTCGTTGATGGCCGAGGTGTTCAGCTGGGGCCGCTTCGACGTGGACGGGCGCGTTGCGGTGCCGATCCTTGACCGCTCCGTGGAAGTTGCTCTGAAGGGACTCGCGATGGGCGTGGGACGGCCTCCGGCACGCTACCTGGGCGGTTCGGAGCTGCGCTGGCGCTTCCTGGGAGGGAAGCTCTACGCGACGGAGATGGAGGGCACCCTGCTGTTCCCGGAGAAGGACGGCACGCTTCGGACGGCGGCCTTCGCCTCCGTGGGCATGGGAGGGGACAATGCGCGTTGAGGCCCTGCTGCTGGCCCTCACAGGGTTGGCGACAGGTTGCGTCTCGGTGTCGCCTACGCCTCGTCCAGGCGCGAGCCTGAGCTACACGGAGCGCCCAGCCGCCGCGCCAGCACTGGCGCGGTCGCCGCGTGAGGAGGTGCCTCCCAGTCGGGCCTCGCCGCGGACCTCCCTCGCGAGTTCCAGGCAGAGGGAGCGGATGCCGCGCCACCGGAATGGCCGGGAGGAAATGGCGGGCGAGGGCATGCGAGGACTCGGCGGGGCAGTGGGCGGCAGCCTCGCTCACAGGGACAGGAGGGAAGACGCCTGGGAGCAGCTCCTCGTGGACGCAGGCCTGGATGCCCAGGACGCGCGGCCTCTGTCCGCCGGGGGGCTGACACCCGCGCAGGCCTCGCGGCTGCTGGGGCAACTGATGCGGAAGCCCGTGACGCTGGGCAACTTCCCTCCCCGCATGGCGGCAGGCTTCCTGCTGCGGGAGGTGCTGGAGGGCGGCGAAGTTTCGCGGGAGGAGCTGCTGCGCCGGGTGGAGCGCTTCTCCCGGGAGCAGGTGGCCGTCCTCCGGCCGGATGGCTACCTCGCGTGGGCCCTCAATGGAAACACGCAGCAGAAGGTGGCTCCCGTCGAATGGAAGGACGGCGCATTTCGCGCGCACGGCTTTGAACTGGGGCGCTTCTACAGCGGCAAGGGCGGTGTCTTCCGGCAAGTCGATGCCCAGCTCCAGGCTTCGGACTGGCGGCCCCTGGCCGAGGTGTACAGCGACGCGGATGTCATCGGCCGCTCGCTGGATGGGGCACAGGATGCCTTCGTGGAGCTGTACCACGCGCTGGGGCAGGTCCTCTCCCGCCCCATGGACAGCATCGCGGCACTGCGCAACGTGCCGGCCGGTGTGGCGGCCCTCATCGCGTCGTCACCTGCGTACTGGGAGCGCTTCCGGTACATGACGCAGGGCGAGCAGATCCGCGAGGTGGCGCGGCTGGCGACGAGCCTCATCGCGACCTGGGGCGCAGCCTCGGCCACGACGCGGACGTTGACGGGAATGGCGGCCGGCGTGGACGCCACGGTGCCGATGCTCTCGCTGTCCGTGGAGGGAACGCTGGTCGTCGAGCGCGTCACGGTGCCGGTGGGTCGTGCGGCGTCGGTGTTGAGTGGAGGGCCCGGGGCGGCCATCATCCTTCAGCGGACCGGTGCGGCTTCGGGTCAATCCTCGTCCCCAGGGGACCAAGGCCCGGGGAGGTGGGAGAATGCCAGCGAAAGCATGAGCGAGGCATCTCGCAAGTACCAGGCCCAGATCACCGAGGCGCCGGCAGGGAAGGTCTACAAGGTCCAAGAGGTAAAATTCGACGGCTTCAAGATGGGGGTGCTCCTTGAAACAAAGGGGCCGGGCTATGCCAGGTTCCTCAAGGATGGGAGTTTCAGAACCTGGTTCCGAGGCGCTGACGGAATGCTTGAGCAAGCAAAGAGACAATTCAAGGCGGCCAAGGGCACGCCGATTCATTGGCATTTCGCGGAGCGCGAAGTTGCTGACGCAGTGAGAGACCTGTTCAGGAACGAAGGGCTTGGCACGATCAAGGTCGTATTCACCCCGCCGTCTTCGTAGGTATCAGCCCAGATGAAAGAGAAATATTACCTGGGGGCGTACTGGCCGGGTCGGGTTGAGCCAGTCGAGTCATACGCTCGACGTGCCGAAGCCTTCTTCCGCCTCCTGGCGTCTCATGAGCCTACGTTTAGCCGATGGTTCGAGAAAGCCGGGTCTCGTGCTGATGCGCTCAGGCGCCCATTTGTGCCGAATGCGGACTCGCTTTTCAATCTCTTCAGGAAGAAGTACCGGAATGATGAGGATGGGGTTTCTTTCTCTGCATGGAATGGGGAGCCCGATGGTGCAAGCACTGGCGTCAAGCTCGCATTGGGCTCCACCTCAGAGCTCCTGGGGGATCTTTGCGTGATGGACCTTCCGGCAGGAGGGGAAGCCAGAGAGCGTGTCCTTACCGCTCCCGTCCTTTCACAGGCGCTTCGCGCAGCGGCTTTGGCTTGGGACCCCGAATGGGGTGTCGCCACGTCTACGGCTCATCGAGACAGGGTGTCGGAGTTCGCGGTGCCGGGCACGTTCGTGGGCTGGGTCACGTATCTGTCTCGCCGTTTGGGTACAGTGCCCCCGCTGCCCGCTCCGGTGCAGATCGAATGGATCGAGGACAAGGGGACGCTCATCGTCATGTGTCCTGAGCGCTTCACGGTAAGCAATCCGGAGCACATCGCGCTCGCTGAGCAGGTGCAAGACCAGTTGAACCGGGCGGGACTGTTGAAGCCGATCCAGCCCCAAGGGTAGACACGGGCGGGCCCGCCGAAGCCACCCGGCCTCGGGCGAGTCATGGAAGTCGAGCAATGCAGGCATTGTTAAAAGATCGCGACCAGCCGTGAAACACACGGTGGGACGTCTCAGACCCGGGTCGGAGGGCAGGGGGCTTCGGATTCGTGGGGGGGCTGGAGTACTCTTCTTCGTGACATGGCGGAATGGGACCGCCTGGTTGGGGCCGGGGTGATTCGTGGAAGAGGAAATCGTCTATCGCCACACGGTGGAGGGGCTCTTTCGTTCCATCGGTGACCGTCTCACTCCGGAGCTCCGGGCGAAGTTGAGCGAGGTGGGGCTGGACCTGGACTCGCAGTCCCCTCGCAACACGTCCCGGACCGTCTTCGCGGATGCCCTTCGCGTCACCGTGGCGCACCTGTATCCGGATCTCGACGTGAGCGAGGGCTACCGGCGGCTGGGCGTGGGCATCATCCAGGGGCTGGAGCAGACCGTGCTCGGCAAGTCGCTCGTGTCGATGTGGCCCATCTTCGGCCCCGAGCGCGTCGTGGTGCGCATCCAGGAGAGTTTCTCCACCGTGAACAACTACATGCATTCGGAGTTGCTCACCCAGGGGCCGGGCCACCACATCATCCGCGTCAACGAGTGCAACGGGAACCCGGGCTACCTCCGCGGCATCATCGAGGCGGGGCTTGCCCGGGCCGGGGCCAAGAACCTGCGCGTGGAGCCCTTCGACTTCGATGGCCACGCCTGCTCCTACCGCATCCGGTGGGGCGGCTGAGCCTGGAGCCGGGCAAACCTTGAACACCCACTCAGTTCCGGTGTCCGGGAAAGACAGACGGACTTGATTGGAGTTACATCAGGGGCTGGTGAGCCTTCGTGGATTCGTGATGGCATTGCGCAATCGCATCCGAACCCCCGGACGGATCCATGGCCGAGCAGGTCGTCTATCGCCACACGATTGAAGGGCTCTTTCGCTCCATCGGCAGCCGGCTCACGCCACAGCTGAAGGACCAGCTGAAGAAGGCCGGCCTGGACCTGGGGGCGCCCATCCCCCGCAGCACTCCCCGGCTCGTCTTCGCCGAGGCGCTGCGCATCACGGCGCGGTACCTCCATCCCGAGGTCGATACGGACGAGGGCTTCCGGCGGCTGGGCGCGGGGCTCATCGAGGGCGTGGAGCAGACGCTGCTGGGCAGGGCGCTCGTCGCGATGTGGCCCATCTTCGGACCGGAGCGCGTCGTCATCCGCATCCAGGAGAGCTTCGCGACGGTGAACAACTACCTGAAGACGGAACTCGTCACCCAGGGGCCCGCGCACCACGTCCTCCGGGTCAGCGAGTGCAACGGGAACCCCGGCTACCTGCGCGGCATCATCGAGGCAGGTCTCACCAAGGCGGGTGCTCGGAACCTGAGCGTGGAGCCGTTCGACTTCGACGGCCACGCCTGCTCCTACCGAATCCGGTGGACTCCCTGATAAAGCAGGGAGTCCATGAAATCCTTCCTCCCTCGATACCGTGTGTTGTGTTTCACCGGCGCCCTCCTGGGGGCGCTGGCCTGCGGTCCCCAGGGTGACCTGACGCTCAAGCCGGATGGGACCGGCGAGGTCTCCCAGGCGCTCGCCGCCCCAACGCTGCTCGAAGCCGTGCCCGGCGACGGCCAGGTGACCCTCACGTGGACCGCGGGCCCTGCGGGCACCCAGGGCTATCAGGTCCGCTTCCGTGTGGGCGACGGCAGCTGGGTGTACCGGAGCGCTGGCACCAGCACCACCTACGCCGTCACGGGCCTCACCAATGGCACGCGGTACGAATTCCACGTGCGCATCAAGGGCTCCACGTCCGAGACGACGTCCACGTACTCGAACGGCCTGTACGCCACGCCCACCGCGGACGAGTGCTCCGGCTCCTCCGTCCGCCACATCACCGTCACCGGCGCGGGCTCGAAAGACGGCCTGACGGCGCAGAGCGCGGGCACCCTGGCCAACCTCAACGCCTTCATCCAGGCCGTGGGCCCCGGCGGCCTGGTGTGCATCCATGGCGGCACCTACGCCACCGGCACCACCGTGTCCCAGGGCGGCGCCCCGGGCTCTCCGGTCACCATCAAGGGCGTGGAGGGACGGCCCGTGTTCGAGTCCACCTTCGAGGCCTCCACTCGCGCCAAGACGGGGCCCGTGGCCTTCACCGTGAAGGCCAGCAACCTCGTGTTCTACAACCTGGAGTTCCGCCACGTGGGCACGTGCTTCAGCTTCAAGGCCGTGTCTCCCGTGGCGCACGTGACGCTCAGCCAGTTCCGCGCGGAGAACGTGGCCACCTGCGTGGACGTGGAGCGCTCCAGCACCACCGCCTTCACCGACCTGACCATCCGCGACGCGATGATCCTCCAGTTCACTCGCGGCGGCATCTTCCTCGCGTCCGGCACCAACCAGTCGCTCGTCGAGGACGTCTACATCGACATGGAGCCGGACCAGATTGGCGGGCAGGGGAGTGACTACCCCGTGGGCATCGCCCTCTACGACACCACCAACCACGTCACCCTGCGCCGGGCCACGGTGATGAACGTCACCGGCATGCAGACGGGCTACACCCAGGGAGACGGCATCGACGGGGAGAGCTCCGCGAGCGACGTCGTCCTGGAGGACAGCTACTTCCGCGGCAACGAGGACGGCTGCGTCGACACCAAGGTGCGCAACATGCTCATCCGCACCACCGTCGCCGCCGAGTGCAAGCGCAACTTCCGCCTGTGGCAGTCCGTCACGCCGGGCCCTCGCGTCGAAAGCTCCAGCAGCTACCAGCCCCGCGACGGCCACTTCTTCATGCACACCGGCACCACCACGGCCAAGGACATCGCCGTGTACTCCAGCAACGCCGCGAAGCTCGTCGCCTATGACTGTGATTCGTCCTCTCCGTGCACCTTCAACGCGGAAGGGCTCCGCGGGACGTTGCTGGATTCAAGCAAGCTCAACGCCACCGGCACCGTGACGGGCAACACGCTGGTGTACGGCCAGGCCGTCACCATCCCTCCGGTGCCCAACCCCACGTCGTTCACTCCGTAGGTCTCTGAAAACGACAAGGCCCCCGGATCCACGCATGGATCCGGGGGCCTTCTTCGTGGCCGGCGCATCAGGCCAGGTCGAACAGCAGGGCCTCCAGCGGCTCGGAGGCGGTGAGCACGAGGCTCGACTCGTCGGAGACGGCCACTCCGTCACCGGCCTTCAGGGCCACGCCGTTGAGCGTGCCGGCGCCGCGGGCAATCTGCACCCAGGCGTGCCGCCCCTTGGGCAGCGTGTACTCCGCCTTCTCGCCCGGGCTCAGCAGCGTGCTGCTGAGCAGCACGTCCTGGTGCACGGTGAGGCTGCCGTCGCGAGCGTCCGGGCTGGCCACCACGCGCCAGCGTCCCTGCCGGTCCTTCTCCGGGAAGAACTTCTGCTCATACTCGGGCTTCAGGCCCTTCCTGTCCGGGATGATCCAGATCTGCAGGAAGTGGACGTCCTCGTTGGAGCCGTTCATCTCGCTGTGCATCACGCCCGTGCCGGCCGTCATGCGCTGCACCTCTCCGGCGCGCAGGAGCCCCTGGCCTCCCGTGCTGTCCCGGTGCGCGATGGCACCGCTGAGCGGGTAGGTGATGATCTCCATGTCCCGGTGCGGGTGCGTATCGAAGCCCTCGCCGGACTGCACGCGGTCCTCGTTGATGACGCGCAGGGCGCGGAAGCCCATGTTGTCGGGGTCGAAGTAGCTCGCGAACGAGAAGGTGTGATGCGAGTCCAGCCAGCCGTGGTTGGCGTGACCGCGTGCTTCAGAAGGGCGAACGTTGAGCATGGTGTGTGTTTCCTTTCGAGACACAACATGCGCTCCGGAACGCCACCTGGCCAGACTCGAAGGTCGGGACACATCGTTCCATCCGCGGAACGAAACGCGTCCACCGTCTCAGCGTTTCGCGCGCTTGAGCGCCGCTTGCAGCTGGGGCCAGTGCTCGCGCAGCACCTCCACGAAGGCCATCACCTTGGGCACGTGGTGGCGCGTGGGCGGGTAGACGGCGTGCACCGGCGCACCCGCGGAGCTCCAGTCCGGCAGCACGCGCTGAAGCCGGCCGGACTCCAGGTCCTCGACACATTGCTGGCCTGGGATGAGCGCCACCCCGGTGCCCAGCAGCGTCACCGCGCGCAGCATGTCCGGCTCGTTGATCACCAGCCGCCCGGAGACCTTCACGTCGACCGACCGGCCGCCCGCGTGCAGCGTCCAGACGTTGCTCGCCAGCGAGGTGCCGAAGAAGAGGCAGTCATGCTTCGCCAGGTCCGAGGGGGTGCGCGGCGTTCCCCGCGCCTTGAGGTACTCCGGTGAGGCCACGACGAGCCACTCGATGTCCCCCAGCCGCCGCGCCATCAGCGAGGAGTCCGGCAGCCGCCCGGCCCGCACCGCCAGGTCGAACCCCTCCTCCATCAGGTCCACCGCGCGGTCCGTGCAGAACAGCTCCACCTGCACGTCCGGGTACTGCTCCATGAAGCGCGCCACCATGGGCGCGAGGAAGTGGACGGACAGCGGCGTCGTCACGCGCAAGAGCCCGTGCGGACCCGCTTGCAGGCGGGTCACCGCCAGCTCCGCCGCCTCCGCTTCCGCGACGATGCGTTCGCAGTGCGCGTAGTACGCGCGGCCCACCTCCGTCAGGTGCAGCGTGCGCGTGGTGCGCTGGAGCAGCTGGGCGCCCACGCGCTCCTCCAGCTCGGACACCTTCCGGCTGACGGTGGACTTGGGCATGCGCAGCGCCTTCGCCGCCGCCGTGAAGCTGCCCGCCTGGACCACCCGGGCGAAGACGAGGAGTTCGTTGAGGTCCATGGCCGTGCCCCATGCGAAGGGCACTGTTCCAGTCGTGGAACAGTGCTTCCTGTCCGTCCCGTCTAATCCGGAACGTGGGGGGCCGCTACCTTACGCCTCGTTGAAACACACCGCCGCCAACGCGGCGCTCACGACAAGGACGACGACCATGGCCACCACCCTCTGGAACATCGACACCACGCACACGGGCATCCACTTCAGCGTTCGTCACATGGTGGTGGCGAAGGTGCGCGGCAACTTCACGAAGTTCGGCGGCACCATCACCCTGGACGACGCGAACCCGGCGGCTTCGTCGGTCTCCGTCTCCATCGAGGCGGCGAGCATCCACACCGGCGTCGAGCAGCGCGACAACCACCTGCGCTCGCCGGACTTCTTCGATGTGGCGAAGTTCCCGGCGCTCACCTTCCAGAGCACGAAGGTGGAGCCCTCCGGCAAGCACTTGAAGGTCACGGGCCAGCTCACCATCCGCGGCATCAGCCGCGAGGTCGTCCTGGAGGCCGAGCAGCTGGGCATCGCCAAGGACCCGTGGGGCAACACCAAGGCCGCGTTCGAGGCGAAGACGACCATCAACCGCAGCGACTTCGGCCTGACGTGGAACCAGGCGCTGGAGGCGGGCGGCGTGCTGGTGGGCGAGAAGATTGAAATCGCCCTCGAGGTCCAGGCCGCCCAGGCGCAGTCGGGCGAGAAGGCGGCCTGAACCCCGAAGCTTGAAGCACTACTCGACTTCGAAGGACGTCAGCACGAAGTCCACGTGGGTCTCAGCGCCCGAGCCGACCGTCGCGGTCGCCGGGCGCGTGATGTTCGTGCTGAACGTCACGCCCTCGGGGCCCACGAGGTCCACCTGGTAGGTGCCGGGCAGCAGGAACTTGAAGTCCGCCACGTAGCGGGTGGCCGTGCTGGCGGTGAAGGCCATCGGCTCGCGGCTGCCGTCGGCGTTGATCAGCACCGCGGAGAAGAGGCCCAGCTGCGTGGGGCCCAGGGGCAGGGACACGCTGCCCGCCTCCAGGGAGACCTCCACGTTGCCGGAGAACTGGAGGTCCGCGCCCTTGATGATGGGCCGCATCACCCACTTGCCGGAGCCGCCGGCCTCCTTGCCGAAGCTCTGCGCGACGTCGAAGTCCACCAGGATGACCTTCTGGTCGTCATCGCTGGTGATGGTGACGTCGGCGTCCTTGTCGAACTTCACCTTGAGGCCGGAGCTGCTGGCGCTCGGCATCTGCAGGTCGCCGTCCACCTGGGCACCCTCGGGCAGGCCCGCGTAGTCGCGCGAGGTGGCGAAGATGCGGCTGCCGCCGTCCTGCTTCACCTGGATGTAGCCGCCGGTGATGACGAAGCGCAGTTCCTTGTACTTGCCCGCCGGAACCTCCGCGTCCTTCACCAGGTCCGCGGTGTCGTTGGCCAGCGTGAGCAGGTCGGTGGTGACGGGCTCGCTCAGGAGCACCACGTCGCCCTTGCCGTCCTTGTCTCCCTCCACGCTGCCCTTCAGGTAGACCTTCGAGATGGTCACGACGGCCTTCTCGATGCCGTCGCCCGGGGCGTCGGTGAGCTTCAGGGTGACGCGGGCGTTGCTGTCGCCGCAGGCCGCGAGGAACAGCATCCCCGTGGCCATGAGCAGGGTGGAGGTCAGGTGTCGCAGGGTCTTCATGGGGAAGCCTTTTGGGGAATCAAGGTTGAACGCCGGGGAAGACCCGCCCCGGCACGGAGTGGCCACGGCGACTTCTCAGCCGACCGTCGGCCAGCACTGCCCTTCCTGGCAGGACAGCGAATCGCAGCAGGCCGTCTCGCCCTCGGTGGAGCACTCGCCACCTTCGGGGATGCACACGGGCCCCGGACCGGCGTCGACGTCGCCGCTGGAGCCGCCGTCCGTGGTGCTGCCACCGTCGGGCTCGGAGGTGCCGCCGTCCGTGGGCGTTTCGCCGTCGCAGGCGCCCAGCCGGTCGCCGTGGTGCAGGTGCGCGGCCACCGCGGGCGCGCCCACCGTGATGGTGTGCGCGTTGGCGTGATTGCCCGGAGGGATGTGGCAGATGCTGATGCGTCCGTCGCCACCGGGAGCGGTGCCACCGTCGGTGGCAGGGGCCTCACCCGCGCCCAGGTTGTCATCGCCCGTGGCGAGCGAGGGATCCTCGGACGTCGTGGGGCCGCCGCAGCCCAGGGACAGCAGCGTCGTGCACAACACCAGCCATGCCGCGGAAGAGCGAGCGGTCGGGATACGCATGGTCATCCTCCTGTGAGACGAGGCGTTGGGGGGTTCCCCTGCGTGAGCGGGAGCGCCTCGTTGTCAGGAAGACCCGAAAACTCGCACGGTGGCCACAGGGCCTGGCACCGCGGGCGGAAGTCCTGACGGCTAGCAAATCCCGCGGAGACCCGGGGTCCTGAAATGTGTGGCTTTACGGAATGGTCTTTTCGCAGCGGAAGTCGTTGCAGACGAACGGCGATGTGCAATGCATGTCTTCAAGACATTGCACGCAACAGCCGTCCGATGCGCAGTGACTCGCACTGTCACAGCCCGTCCGCGCGCAGCCTTCCTGGACGTAGGACTTCTCCGGGACGAGCTCCACGTTCAGCACCGTCTGCTTGCCCGCATCCACACAGCCCTGGAGGGCCGTGGTGATGAAGCGGGGCGCGGAGACGCTGACGCCGTAGCAGCCCTCCGGCAGCGGCCCCACATGGCGGGGGGACTCGTCGTCGAGCCCGGAGGCTTCGATGGGAGTGCCCTCCACGATCACCCTGGCATCCAGCACCTTCAGGTTGCCCCGGGCGTGGAGCTTCACGAAGAAGGTGCCGGCGAACCGGGGCGCCACGGCCGGGACGTCCACGGACTGGCCGCCCTGCACGGTGAGCGGCACGCGCGCGGCCTTGTCCGCGGTGGCGAGGATGAAGAGCTCCGCGGGCCCCGCGGGCACGTCCTCCAGCGTGAAGCGGCCCTGCGCGTCCACGCCGCTGCGCACGCCGGGCGCGCCCAGGACGGACACCTGCGCGTAGGCGGGATCGAACTCCGTGAGCCGGCCGCGCACGGTGCCCGCGCGGAAGGGCTCGTTGTCCAGGCTTCCGCACGCGCCCAGGCCCAGGCCGAGCGACGACAGGGTCAAGAGCAGGCAATGGCGACGCATCAGAAGCGGTACCCCACGCCGGCGTTTCCGCCGATGAAGCCCACGGCCTGTCCCTGTCCGTCCACCACCACGTACGTCAACATCCCGTGACCCTGGGCGGTGAGCTCCAGCCGCTCGCCCAGACGCCACGCCAGTCCGCCCACCACACCGGGGCTGACGGTGAAGTAGCGCTGGCCACCGGAGAAGGCCTCCACGTCAAAAGACCTTCCCAGGTACAGCGCGGCCACACGCGGGCCCGCGAACAGCGTCAGCCGCTCCCAGCGCCACAGGTACGGCACCGCCGCGCCCAGCGTGAGCGTGGTGTAGCCGAAGGGCACCTCGCTGCCGGGCGCCATCTGGAGCTTCTGCCGTCCGTGTCCCAGCCCCACATCCACCAGCAGGCCCAGGTCCTGGAGCGGGAGGTCCTCCAGCCGCAGCACGACGCCCACCTGGGGCGCGGCGGGCAGCAGCTCGCGCCGGCTCTGGCCGTCCGTGAAGGACATCATGCCGCCCACGAGTGACAGCGCGCGGCGCGGGATGGCGTCCGCGAGCAGGCGCTCCAGGGGCAGGCGCTCGCCCCGGGACACGTCCACCTCGCGCCGCACGAGGACGGCGTCACCCTTGGTGAGCTCCACCGTGCGGCGGCCCGGGCCCACCGCGGCGCCACCCGGCAGCTCCAGGCGCGGCTCGCCGTCCACCTTGAGCAGGAAGCCGTCCAGGCGCGGGTTGTAGGAGAACAGCTCCGGCTGGCCCGTGCGGTCGATGCGGCCGGCGAGGATGACCGGATCCGCGCCCACCTCCATGATTTCAGCGGACGGCCGCTGGCGCCCTTCCGTGAAGGCGAAGGTGCGGCGACGCGAATAGTCGTGGGCCTCCGTGGCGGTGACGGCGCCGTCCGCGTTGCGGTCCGCCGCGCCGCCCAGGCCCTCGATGAGGAAGTACGTGTAGATGTCGTTGCGCAGGCCCTCGTCCTCGCGCGCCGTCTCGCCCCAGTCGCTGGCGGCGAACACCATGGAGGCGCGCGACGACTCCTCCAGCGGCCGCGCGTAGAAGCCGGACTTGATTCCGGCCAGCTCCACCTCCAGCTCCCTGGGCAGGAGCGACTTGCCGTTGCCGCTGTGGCAGGTGGCCAGCACCAGCAGCCGCCGCCGGCTGGGCAGCTGGTCGAACTCCGCCTTCAGCGCGTCCATGGAGAGCGCCGTCTGGGGAATCGCGCGGTAGGACGCGTCGCGGGTGACCAGGTAGCGCGTCAGTTCTCCCTTGCCGTCGCGCGCGAGCGTGCCGTGCGCGGACAGGTACACCATCACCACGTCGTCGGGCCGGGTGGCCTCACGCCGCAGCTGCCGCAGCGCCGCGAGGATGGCGTCGCGGGTCGTCTCCTCCGGGCGCGTGAGGACGCGCACCTGGTCGAAGTGGCCCCGCGCGGGGTCCTTCAGCGCCGCCGCGAGGTCGGTGGCGTCCTTGGAGGAGAAGCGCAGGGCGCGCCACTGGGGATCGTCGAACGACGACACGCCCACGAGCAGCGCGAGCCGCCGGGGCGTGTACGCACGCGACAGGTCCGCCGCGTCGAGCCGCAGCGGCACGAGCCCGCCCTTGTCTCCGGCCGTGGCGGAGGGACCCGCGCAGGCGCAGAGGAGGGTGAGCAGCAGGGGAAGGAGGTGCTTCACGGGGCCAGAGTCTGACCGGATTGGACCCGCACGTCGAACCTCACCACGGTGCCCGGGCGTGCATCCGGGCTGCCGTCCGCCTCAAGGGCGGCGAGTGCGTCCTGCTCCGACGCGGGCTCACCTGGCGCGAAGGCGACCAGCGCCAGCGACAGGTGGCCCTCGTCCGACTCCAGGCTCACGCCCGCCAGGCCGTCGAGCCCCTCCAGGTCGTGCGTTCCCGCGTCCAGGGGGAAGCGGCCCAGCAGCTCCGGGGGCTGGTGCCCCCGCTGCTGGTAGAGCAGCGCGGTGCCGGACTCCGTCGCGTGGTAGCGCAGGAGCAGCACCTCGTCGCTGGCGACGTCCGCCCCGGAGTCCAGCCGGCGCAGGCCGCCATCCGTGCCCCGGGCGACCACGGCCAGCTCCAGGGTGATGCGGCCCGGGCCCTTCTCGCCCGTCCATCCGGTGTCGCGCCGGGCGGGACCCTTCACGAGCGGCACCAGCACCACCATCAGCACGGAGGCCGCGAGCGCGCCGGCCATCCAGCCCCAGTACCGGGCCGGAGGCGGGGCGAAGCGGCGGGAGCGGGTCGCGGTGCGCAGCGGGACGACGGTGGCGCCTTCCTCTTCGGCCTTCCTGGCCGGGGCGAGCGCCAGCAGCAGGGCGTCCGTCCGCCCGTCGAGCGGATCCGTGTGCGTGGCGAGGAACGTCTCACACGCCTCGCAGGGCGAGGCCAGGTGCTCGCGGAACCAGGCCACGGCCTGGGGGTCGCGCGCTGCGAGCTCGGACATCGCGCTGGCATCCAGGTGTCTCATGGCTCAATCCCACCGTCCGGCGAGCACCCGCTGGAGGAGCTCGCGCTTGATGCGCCCACGAAACCGCTCCAGCCGCATGGTGACCGTGCTCTTGCCCACGCCGAGCTGTTCGGCGATCTCCCGCGCGGAGAGCTGACCCTCGATGTAGAAGAGCTGCACGGTCTTCTTCTCCTCGCCTTCGGGCAGCTCCGCGATGAGCTGTCGTACCACCTCGATGTCCCGCTCCACCTGGAGCGTGGGTGGCAGCGCCGGCACCGTCTCCGGTGTCGGATCCACCCGTTCCTCCTCCATCCGCTGGAGCAGGCTGCGGCGCTCCAGACGCGTGCGCGCCCGGTTGCGCGCGATGGTCAACAGCCAGGGGGTGAAGGCCCCCGGCGACTTCAGCTGGGGCAGCCCCCGGAATGCCCGCACGTAGGACTCCTGGAGGACGTCCTCCGCCTCGTCGGGACTCAATGTGCCGAAACCCGCGACCAGGCGGGCCACCAGGGGGCGGGTGAGACGATACAGTTCGCTGAAGGCGGACGACTCCCCCTGCGTCGCGCGCCGAACCGCGTCCGTGACGTCGTCCGTCTCAGCCACCTGCGAAGAAGACCTCCCTGGCACGAATCGGCCACGGGCCTGGATTCTTCCACGCGGATTCGCGGCTAGAGTGAGATCTTTCTCAGCTGGCGAGAGGAAAGCTCATGCGGCGGTACCTGGTGGCGCTGGCCTCGATGGGATGGCTCCTGGCGGCCTGTGGCCCAGCGGATGCCGCTCCGCCGGACAACCCCCCGGAGGAGGCCAGCCCGGGAGAGGAGCCGGCCGGTGAGGACCCCGGCTCGGCGGAGCATGCGCTCACGCCGTGCCTGTCCCAGTGCTACGCGACCTGCGTGGGCAACACGCCCGAGGTCGTCGCGTGCCGGCAGGACTGCCGGGACGCATGCGCCGGCGGCTGAGGCCGGCGCGGGTCCATCAGGTCGCGAGCTTCGCCTTGAGCGTGATGTTCACGCCCGCGAGCGCCTTGGAGACGGGGCAGCCCTTCTTGGTCTCCTCGGCGATCTTCTGGAATTGAGCGTCATTGGCGCCGGGGACGGTGGCCTCGGTGCTCAGCGCGATGGTGGTGATGGCGAAGCCCTCGTCCTGCTTGTCCAGCTGCACGTCCGCGTTCGTCTGGATGCGCGTGGGCTTCAGGCCCGCCTTCTCCAGCCCCAGCGACAGGGCCATGGAGAAGCACCCGGAGAGCGCCGCGCCGATGAGCTCCTCCGGGTTGCTGCCCGGCTGACCCTCGAAGCGGGTGCCCAGCGAGAAGGGCACCTCCGCGGCGTGCCCCGGCTTCATCGAACCCTTGCCGTCCTTCAGCCCACCGTTCCACTGCGCACTGCCCTTGCTGATACCCATGGCGTTCGTCTCCCCTGCGCGGAGCGGCGGCCTGCCGTGTTCGCGCGGCGCAAGGGTAGGGCGCTCGATGGGGCCGGGCCTTCCTGTCGCCAGCACCAGGCAGGGTTCTGCCGTGGACTGGACGCTCCCGCGTGCGAAGGCCTGGGTTCTGGACGGTTCATGGCGCAGGGCCTCGGCTCCACGACCGGCCGGAAGCGCATCCGGCCGGTCCGCACCCGCTGCCAGGCATTGCCGCTCAGGACGTGAACACGGCCCGCACGCAGCCATCCTCCTTCTTCTTGAACATCTCGTAGCCCTTGGGCGCGTCCTCCAGCGAGAAGCGGTGCGTGGCGAGGAACGAGGGATCCAGTTCTCCCTTCGCCACGTGCTCCAGCAGGCGGGGCAGGTACTTCTGCCCGTGCTGCTGCGCGGTGCGCAGCGTGAGGCCCTTGTTCATGATGGCGCCCAGGGGGAACTTGTCCATCAGGCCGTACACGCCCAGCACGGACAGCGTGCCGCCCTTGCGGCAGGCGAGGATGGCCTCGCGCACGGCCTGCCCCCGGTCCGAGTGCAGGTGCAGCGCCTGCTTGGCCCGGTCATACGCGTAAGCCGGCCCGGTGCCATGGGCCTCCATGCCCACCGCGTCGATGCATGCATCCGGCCCTCGGCCTCCGGTCATCTCCCGCAGCACGTCCACCACGCTCTCCACCTGGCTGTAGTCGAGCGCTTCCGCGCCGACGAACTTCTCCGCCATGGCCAGGCGCTCCGGGAAGCGGTCCACGGCGATGACGCGCTCGGCGCCCAGCAGGTACGCGCTGCGCATGGCCATCAGCCCCACGCCGCCCGCGCCCCACACGGCGATGGTGGCGCCCGGCTGGATGCCGCAGAAGTCCGCGCCCATGTAGCCCGTGGGGGCCGCGTCGGAGAGGAAGAGGACCTGTTCGTCGCGCAGGCCCTCCGGCACGAGGAAGCAGTCGTTGTCGGCGTAGGGCACCCGGACGAACTGGGCATGCGCGCCCGCGTAGCCGCCGAAGGCGTGCGTGTAGCCGTAGATGCCGGCCGTGGGGTAGCCGAACGCCACCTGCTGGTACTCGGGCTTCGGGTTGGTGTTGTCACACAGCGACCAGAGCTGGTGGTCGCAGTACCAGCAACTGCCACAGACGATGAACGAGGGCACCACCACCCGGTCCCCCTTCTTCACCTTCTTCACGTCGCGCCCCACCTCCACGACCTCGCCCATGAACTCATGGCCGATGATGTCGCCCGCCTTCATCGTCGGGAGGTAGCCGTCGATGAAGTGCAGGTCGGACCCGCACGTCGTCGACAGGGTGACGCGGAGGATGGCGTCGTGCGGGTTGACGATCTCCGGGTCGGGGACGGTCTCCACGCGCAGGTCGTTCACTCCATTCCAGCAAAGGGCTCGCATGGTTTCGTGCTCCTCTGGGTCAGTCCGCGCTCACGCGAGCGGAGGGGTTGTGGTCCAGCGTGGGAATCTCTCCGGTCTCCGCCAGGCTCTTGAACCGGCGCAGCGACTTCATCACCTGCATGGCCGGGATGCCGCGCATCCGCTTCGCCAGCGCCTCGCCCAGCGCGCCACCCGGGGGAGAGAAGGCGAGGTGCAGCGTCACCTCCGTGCCGAAGTCCGCGGGCGCGGGCTTGAAGCGCACCTGGCCCTGGACCTTCACGGGGCTGTCCTCCGTGGACTCCCAGCGGTGGAGCTCCGGCGGACGGTCTTCCACGATGCGCGAGTCCCAGCTCAGCTCGCGCCCCATGGGCCCGTGGATCTGCCAGTGGCGGCCATCCCCGCCCCGTGTGGACGTGACGTCCGCGAAGTGCGCCATGAGGCGGCTCAGCGTGGAGGGCTCACTCCACAGGCGGTACAACTCCTCCGCCGGACGGCCCACGGTGATCGTGCGCTCCACCTCCACGAGCGGCTCGCGTCGCGCTTCCGCGCCCGTGGAGACGCGGCGGAGTGCTGTCCTGCCCCCCGTGGACGGAGCACGCTTCCGGGAGTGCAGGCCCTGGTAGAGCAGGGCGCCGCTGGCCAGGGCCATCACCGTGCCCCCGAGCGAGCGGCGTCTCAGTCCCAGGGACATCAGCGTTCCCGCGACCACCGTCGAAGCGGCCCGGCTCCAGCGCCCCGGAAGGAGGTCTTCCTGGGAAGAGGCATCCCGGGGCGGGACCTCCCGCAGGGCCACCGTTCGTGAACTCGCCATGGTTCCTCCCGGCCCGACGCTCAGGAGGGCTGCACGTGCGTCAGGCACTCCCCGCGAAGCTTTGGGCACGACGGCTCCGGAACAACCGTGCCCGGGGCAGGGACGTGGGAACTGGCGGTCCAGCGTTCTTCAGTGAAGGGGCGAAGCGGCCGGCGTGTGGATGTGCTCGGGACGGATGCCCAGGCCGATCAGGCGTGCGCTGTCCGACAATCCCTCTCCGTCCTGGGTCAGGGCACCAGACGCCCGCCGATTTCGGGGAAGCGCTCGTAGGCCCGCTTGAGCGCGTCCAGGTGGGCAGGGGCGTCCAAATCGAGGGGCTCCTCCGTGAGTTGCACGACCCACCCGCCCGACGGCGTTCGCCGCGACCGTGACAGCAATTCGGCATCACGAGCAGGATCCGGGAACCCGATGGCCCGTGCGGCAGCGGCTGACCAGTAGTTCAACCACCCGAGGTAGTAGGGGATCTCGGGCGAACGGATGTGCTGGAAGAGCTTCAGCGCGGGCAACCCCCGGCGCGGGGAGGGTGGTCCTTCCAGCGTGGGGGCGATCTGATACGCGATGTCCAGCGCAGCGCCGTCCGGCGTTGCCTGCCCCCAGTATGCGCGTATGCCCTCGGTCACGGCTTCAAGCACGTTTGCGGCTGCCGTGACGACGGGCGCGTCCAGTGGCAGCTTCGCATGGACCTGGAACTGTGGTTGACCGCCAGCGCTCGCGCTGGCGAATCGCCGCAGCCCGGAAATGGTCACGGGGTGGCTCTCGTCGCCGTTGCATAGCAACGGGAGCTTTCCGCGTGTTGCTGCCTCAGCGAGCCAGGCTTCGCGTTGCGGTACCTCGATGGGACGCCCTTCTTTGTCGATTTCCCACTCCAGGCGCAAGCCGGGCAGCGCCAGCTCTACACCACGGACGACAGCGAGTGTGCGGCCGTCATCCCTCACGAGCGCAGGCGCGTAGACGTTCAGCTCGAGGCGTTTTCGTGTGGTCATCGCTTGCATCCCGTGACGACGATATTCAGGTTTTGATTCTCTTGCGGCAGCGCGTCTTTGTGCGCTTGGGTGGTCACGCCAATGACAAACAAATGTCCACATGCCGTGGCAGCGCCTCGCTCCTTCTTCAGCTGTTTCGCCGCCTTCTCAAGCGGGAACCTGTCGGCAATCCCTAACCCCCCCCACGCAGTCCATCAGCACGGCGTAGTGCATGGCGGTCGCGGCGACGACCATGAGGTGGAAGACCTCGTGGTAGCCGAACACGCTGGGTACGGGGTCGGGCCAACGGCGCGCGTACACCACCGCGCCCACGGCGTAGAGCACGGCCCCGAAGAACAGCCAGCCTACGCGGCCGGGGCCCATCACCCCCGGGAGGTGCCACATCACTTTGAGCGCTGGGACCGCGACACGCGCGACTGGAGGTTCACGGGCTCCGTTCGCCTCACCCCCCTCACCGCAAGCGCAGGAACGGAAGCGCATCTGCTGAGCCCTTTCACGCGTCAAATCCCTTGACGCTCACCTCTTCTGCATGCAGGCAAGTGGCCGCAGCTCGCGGCCCGTCCTAAGCGAACGGGAGTCGCGCTCCGGTTGATCCAGCCGCGTGCGGTCCATGACACCGTTCTCTGACGGACACAGGCCGTCACCGCATTCAAGCGAGCTAGATGTCAATTCCCGAGGAAGAGTCTCCATCTTCTGGGGAGTGACCAGAATAGCCATCATAGGGGCAGTCACTCGTTGGGTATGGCCCAAAGCCCGTCCCAATCGCGAGACATGTCGCAGGCATGGTTAAAACGCCAGCCTGCTCATCCAATGAACGCACGACACTGATGGACATTGCCGAGGACTTTCTCGTTAGGTGGCCCCAGTATGACGAGGATGATGTCGATTCCCATGCGTCAATGATAAAGGACAATTCAATTTTGTCCTTCTTTCGGCGAACCCTCCGCATCTGGTTGATTCCTTCTTTCGACACACCGTCTAGTTGCTTGAAGGTGTGCGCGCCTCGGCAGACCACGATGGTTCCAGGCGTAACAAGACCCTTGATGCTCTTCCGCTCCCAGTTGTTTGTTAGATCAACCCAGCGGACGCTCTGTAGCAGTGTTTCGATCATCCATCGATAGAAGCGGTACACGTTCGGTCCTGGTCCTGCAAGGCCCGAACCGTAGAGTTGATATATGAATTTATATTTGGATGGATCCTTGTCCTCGGGAATGCGAGCCGTGCCATCTTCATTTATCAGGCCAAGTCCCAGCAACCATTGGTGCATGGGTTGTTGGAGAGTGACATCTATGCCTGCGAGATGAAGACACTGCGGGAGGCGGACGTGGTTGAAGTAGTCCCAGAATTCATTCGTTAGCTCGTTAGTGGGCTTGAGAATTGCTGCGGCGCTTGTTTGGATTACTTGGGCGGTCCATCTCGCCTTGGCTTCGCGGAGACGGCTTGGTGTCAGGTTCTGCCCGAGTTCGCGCTTTGTATGCGCCTCGCCATGGTGATTGAGGCACAACGTGATCAGGTTGGATTCGTCATGGTCTCTGGAGTCGGACCACTCGTCGATGTGGTGGAGGATGATCGATACATTGCCTTTTCGGCAAATGCTGCATGCCCACGCGCTTTCGTGTAGCACCTTGCGCAGGGTGGCCTCGGGGATGGGAGGTCTGTTTTCGGATTGAAGTGCATGTATGAGGTGTTCGGGTATCCCGAGGGCGGCGAGTTGTTCTCCTGGTTTTTGTTTTAGGGATGAGATCGTTTCTCCTGCCTGGATGATTTTTTGGGCGAGTCCTGAGTCAAACCCTCGCTGCATTAGTGCGATGTGGGTTCTATTTTCGATCATTGCCGTGCTGGCTCTCGATTGAGGAGGCCTGGTATGAGGCGACGCAGCGTGGAGAACCGTTGAGGCGTACGGCAGGCTGGACTTCACTGGACGCTTTTCGCTCCTTCGCACTGGGCGAGTTCCACGAACTCAAAGCGACGTAGGACTCTCCATGGTACTGGCCGTCGAGAAGCGAGCTCATGCCGGGCTTGGTTCCGTCGTGATGAAGTCTTGGTTCCTCAGATTCTTTGGGCTCTCCTCGGCCATTGCTTGTCCGGCCCCTCGAAGCGCTGCTTGAATCTCCTGCGCGGCCATCCTGGCGGTGTAGCTCCCTCGCGCGCGCAGCACCTTCGCCAAGTCGTCTTGCAGCGTCAGCGCGGACATGTGCCGCTCTGCTGGTTTACGCCGCAGCAGCTTGCGGAAGATAGCCCGCGTGGGCTCTGAAAGCGTTTGTGTCGCCGCTTCTACGTCGGCCGGGGTGAAGGTGACCGCACGCAATATCGTCTCCTCCGGATCCACCCCGCGCCATGCGTTCCTCATCCGAGCGATGGCACTGCGCAGCGGCTCCGTTTCCTCTTCCGGGACCAGCACCCATAAATCCTTCGGAAGCAGGTTGTAGGCACTGAGCAGGTGTTTGCCGGTGGCGAATTCCAGCAGCACCGTTCCCAGCATGAACAGGTCCGAACGCGCGTCCTCGGGCTGGCCTAGCAATGCCTCCGGAGAAGCCCAAAAGACTTCGCCCCGGGTGTCGGGACGCCGCGTGGTGCGCTGGCCGGGAAGTCGTGCGGACGCCACGCCAAAGTCCGTCAATTTGACCTGTCCATCGAAGGTCACGCGGATGCGTGTCGGGTCAATCGCGCGGTGGACGATTTTCAGCGGATCCCCCTGTGCACTCCGGCAGGTGTGCGCGTGCGCCAGGGCCCCCGCGATCTTGGCCCCGACATACAGCATGAAGGATTCGGGGAAATAGCTCCCCCGCACTGCCGCGACGTCAAGGAGTGTATTCAGCGAGAAGCCGGCGACAGCTTCCGTAATGACAAACAGGGTCCCCTTGGCTTTGTGCGCTCCATGCACGCAGGCGATGTTCGGGTGTCGGAGGAAGGTGGCCAACTGGATCTCTTCCTCCAGTCGCTTGCGTGCCTCCTTCCACACCGCCGCGGAGTCAGACAGCGGCAGCGCTTTGAGGACGACTCGGCGGACCACCTTGCCCTTGACGCGCTGGAGGGCCGACAGGACGCGCTCGCCATGATGGCCGGGGCCCAGGTCTTCCAGCATTTCGTAAGTGGCACCCTTGATCGAAAAGAGCACCAGTCCTTCGGGAAACAGGGAAGTACCCGAGTACGGCATAGGCCATCTCCTTGCGGGCGAGCGGGAGCGGACGCCGCACCCATGCAGGAAGGAAATTACTGGCAGGTAGGCCCGAAAGAGAAGGACGCCACGGGTTGAAGACTCGGCATTATCGCAACCCTGTGGCTATGGCTATTAGGGACGGTTTTCAGGCGTCTCTCTGTAACGCGCCTTTACGCCCGGCCTCAATGCCACTGCTTTGTGATGAATGTCGCAGCGTCTCTTGGGCGCACCAGCGCGGCACCGGGCTTGGAGCCGGGCAGCTTGTCCAAGCCCCCATTGGATGAGAGGGACACGCAGACTTCGTGTTCCTCGCCATTGGGCATCCGGGCTCGCGTGTAGCGGCCCACCACCGTCGCCCCTTCTGTCCACACCCGCCCGTAGAGCCGCGAGCCCTTGGGCAACCTGCCGATTTCATGATCAATGACGGATTCGAGCTTCCCATCGCCCAGCAGGGTCAAGCACTCACCGTCTCGCCATACGCGGCCAGCGGCTTTGCATTCGTCGGGCGATCTCAAGTAGGGCTGCTTCGCGTCAACGATGATTGTCGCTGTGGAGCCGTCATCGAGGCCAACCCTCCAAACGCCGTCCACTGCCGCTGCGGAGCAACGCTCCTGCGTGGGCTGCACCTGCTGCGCGGGACAGCCCAACAGCGCGGCGGCCAACGCCCCCGCCTCCGCGCACTTCTTGAGGAATCCACGGCTGAAAGCGGGCGCGGACTTCATGGGCGGCTTCGCTGCGGGCGGATTCGAGGACGGATTCGTGGGGGCAGGCACAGAGGGACTTTCCTTCACAGCGGGGGGCACCTCGGATGGGGAGGGTACTGCACTG
>NZ_RAVW01000189.1 GCF_003611585.1 Corallococcus exercitus | reverse complement strand
CTGCGCATGTCTCGTGGGCTCGGAGATGTGTATAAGGGACAGGAACATGGTACTCCTGGAGGCCATGACGACTCCTCCCGTGGCGCTCATCACCGGGGGCTCGCGCGGCGTGGGCCGTGCGGTCTCCCTGCGGCTGGCCCGTGCTGGCTACGACATCGTCTCCACGTACCGGCGGGACGCGGAGGCCGCGGCGTCGCTGGCGAAGGAAGTGGAGGCGCTGGGCCGCCGCTGCCGCACGGTCGTCGCGGACCAGCTGGAGCCGGCCACCCTGCACGGTGTCTTCGACGTCATCCAGCAGGAGTTCGGCGGGCTGGACGTGTTCGTCGCCAACGCGGCGTCCACGGTGTTCACGCCGCTGATGCAGACGAAGCTGCACCAGATGGACAAGACCTTCAACGTCACGGTGAAGAGCTTCCTGTTGGGCGCGCAGCGCTCGGTGCCGCTGATGGAGGGGCGCAAGGGGCGCATCGTGGCGGTGTCCGGGATGGACTCGCGCATGCCGCTGCCGTTCCATGGCCTCCTGGGCGCGATGAAGGGCGCCATGGAGATCATGGTGAAGTACCTGGCCGCGGAGCTGACCGGCACGGGCATCCGCGTCAACGCGGTCAACCCGGGCTACATCGACACGGACTCCAGCCGCTTCTACATGGGCGACGCGTGGGACGCGCTGGAGGCGAAGGTGCAGGAGCAGGTGCCCGCGGGGCACGTGGCCCACGTGGATGAGATTGCCCGCCCCATTGAATGGCTGTGTTCGGAGGGCTCCGCGTACGTGAACGGCCAGACGCTGGTCGTGGACGGCGGTCTGGAGATCAACTACGCGATGAACTTCGCGGCGAACATGACGCCTCCGGCCTCGCGCTGAACGGACCTCCTCTCACGCATGCGCTACGTCGTCTCGCTGTGGTTCTTCGCGCTGTTCCTGGTCACCGCGCCCATCCTCTTCACGCTGGGCGCGGTGCTGTTCGTGGTGGCGTACCCGCTGGACCCCGACCGCCAGTGGCTGCACGTGCTGGTGTGCCGGTGGTGCTACGGGCTGTGGCTGCACGCCTCGCCCGGCTGGCGCGTGCGGGTGGAGGGGCGGGAGCTGTTGCCAAAGGGGCCGTGCGTCTACGTCGTCAATCACCAGTCGTTCGCGGACATCCTCGCGGTGATGGGGTTGTTCACGCCGTACAAGTTCGTGGCGAAGGCGTCGCTGTTCCGCACGCCGCTGGTGGGCTGGATGATGACGCTGCTGGGGTACGTGCCCATCGTGCGCGGCAGCTCCACGTCCATGGAGCAGCTCCTGGGCCCGTGCCGCCGCTGGCTCCGCAAGGGCATCCCGGTGCTCATCTTCCCGGAGGGCACGTATTCGCCGGGGGAGCTGCTGCCCTTCAAGCGCGGCGCGTTCCAGCTGGCGCTGGAGGAGCACGTGCCGGTGGTGCCGGTGCTGGTGCGCGGCACGCGGGAGCTGGTGGATGGGGACGGGCCGTGGATGAGCCCTCGCGCCACCGTCACCGTGAAGGTGATGCCGGCGCTGCCGCCGGAGACGTTCGGGCCGGACTCCGCGGCGCTGGCCACGCACGTGCGCGAGCGGTTCGTGGAGGCGCTCGCGCGGGCGGGGTGAGGGCCGCCTTCAGGCGTGCTCGGAGCCGGGCAGCTCTTCGTCCAGCGGCGACTCCGCGTGCGGCGGAGCGTCCAGCGCGTTCGACGCGGGCAGCGCGGGCGCGGCCTCGGTGATGGCGCGGGCCAGGTCGTGGGGCGCGCGGAGCAATGCCTCCAGCGCGGTGGCGCTCGCGGGGACTCCGCGCTGCTCCACCTGGAGCCAGCCGCCCTTGAGGCTCACGCGGCGGTGGCCCTTGAGCCCCAGCAGGCGCTGACGCACGTTCGGATCCAACAGCACGGGACGCGCTTCCGGGGCCAGCCCCTCCACCTGGAAGGCCGCGTCCAGCTCCGCGTCGCCCAGCGACTCCTCGCGCGGGGTGGCGGCGCCGGGGAGCTTGTCCTCGGGACGCTCGTGCTCCAGCAGCAGGTCCGCCGGCAGCGCGCCCTCCAGGTCCAGCCGCAGCACCGTCA
Source organism: Corallococcus exercitus (assembly GCF_003611585.1). GTDB lineage: Bacteria > Myxococcota > Myxococcia > Myxococcales > Myxococcaceae > Corallococcus > Corallococcus exercitus. The sequence goes on along the minus strand of NZ_RAVW01000189.1, from coordinate 15,651 downwards.
CGGTGTGGCGCTTCTTGCCGCCCACGCCGCCGCGCTTGCCCGTGGCCAGCAGCAGCGGCCGCCCCTGGTAGCGCCCCTGCACCTCCATCCGCCGCTCCGCGATGGACAGGCCGTGCGCCTTCGCGAACGCCTCCCACGCGGCGCGCTGGCGGCGCTTGAGCTGGAACAGCGTGGCGAGGACCAGGGCGCCCAGGACGACCAGGGACGCGAGGATGCCGAGCGGGGAGAAGACACCGGAAAGCATGGCGGCGCATTGTGCACGGGCCCCGCGACGCGGGAACCACAATCCGATCGCGGATGCACCGCCGCGCGCCGGGCAAGCTTGCTGCATGGGGTGCGTGGACCTGGGGAAGGGACGCCGCGCGCATGCAAACGTGTGGAATCCCGCGTGCCTCGCGCTGGACGCATGGCGCCGTCGCGCGGGGACTCGCGCATGCGCACGGATGGCGCAACAAGCCTCACTCCGCCGGTGCGTCCTCGCGGGTGGGGTTCTTCCTCATGCGGAGGCTCCGTGGCGCGTGGGGTGGGGAGGACGGGACGCGTCGGGCAGGCCACGAATGCAAGCGCGCGGAATGACACCCTTTTTCGACAATGTCAGAGGGGGCGGGTAAGGGAGCGAGGGCTCGCCGCTTGGAGTCGGGGTTGGGACCGGGGGAGGCTGCCCGGCCCGCACCCGCCACCGGGCCACGAGGGAGGGTGAACGCCGGATGCGCCTGCTGCACACGTCGGACTGGCACCTGGGCCACACGCTGTATGACGTCTCACGCGAAGCGGAGCACGCCGCGTTCCTGACGTGGCTGTTGGACACGTTGGAGTCCCAGGAGGTGGATGCGCTCCTGGTGGCCGGGGACATCTTCGACACGGCCAACCCCAGCGCGGAGGCGCAGGCGGCCTGGTACCACTTCATCGCGCGGGCCCGGCGCACACTGCCGAAGCTGGACGTGGTGGTGGTGGGCGGCAACCACGACTCCGCCGCGCGGCTGGACGCGCCGGATCCGCTGTTCCACGCGCTGGGCGTGCGCGTGGTGGGCGGACTGCCGCGCCACCGGGGCGGACTGGAATTGGAGCGGCTGGTGGTGCCGGTGCACGACGCGCGCGGGAAGGTGGGCGCGTGGGTGGCGGCGGTGCCGTACCTGCGGCCCTCGGACCTGCCCTCGGTGCCGGACGGGGAAGGGGACCGGCTGGTGGAGGGCGTTCGCTCCGTCTACTCGGACGTGCTGGAGGGCGCGCGGCGGCGGCGCAGGTCCGGGCAGGCGCTGGTGGCCATGGGCCATTGCTACATGACGGGCTCGGAGCTGTCGGAGCTGAGCGAGCGGAAGATTCTTGGCGGCAACCAGCACGCGCTGCCGGTGGAGCTGTTCCCGGAGGACGTCGCGTACGCGGCGCTGGGACACCTGCACAAGGCGCAGCGCGTGGGTGGCCGCGAGGGCGTGCGCTACAGCGGTTCACCGCTGCCGCTGTCGCTGTCGGAGGCGCACTACCGGCACCAGGTGCTGGTGCTGGACCTGGAGGACGGGGCGCTCCAGCAGGTGCGTCCGCTGTCGGTGCCGCGCACCACGGACATGATGCGGGTGCCGGCCCGGGACGCGGCGCCGCTGTCGGAGGTGCTGGAGCTGCTGGCGGCGCTGCCCGCGTGCGAGGCGGGGGCGCCGGAGTCGATGCGGCCGTACCTGGAGGTCTGCGTGTCGCTGCCCCGGCCGGAGCCGGCGCTGCGCCACAAGGTGGAGAAGGCGCTGGAGGGCCGGGCGGCGCGGCTGGTGAAGCTGACGCCCTTCTACACGGGCACGGGCGGAGCGCTGGCGGACGTGCGGCCGGGGCTGTCGTTGCGTGAGCGCACGCCGGAGGACGTGTTCCTCGCCCGCTACGCGCGGGACTTCAAGGAGGCGCCTTCGCCGGGGTTGCTGGAGTCGTTCCACGCGCTGCTCACGCAGGTGCAGGAGGACGCGTCGTGAAGATTCTGGCGATTCGCGGCAGCAACCTCACGAGCTTCGCGGGGGACTTCGCGCTGGAGCTGGACCGGGCGCCGCTGGACCGGCTGGGGCTGTTCGCCATCTCCGGCGCGACGGGCGCGGGCAAGAGCACGCTCTTGGATGCGCTGTGCCTGGCGCTGTTCGACCGCACGCCCCGGCTGGGCGGGCCCAGCAAGGTGCTGGTGGGCCGGGCGGACGAGGACGAGGAGGCGCGGCTGTCGGCCTATGACGTGCGCGGCATGCTGCGGCGCGGGGCGGGCAAGGGCCACGCGGAGGTGGACTTCCTGGGCAAGGACGGGCGGCGCTACCGGGCGCGGTGGAACGTGTGGCGGGCGCGCGAGCGCGCGGAAGGGCGCTTCCGGCCGCAGGAGCTGAGCCTGACGGACGTGGCCTCCGGGCAGGTGTTCGGCCGCACCAAGGGCGAGGTGCTCCAGGCGATCCAAGAGCGGCTGGGGTTGTCGTTCGACCAGTTCCGGCGCTCGGCGCTGCTGGCGCAGGGGGAGTTCGCGGCGTTCCTGCGCGCGGACGCGAACGAGCGCGCGGAGCTGCTGGAGCGGATGACGGGCACGGAGGTGTACAGCCGGCTGTCCATCGCGGCCCACGAGAAGAACGCGAAGGAGCAGGAGGAGCTGAAGCGGCTGTCGGCGGGGCTCGCGGCCATCGCGCTGATGTCGGACGCGGATCGCGAGGCGGCGCGCGTCCAGCTGGGTGACGAGGAGGCGGCGCGGATCCGCGAGGAGACGCGGCTGCGCGAGGCGGAGGCGGCCCGGTCCTGGTACGCGCAGCTCGCGGAGTTCGTGGCGCAGGAGCAGCAGGCCGCGAGCACGGTGACGCGGGCGGAGGCGGAGCGGGAGGCGGCGGCGCCCCGCGAGGCGCTGCTGGAGTCGGTGCGCGCGGCGGAGGGCTTCCGCGCGGTGGTGTCCGCGGTGGAGTCCGCGGAGCAGGGCTGCGTGAGGGCGGAGGCCGAGCAGCTGGAGCGGGCCTCGCAGGCGGAAGCGGCGCTCGCGGCGGCGGCGGCGCAGCGGCAGGTGCGGTTGCAGGCGGAGGCCGCGCGGGCGGCGGCGCTGGACGCGGAGGCGTCGGTGCGTCCGGCGCTGGAGGAGGCCGCGACGCTGGACACGCGCCGCGCGGAGGCGGAGCGCGAGGCCCGTGAGGCCGCGGAGCTGGCGAAGCAGGCGAAGGCCGCGGAGGATTCGGCGCGCGACGCGCTGGCGCTGGTGCAGGCGGCGGAGGTGAAGGCCCAGGCGGTGGTGGACGCGGCCGAGGCCTGGCGTGCGTCGCATGCGAGCTGGGAGTCCCTGGCGACGGAGTGGCCCCGCTGGCAGCGCGAGCTGGAGCGCTTCGCGGGAGCGCTGAAGGAGGAGCAGGCGGCGGGCGCGGACGCGGACCGCCTGGGGAAGGACGCGGACCGGCTGGGCAACGAAGCCCAGGCGCGCCGTGAGGAGCACCAGGACGCGGCCGAATCGGAAGCGCAGGCGCAGGCCCTGGCGACGCACGCGGAGGCCGCGCTGGGTGAGGACGGCGGCGCGGCAAGGCGTGCGCTCCGCGAAGCGCTGCTCGCGCGTCAGGACGCGCTGGGGGCCCTGGCGCTCGCGGGCGAAGGCGCGCGGGCGGAGGGCACGGCGGAGGGCGACGCGGCGGCGGAGGTGAAGGCGCACCGCGAGGCTTCGCTGCGCGCGGCGGAGGAGGCGAAGGACGCGGCGGCGCGGCGCGCGACGCAGGAGGCGATGCTCCACGAGGCGCGCCGTGCGCAGTCGCGCGCGGAGGCGACGCAGGGGCTGGCTTCGCACCGGGCCGCGCTGCACGACGGTGAGCCGTGTCCCTTGTGTGGAGCGCTCGAACATCCGTATGCCCGTGAGGGTTCCGCGCTGGAAGGACTGGTCGCGGAGGCCGCGGCCCGGGTGCTGGAGCTGGAGTCGGCGCGCGATGCCGTGGCGAAGCAGGAGAGCGCGGCGAGCGTGCGGCAGGCGACGGCGGACACGGCCGCGACCCAGGCCGAAGGCCGGCGGGACACGGCGGCCCGCAAGCGCACGGCGCATCGCGAGTCCTGGCGCGCGGCGCGCGAGCGGTGGGCCCGTGCGGCACTGCCGGGTGAGGACTCGGCAAGCTCGTCCGATGCGAGGGCTTCACGCGGGACGCAGCAGGGCGCGCTGGACGCAGGCGCCGATGTCGCGAACGCGAACGCCCAGCGCTCAAGCTCGTCCGATGCGAGGGCTTCACGTGGGACGCAGCAGGGCGCGCTGGATGCAGGCGCCGATGCCGCGAACGCGAACGCCCAGCGCTCAAGCTCGTCCGATGCGAGGGCTTCACGCGGGACGCAGGGCGCGCTGGATGCAGGCGCCGACGCCTCGAACGCGGACGCCCTGTACTCCGTCTCCGCCAACGCCTCGCCCCCCGAGGATGCGGAAGCCCCCGTCGCCCAGGGATGGATCCGCGCCGCGCAGGAGGACGTGCGCGTCCGGCTCGCGACCCTCCGTGAGGAAGAGGCTTCCGCGGAAGCCCGCGCCAGCGCCGCGCGTGAGGCCCGGGCCCTGCTGGAGACCCGGCGCACCCGGCGCGAAGGCGCGGCCGAAGCCCTTCGCAAGGCCGAGGATGCCCAGGCCCGCGCGGCCCAGTCCCACCGGGATGCGCTCCTTCGCCGGGACACCGCCCGCGATGCCCGGCAGCGCGCCCTCACCGAGGTGTCGCCTCCCTTCGCCAGTGAGACTGCTCCCTGGAAGGAAAAGCTCGCCGAGGACCCCGTGCGCTTCCAGGGCCAGTGCCTGGCGCGCGTGACGAAGTGGCGCGAAAAGCTCGCGGAGCTGGAGGCCGCCCGCAGGCGCCTGGAGGAGGAGCAGGGCCGCCGCGCCCGCGAGGAGGTCCGCCTCCAGTCCCGTCACGAGGACGCGGAGACCGCCGCCCACCGCGCGAGCCTCAAGGACGCGGCCTTCCAGGAGGCCTCCAGGGCCCGCGCCCGGCTGCTCCATGGCCGCTCCACGCAGGAGGTGCGCGCGGAGGTCCAGGCGCGGCTCGACGCCGCCCAGGCCGCCTACGAGCGCGCCCGCGAGGACTCCGAAGCCCTCCAGCAGGCGGAGAAGGTGGCCACCGCCCGCGCCGAGGACGCCGTGCGCCTTCGCACCGAGGCCGTCCGCGTCCTCGACAGCGCCCAGGCCGTCCTCGCGGAACGCCTCGCCGGCCACGGCACCACCCTGGAGGAACTCAAGGCCCTGCTGTCGCGCGGCGCCGCCTGGTGCGACGCGGAGGCCCGCGCGCTCAATGCCCTGCGCGAGTCCGTGGCCCAGGCCCGCGCCATCCTCGTGGAGCGCCGCGAGCGCCGCGAGCGCCATGAGTCCTCCGGGCTCCCCACGCTGGCGGAAGCAGACGTCGCGGACCTCTGCGAACGCCTGCGCACCGACGTCGAGGTGCGCCGCCGCGCGGAGGCCCTGCTGCGCGCGAAGCTGGACACCGACGACGCCGCCCGCGCGCGCCATGGCGCGGAGGCCCGGGCGCTGGAGCTGCGCCGCGCCGACGCGGAGGTCTGGAAGACGCTGGGCGACCTCATCGGTTCGCACGACGGGAAGAAGTTCAAGGTCTTCGCCCAGAGCCTCACCCTGGACGCGCTGCTCCTGCACGCCAACGCGCACCTGCGCGAGCTCGCGCGCCGCTACCGCCTGGAGCGCGTGCCCGGCCACGACCTGGACCTCCAGGTGGTGGACGGCGACATGGGCGACGAGGTGCGCAGCGTGGCCAGCCTCTCCGGCGGCGAGAGCTTCCTCGTGTCGCTGGCGCTCGCGCTGGGCCTGGCCTCGCTGTCGTCGGAGACGACGCAGGTGGAGACGCTCTTCATCGACGAGGGCTTCGGCACCCTGGACCCGGAGACGCTGGAGGTGGCGCTGGCCACGCTCGACGCGCTCCAGGCCACCGGCCGCCAGGTGGGCATCATCTCCCACGTCAGCGGGCTCGCCGAGCGCATCGGCGTGCAGGTGCGCGTGGTGAAGCAGGGCGGCGGCCGCAGCAGGCTCGTCGTCGAAGGCGACGCGGGCATCGTCGTCCCTTCGGATCAGCAGGTGGCGTGACGCCCGGGCCGGGGGACTTCACGCCCCCGGCCTTCAGCCCGTCACCGGCTCCGCGCCCATCAGACCGCGCACCACCGCGGCCACGGCCAGCGGCGTCGCCACGCGGTCGTCGCTCAGTGCCGCCAGCGCCCGCGCGAACTGCTCCGCCGAGGAGAAGCGCTGCGACGGGTGCGGCGCGAGCGCCCGGTCCAGCACCAGCGCCAGCGGATCCGACACCTCCGGCGCCACCATGCGCACGGGCGTCACGCGCAGGCCGCGGATGGAGGCCTCGACCTCCTCGGCCGTTCCGTCCGGATAGGGTGACTCCAGCGACAGCAGCTCGTACAGCAGCACCGCCGCCGCCCACAGGTCCACCGCCACGGAGACCTCGCCCGCCAGCAGCTCCGGCGAGCGGTAGTTCTGCTTGCCCACGCGGCGCGGATCCAACGCCAGGCCCGCGCGCGAGCGGGCCACGCCGAAGTCCGCCAGCTTCACCTCGCCGCCGCGCGACAAGAGCACGTTGTGCGGGGACACGTCGCAGTGCACCACCGCCAGCGGCAGGCCCTTGGAGTTGGTGGCCGCGTGCGCGTGCGCCAGCGCCTCCAGCACGTGGCGCACCATCATCACGGAGAGGTCGATGGGCAGCTCGATGCGCCGGCGCCGGCACTGCGCCAGCACGCGCCCCAGGTCCGTGCCGTCCACCAGCTCCAGCGCCAGGTAGGGCCCATCCGCCAGCTCGCCGTACTCCCGGAAGCCCACGATGTGCGGATGCACCAGGCACCGCGCCAGCTCCGCCTCGTGCAGCAGTTGCTCGCGCGCCTCCGCGTCCCGCAGGCGCTCCGGCCGCACGCGCTTGAGGGCCACCTCCTCGCCCGCCAGCGGCCCCTGGAGCATCCGCGCGCGGAACACCTCCGCGTTGCCGCCACGCCCCAGCCGCGACAGCAACTGGAAGCGCCCCAGGTCGCGCGGCCACTCCGGCGTCGGGCCTTCCTCCAGCGTCACGCCTTCTCTCCCACCAGGCTCGCCAGGTACCCGTCCAGCGTCGCCGCGAAGGTGGCGTCGTCGCTCAGGAAGGCCAGCCCCACGCCCCCCGTGTACGGCGCGTCCACCACGTGCACCACCAGCGCCTCGCCCTGCAGCCGCTGGCCGTTGGGCAGCTTCACGTCCACCGTGACGACGCTGTCCTGCGGCGGGCGGTGCGCCGTGCGCACGAAGAGGCCGCCGTTGCTGATGTTCAGCGCGTGCTCGCGCACGAAGTCCAGCTCCGTGCGGAACTCCATCTCCAGCTTCACGGCGAAACGCCGGGCCCTGCGCTGCGGCTCGTCTCCGGAGCCCGAAGGCGAACCCGACGACGACGGATCCGCGGACGCCTCCGTCTCCGGCGCGCGGTACGACTCGCCTCCGCTCCCGGTGTGGGTGGCCGGCGGCGCGGGAGGCGCTTCGGCGGGCGGCGTGGACGGGAGCGTGGGCGCGGACGCGGCGGGCAGGGGACCTCGCGCGGACAGGGCCTCCAGGTGCTGCCGCAGCTCCTGCGCGGCCTGCGTGCGCTCGGTGCCGGAGAACGGCGTGCCGCCCGCCAGCGTGCGGGAGCGCAGCGCGTCCCGCTCCGCCTTGGGCAACCGCCACAGCTCCACGAACGTGCCGCCGCTCTTGCGCACTTCCTCGCCCAGCCGCTCCACCGCCGCGCGCGGATAGCCAGGCACGTCGACCTTCACCTCCAGCGCGCCGGCCTCGTCGCGAAATGCCACCACGAGCTGCATGGACTGCGCGGACGGCATGAGCGCGCCCAGGCCTTCCACCACGGCTGCCGCCTTCTCAGGCGAAGCCGCTTCCCCCCATACCGCCGCAAGACCGAAGACAGGCACGGAGCGGACGATAACCGAGCCCTCCTGGCCCCCGTAAAGACAGTGCAGTCGGAAACAGGCGACAGTGGTGGACGCCAAGTTTACGAATCGTGATGTCCTCTCGGCCCGAGGGCGTACCTACATCGGAATCAGACGCGCGTCCCTCTATGCTGTCGGGTGTTCTCCGTAACCCCCCTTCTCGGAGTGCAGACCCGTATGCGCAATTGGATCCGACTCTTCTCCGGCACGCTGCTGGCCGCCACGCTCATGGCGGGCTGTGGCGGCAGCGACCCGGACCCCGACCCTGGCACCGACCCCAATCCCACCACCGACGGAGGCAACGACGGCGGCAACGACGCGGGCTTCGACGCGGGCTTCGACGCCGGTTACGTCGAGGACGCGGGCGTCATCGTCGACCCTGATCCCGACCCGGGCGAAGTCACCACCGACCCTTATGATCCGACCAACGCGACGAAGGATTCGGACTGCGACGGCCTGTCGGACCAGGAGGAGTTCTCCACCGTCTACACCGGTGGCCTGAAGACGAACCCCGGCCTGCGCGACTCGGACGGCGACGGCATCCGCGACGGTGTGGAAGTGGGCCGCACCACGAGTGTGAATCCGGCGTGCTCCTTCTACCCGGATCAGGACCCCTCCTCGCGCACCTCGCCGGTGAAGGCAGACACGGACGGGGACGGACTGCCGGACGGTCTGGAGGACTCCAACCGCAACGGCAAGCGCGACCTCACGGAGACGGACCCCAACACCGCGGACTCCGACAGTGACGGCCTGACGGACGGCGTGGAGGACGCGAACAAGAACGGCTCGGTGAGCCCCGGTGAGACGGATCCGCGCCTGCGCGACAGCGACGGCGACGGCCTGCCGGACGGCCTGGAGAAGCAGACCGCCACGGATCCGCTCAAGCCCGACACCGACGGCGACACCTGCTCGGACGGCGCCGAGGACGTGAACAAGAACGGCAAGTACGACTCGGGTGAGACGAACCCGCGCGTGGCGGACTGCGCCGCGTCCGTGCCCGACGCGGACTTCGACGGCATCCCCGACTCGGTGGAGATCGCCACCGGCACCGACAAGAACAAGGCCGACACGGACGGCGACGGCGTGGCGGACGGCGTGGAGGACACGAACAAGAACGGCCGCGTGGAACCCGGTGAGACGGATCCGCGCCTGACGGACACCGACTGCGACGGGCTCCAGGACGGCGCCGGCCGCGACGGCTTCCTCGGTGAGGACCCCAACTCCAACGGCCAGGTGGATCCCGGTGAGTCGGACCCCACCAACCCGGACACCGACGGCGACGGTCTGCTCGACGGCGTGGAGCGTGGCGTGACCACGGCCGCGGCCCCGCGCAACAACTGCGGCTACGCGGGCGACGCGGACCCCACGACGAAGACGGACCCCAACAAGGCGGACTCCGACGGCGACGGCATCCCCGACGGCGCGGAGGACTCCAACCAGAACGGCCGCGTGGACCCGGGCGAATTGAACCCGCTGGACCCCAAGGACGGCGCGGCCACCACGCCCGCCGGCAAGGCGTGCAGCGTGCAGAACCTGCGCACGGTGACGTTCAAGGAGGACAGCGGCGCGGACCTGCGGCTCGCGCTGCCCAACACCTTCAAGAGCGCCAACCTGGTCAACCTCACGGCCAACGGTCAGACCGTGGGCGTGATGGGCTGGGACGACACGAAGCAGGTGACGTTCATCGCGTACAAGCGCGGCCAGGTGGGCTCCTCCACCACGCCCGCGGGTGACGAGTCGGGCATCCGCACCGGCGCGGCGCTGCTGGCGCCCGCGGACGTGGAGTTCACGCAGACGTTCACCACCTGGGACGGCTTCCCCGCGGCGGTCGCCCGCTACGGCGTCACCGGCACCACGGAGCTGAAGGCGTTCACCAACTCGCTGGCGCGGCAGCTGGCGCCCACCAGCGCGGGCGCCTTCACCGGCGCCACGGGCGTCACCGGCCCGTTCAAGATTCAAGCGCAGTACGTGCACCGCTCCAACGGGAGCGTGGTGGCGGTGCTCGCCATCACACCGGCGGCCCTCTACAACGAGTCGGGCAGCCTCTTCACGATGGCGGACACGGCGGGCGGCTCCGCGCTGGCGCAGTTCGGCGACGCGGACGCGGTGCAGTGTGAGGTCTTCACCGGCAACACCGCGGTGGTGGACTTCCTCTTCGTGGTGGATGACTCCGGCTCCATGGCCTCGTCGCAGACCTTCCTCGCCGGCGCGGCGGCGGCGGTGGCCAACAAGCTGGCCAACGCCACGCTGGACTGGCGCCTGGGCATGGTCACCACCGCGTACACCGGCAGCGGTCCCAACAACGGCGTGCTCCGCGCGTTCACGCAGAACGTCGACCAGTTCAAGGCGTGGCTGACGCAGAACGCGACGTGCAACACCACGTCCAAGGCGTGCGCGGTGAACGGCACCACGACGCTGCCCAACACCACCTGCGCCAGCGACAAGGAGTGCTGGGTGGGCCTGGGCGGTGACGGCGCCGAGCGCTCGCTGGAGGCGGCGCGCAAGGCCATCAACGACCTGACCGCGACGGGCGGCACCGCGGCGACGCGCATCCGTCCGGGCGCGAAGGTGGTGGTGGTCGTCCTCACGGACACGCGTGACCAGTCCGCCAGCACCGTGGCGGACTACACGGCGTACTTCCTCAACACGGGCAGCGTGGCGGGCTCGACGAAGAACCCGGTCAACGCGCCCATCCAGATGCACGGCATCATCTGCCCGCCGGACGGCGCCCGGTGCAACAAGGACGAGGACAACACGAACCCGCGCCACCTGGACGTCATCCAGGCCTCGGGCGGCGTGTCCGGCAGCATCCGGGACAACACCTCCATCACCAACACCATCAACGCCATCGTGGACAGCGTCATCGCGTCCGTGGGCTACAAGACCATCAAGCCGCCGATTGGCGCCTCGATGAAGGTGGCGGTGGCGGAGGTGGCGGATGCCTCCCTGTGCCCCAGCATCGGGGACCTGCCGCGCAGCCGCACCCACGGCTTCGACGTGGACGGCATCAACCGCACCGTGTCCTTCTATGGCGCGTGCCGTCCGAAGCAGTCCGGTGTGACGCAGGCGGCGGTGTCGTACCGCTACTGGATCGACCGCACCGCCAGGGCGGAGGGCAACCCGCCGCCGTGCTCGTCCGACACGGAGTACTACAACCCGAACGACCCGGATTACTGCGACGGCAAGCTCGTCTGCAACCGCACGACGGACAGGTGCGAGTGCCCGGCGGACTGCGGTGGCACGGCGCCCGCGGGCCAGGTGTGCAACACCGACCGCAAGGTGTGTGACTTCACCTGCGCGCCGGACTGCGGCGGCACGTGCGGCACGTTCGAGACGTGCAACACGGCCTCCTGCTCGTGCAGCTGCGTGCAGTCCGCGACCTGCGCGGCGGGCTACAAGTTCGACGCCAACGCCTGCGGCTGCGTCTGCGACACGGGCGCGCTCAACTGCGGCACCGGCTTCGGCGCCGACCCGGGCCTGTGCGCCTGCGTCTGCAAGCCGGACTGCGGCGGCTGCGGGCCGGGCTTCAAGTGCAACGTCAGCGCGTGCGCCTGCGAGAAGCCCATCGGCTAGGCCTGAATGAAAACGCGCTCCCGGTGCCTCATGGACCGGGAGCGCGGCGGTGATTCCGAAGCCCCCGCTCCGCGACGCCCCCTCGAGGGGAAGCGGGCCGGGGGCTTCTTCTTGCCGCTACTTCACGGGCGGCGCGCTGGCGGTGCGGTACACGGGGTAGAGGCCCAGGCGCTCGTCCCAGGTCGGGTGGCGCTCGGCGAAGAAGCGCAGGCGGGCGCGCGGGTCCTTGGCGAAGGCGGGGTCCTTCAGCCGCTCCTGGAAGGCGGCCTTCACGCCCGCGTCCTTCGCGAGCAGCTCCCGGGCCCAGGGCTCCAGCACGTAGTCCTCGATGTATTCCTTCTGCTCGAAGTGGGCGTTGAAGAAGCCCCACGCCAGGAGCGAGTCCGGCCCCGCGGGCTCGAAGAGGTGCGCCACCAGCTGCACGTTCTTCTGCGCCACCGGCACGTAGAGCGTCCCCACGGGCAGGTCCTGCGTGTCCGGCTTCCACTCGCCCTTGGCGGTGAGGCCCTGGTGGCTTTCGTTGGAGCGCGCCTGGAACTGGAAGTCCTTCGAGCGGAACGACTCCACCTTCGCGGCGGGCACCGCGCGGGGGAGGCGCTGGAACGCGATGCCGTGCGCGGCCAGCTTGGGCGCGACCCACGCGGCGTGCGCGGCGGACACCAGGTAGCCGCCCGCGGGCAGCGTCGCGGTGAGGGCGGGCTGGATGTCCGGCGCGTACGGCACCTTCCACGTCTGGGGCTTCGTGTCGTCGTAGCGGATGTACGGCTGGCCGGAGATGTCCGACGGGCCGCGCTCGTAGGCGTAGCCCTTGAACTCAATCGTCTCCCGCTTGGGCGTGCTCTCCCAGCCGAGCACCACCTCGCGCACCTGCCCGGCCTCGGCCTTCTGGTCCTCCGCCTTCACGGCGGCCTGGAGCGCGGCGCCGTCGCGGGACACGAGCCGCAAGAGCCCCTCCAGCACGTCGCGGGTGGTCTTCACGCGCTCCGCGTAGGGCTTCCAGGAGTGCGTCTCCACGAGCACGCCGAAGCGGTGGTGGATGGACCAGAAGCCATGGCTGAAGCGCGGCGGGGGGACGCCGTAGGCGAAGCCGCTGGTGGGGTCGTCGTCCTGGAGGAAGGACGGGTAGAAGCGCAGCGGCTGGTGGCCTGCGGCGGTGAGGCCGGTGAAGAGCTCGTCCACCAGCTTCGTGCCCAGCTCGCGCAGCGCGGGCGGGCCTGACTTCTGGGGCTCCACGCCCACGGACACGTCGGGTTCGAACTTCGCGCCGTCGGTGACGTGCAGGTCCACGTAGACCAGCGGATCCCACGCGTTGAGGTACTTGAGCAGCAGCACCATCTCCGGTGCGTCCGCCTTCACGTAGTCCCGGTTGAGGTTGAGGTTCTGGCCGGTGACGCGGAAGCCCATCTCCTCCGGGCCCACCTGGTTGGGGCGGTGGTTGGGGTTGAAGCGCTCATGGCCGTCCACGTTGAAGACGGGGACGAAGACGGCGGTGACGCCCTTGAGCAGGTCCGGCACGGACGCCCGGTTCTGGAGCGCGTCGCGCAGGAGCCAATAGCCCGCGTCCTTGCCGTCGATTTCACCCGCGTGGATGCCGCCCTGGAAGAAGACGACGGGACGCCCCTTCTTGCGCGCGGCGTCCGCGGTGAGGGTGCCATCGGGGCTGACGACGAGCGCCACCATCGGGCGGCCCTCTGGCGTGGTGCCCAGCGTGTCGCAGCGGGCCTTGCCGGGGAACGCCTTGGGGAAGGCGCGGCAGAGCGCCTCTGCTTCCGCGTAGCGGCCGGTGCGCTTCCAGCCGCTCTGCTCGGAGAGGGTGGTGAGGGGTGGTGGGGCCTGCGTGAGGACCAGGGCGGCGAGGGTGGGCAGGAGCATGCCTGCTTGAGACCACAAGCCCCGCCAGCGCTCAACCGTGGCGCACGGTGTGTGTGCCGCCCACCGGCAGCACGTGCACGCGGTCGCGAGGCCAGCCCCGGCGCAGCCACTCCGCGTCCAGGCGGACGGGGGGCTCGTCGAGCGGCTCGTCGGTGAGCTTGAACGTGCCCCAGTGCATGGCGAAGAAGGCCAGCGCGCCCAGGTCCTCGAAGGCCTGCACCGCCTCCTCCGGGTTCATGTGCTGCAGCCGCATGAACCACGCCGGGTCATAGGCGCCAATGGGCAACAGCGCCGCGTCCAGCTGGGGGAACCGGGCGCCAATCTCCTTGAAGCCCTGGAAGTAGGCGGTGTCGCCGGAGTGGTAGACGCGCGCGCTGGAGCCCTCCACCACGAAGCCGCCCCAGAGCATCTCGTTGGCGTCGTTCAGGCCGCGGCGGCTCCAGTGCTGGGACGGCACGTAGTGCACGCGCACGGGGCCCACCTGCGTGGACTCCCACCAGTCCAGCTCATGGAAGGACAGGCCCTGGCCCTGGAACACCGGCGCGTGGCCCAGGCCGGTGATGACGCGGGCGCCCACCTGCTTGAGCGTGGGCAGGTCCAGGTGGTCGTAGTGGTTGTGGGACACGAGGCTCGCGTCGATGCGCGGCAGCTTCTCCACCGGCACGCCGGGCGGCACGTTGCGGCGGATGACGACGTTGATGGCGTCGCGCAGCACCGGGTCGATGAGCAGCGACACGCCATCCAGCTGCACCAGCCAGCTGGCGTGGCCCAGCCACGTCAGGCGGGCGCCCTCGCCCGGGGCGGGCGGGGTGGCGAGCACGGCCAGGTCCGGCTCCACGTGCGGCACCACGGCGCGCGCGGGCGAACCGCGGCGCTTGCCCAGGAGCTTGTCCGTGACGGCCCACTTGAAGACGCGGGTGAAGGCCTGCGGTCCGCTGCCATCCAGGTTCTTGAAGCGCATCGCCATGAGTGGTTCCCGGCAACGGGGGTCCCCCAAAGATGGGCCCGCGCCTCCTCGGGCGAGTCATGCTCGGCCGGAGGGGAGGGGCGCAAGGGGAATGCGGGACCGGACGGTCCTTGGAAGACATGGGCCGGGCGCGGGCCCGGGGCCGCGCCGTATAAGAGGGCTTCCCATGGGACCTGTCTCCGGCACCACGACCCGCAGGGTGTTGCTCGCGTTCGGCGCGCTGGTGGCGCTGTTCGCGGCGGCGTCGGGCTATGCGCTCGGCCGGCTGTCGGACATCCATGAGGGCACCCATGCGCTGCGCGAGGTGGGCGGCCGGGCGCGGGAGGCGCGCGAGCTGGCCACGGCGGTGCGGGACCAGTACGCGCACCTGGCGCACACCATCATCCTGGGCAACGACAGCCACCGCCGCTTCCACACGGAGGCTCGCGCGCGGGTGGCGGAGCTGACGCGGCGGCTGGCGGAGCACGCGCGCGACGCGGACGAGCGCGCGGCGGTGGCGGACATCCAGGCGTCGGGCGACGCGCTGGACACGCTCTACCGGGACACGCTGCTGCCCGCGGTGATGGCGAAGGACGCTCCCGCGGTGGAGGCGGCGCATGGGCGGGCGCTGGAGTGGGTGTCGCGCATCCAGGCGCGGGTGGACGCGCTGACGGCGGACTCGGACGCGTCGATGGCGGCCTTCGAGTCGCACGTGGGCGCGGTGGAGCGCGACAGCTTCCGCTGGGCGCTGCTGCTGCTGGGCGGGGCCACGCTGTTCGCGGCCGGGGTGGGCGTCTACATCGGCAACTCGGTGGCGCGGCCGGTGGCGCGGCTGTCGGAGGGCGCGGCGCGGCTGGCGCGCGGGGACCTGGACGTGCGCATCCCGGAGGACGACCCGGGGGAGCTGGGGCACCTGGCCGCGCAGCTCAACCGGATGACGGGCGCGCTGCGGGAGCACCAGGCGCGGCTGGTCCAGCACGAGAAGCTGGCGGGCATCGGCCGGCTGGCGGCGGGCGTGGCGCATGAAATCAACAACCCGCTGGGCGTCATCCTCGGCTACGTGCGGCTGTTGCAGCGGCGGGCGGAGGGCGCGCTCGCGGAGGACCTGCGCGTGGTGGAGGAGGAGGCGGTGCGCTGCCAGGACATCGTGGAGGGGCTCCTGGACCTGGCGCGGCCGGGGCGCGGGCCGCTGGAGCCGGTGGCGCTGCGCGGCGCGTGCGAGGAGGTCGTCTCCCGCCTGCGTGAAGCCACGCGCCTGGGAACGGCAGCGGTGGAGGTGCACGGCGAGGGCACCGCGTGGGCGCAGGCGTCCAGGTTGCGGCAGGTGCTGCTCAACCTGGTGAAGAACGCGGCGGAGGCGGCGGGGGAGGGAG
>NZ_RAVW01000188.1 GCF_003611585.1 Corallococcus exercitus | reverse complement strand
CCGCTGACGGATGCCACGGGGCTGCGCGGGGTGGGCGCCTCTCCGCCAACCGCGACGAGCGCGTCTTCGAGCAGCCGGATGTCTTCCTTCCCGGCCGGGAGAAGGGAAGCCAGCACCTCTCCTTCGGCCACGGCATCCACTTCTGCCTGGGCGCGCAGCTCGCGCGGATGGAGGCCCGGCTCGCGTTGGAGGCGCTCGTCCCGCGCATCCGCGCCCTGCGGCTCCGCTCGCCGGACATCGAGTGGCTCCCGGGGCTCACCATCCACGGGCCCCGGACGCTCCCGGTGGAGTTCGTCCCGGCCTGAAGCCGGGCACTCCATCTCGGAACAGTGGAGGGCCGCTCTGCCGTATCCTCGGCGGATGACCCTCCTGGTGCAGTGTGAGTTTCGGGTGCAGCGGCCTGACAATGAGCCCGAGTTCATCCGGCTCGCCCGCGCGTTGGCTTCCGCCGCCGCGAGCGAACCGGGGACGTTGCGCTATCAGTGGTTCGTCACCCAGCGGCCGGGGCACTACTCGATCCTCGAGGAGTACGTCGACGCCGACGCGGCCGAAACGCACAACGGGAATGTGGGAGCACTGCTCGTCCAACTCTTTTCCGTGGCCGAGCTGGTGTCGGTGTCGTTCTACGGCGAACTCAACAAGTACCTGCGCGACTGGGTCTCCGGCCGGGACGGAGTCGCGCTCAACGTACCGTTGTGACCCCAGCCTGCGAATGCCGGGTTGATTCCCCACCGGGTGCGCCGCGGCTCCGCCCTCACGCGGGGATCAGCGTCCGGGCGACATGCTGGATGTAGTCCGCGCGAGCGCGGCTCGAGCTCAGCGTCTCCGGGCTGGCGATGGCCAGGTGCAGGAGCCCCACGTACGTGGAATACGCCTGCAAGGCCCAGTTGCGCGCCTCGCGGGCCGGCAGCCCGAGCGCACGGTACAGCTTCACCAGGTAGTCGAGCCGCCGCTGTGACACCCGCGCGAGGACCGGCTGGATGCTCGGGTCCGAGGCGGCGCCCGCGACGATGGCGACTTCAATCTTCCCATGCGGGCCCAGGTCGAACGTCAGCGCCAGCAGCTGGTGCAGCCGTTGCTTCGGGTCCGGCAGGGTCTCCAGTCGCTGGATGAACTCCGTGGTCGCCAGCTGCTCCCAGCGCGCGAGCGCGGCCTGGAGCACGTCCGCGCGGTCCTTGAAGTGCCAGTAGAAGCCGCCCTTCGTCACGCCCAGGCCGCGGGACAGCCGCTCCACGGACAGGGCCTCCACGCCCTCCGCGAGGCTCCAGAGGGCGGCGTCCGCCCAGTCCTCCGCTGACAGCCCCGGCCCCCGGTGCCGCTTGCGGATGTCCTCGATGCTCCGGAAGGGCGAAGGCTCCGGCGGGCGGGAAGTAGGGCGGCTCATCGTCCAGCGCAGTCTGGCGGAGCCCCTCCCGGAGGTCCAGGGCGCGTTCCCGGTGGGCCGGCGCTATACGGTGCCGTATCGGGATACGCTACCGTATCCGATGACAGGAATGGGGGCCGTGCATGCGGGTGACGATAGGGACGTTGCTGATGCTCGTGGGAGGAATTCACGGCGCCATCGGGTGGGGGCTCTTCTGGTTCCGCGCCTCCGCTCCGCTGCCGGAAGTGCTGCGTCCCTTCGCGCAAGGCGCGGACCACGTGGACGTGAAGACGGTGGAGTCGGAAGCCACGCTGCGCGAGTTCCTCGCGGCGCTCCTGTCGTACCAGCCCGCGTGGATGACGGCCCTGTACGGAGTGCGCGCCGTCTTCGTCCGGTTGCTCGGGATGCGCCAGCACGGTCTGCCCCGGCCCCGGCGCCTGCGCCCGGAGGACATCCCCATGGCCCCGGGGAGCCCGGCCTTGTTCTTCACCGTGCGCCACGCGGAGGAGGAACACGTCTGGGTGGTGTCCGCGACGGACCAACACCTGGACGCGACCCTCGCCGTCGTGATGGAGCCGGGCGGTGGGCCCCGGCGGCGCTTCCACGTCGTCACGCTGGTGCACTACCGGAACTGGGCCGGGCCCGTGTACTTCAACGTCATCCGGCCCTTCCACCACCTCGTCGTCGGGGGCATGGCGCGCAGTGCGGCGCGCGCACCGGGCCCGGCGTAGCTGGCGCCGAGCGGAATGGAATTTTCCATGGCAATGGACTCAAGGCGTTCACCACGAAATGAACGCACCTGCTTTCCAGGACTCGCCGCTCGTCGCTCCCACGCGGTGCTCTAGCATTGCGTGGCAGTGCACGTTCAACCGGGCAGGAGAGACATTGCAATGAATTGGCATGCGTTCCGGCAGCAGACTGGCAGCTTCAAGCGTTCCGCCCTCCTGGGGCTGGGCGCCGCGATGACATTGGGACTCTCCGCGGCGGCCGTGCTGCTGCCCGCGGAGGCGGCGGCCGAGGACAATCCGTGTCCCTTCTCCGGGGTCCTGTGCCTGTTCGACGGCCCGGACTTCACCGGTGAGGTGTGGAACGTCATGGCCTGGCCGCCCGGCGGCGCGGGGACCTGTGTGAACCTCCCCGAGCACGGCTGGGAGGACCGGGCCGTTTCCGCCATCAACAACGGCCCCTACACCGCATCGCTGTTCCTCAACGAGGACTGCGTTGGCGGTCCCTATCCCATTGGCCCCGGCGAGTGGGTGAGCCCCCTGAGCTTCGCGCCCAAGAGCGTCTGGGTTTACTGAGCACCGGCCCCGGAGGCCGGCGCGCTCGGCCTCCGGGGTTCAAGCCTTCGCACCCCGGCCGCGCCAGAGCCGCAGCGTGGCGAGGAGTCCCAGCACCGTCAGGCCTCCTCCCGCCTGCGTGCAGCCGCCCTTGGACGGGCTGCTGATGGGATCCCCGTCCGGCGTGCCTCCATCGTCCCCGGTGCCCGCGTCCACGGACTGCGTGGCGCAGCTCAGCTCGAAGTCCACGTTCAGCGGCGGCAGCGTGAGGTTGGCGTGCTCCAGCGTCCCTTGGAGCGTGGCCTGGTGGCGTCCGGGTGTGAGGCCCAGGCCGGGCGGCAGCGGGTTGTTCGGCGTGCAGACCGTGTAGAGGAACAGCAGCGGCCGGTTGTACTCGTACTGGTGGCTCTCGTAGTTGTCCGCGCCCGTCGACGTCAGCCCGTGGTGATTGCTGAAGGACCAGGGCTGGCCGTCCACCTCCACCGTCCAGTGCACCCAGGGCAGGAAGGGCACCAGCTCCGCTGACGGGGTGAAGCGCAGCGTGGTGGACTCGCCCTCCTGCGTGCTGCCGCAGTTCGAGTCCCCGTACACCGGGAACATCCCCCGGCTCGGCGTGTCCACGCTCAGCGTGCCCAGGGTCGTGGGCGGGGGCCGCTCCGGGCCCGCGGTGAAGGTCGCTGATTGGGATTGCGTCTCCCGGTACTGGCAGATGCCCTTCGCCTCGATGCGGTACTGCGTGCCCGGCACGAGCGGCGCCTTGGGGACCAGGACGTGCGTGGTGCGGGCGCCATCCGCCAGCGTGAAGGGCACCGGCGTGCCATCCGACTGGAGCAGCCGGAGCGTGGAGACGTCCGTGCTCTCCAGCAGCGGTGGCCTGACCACCAGCCCGGGGACGTTCGCGGGAACCGTTCCCCCGTCCTCGGGAAGCGGGAAGCGAACGTCGATGAGGCAATTGGGCGCGGCGCAGGCCTCCGCCGATGGAGGCGCGAATGCCCCCAGCCCCAGGAGGAACATCCCCACCGTGCTCCATGTCCAAGCGTGTCCGTGCATTTGCTTCATCAGACACCGGAGCCCGGCGAAGTGGGACATCGCTCAGGACCGGCGCCGCCAGAGCCGGAGCGTGGCCAGGAGCCCGAACACCGTGAACCCTCCGTTCGCCTGTGAGCATCCGTCGCGCAGGTCCTCGGGCTCGACATCCGGGGCGGGGGCGGGCTCCTGCTTCGGGCACGCCAGCTCGAAGGAGACCTCCATGGGTGGAAGCGGCGTGCCGGACTGTTCAAGCACCGGGCGGAGCGTGGCCACATGCCTTCCCGGGGGGAGGCCCTGGTCCGAAGGGGCCGGCTCGTCGGACAGGACCCGGCAGACCGAGTAGACGATGAGCAGGTCATGGGCGTACGCGAACCGATTCGGGGGCATGACGTTGCCCGCGGCGTCCACCGCGCCATGCGGCGCCGTGGCCCACGTCTTTCCATCCACCTCCAGCGTCCAGTGCACCCACGGCAGGAAGGGCACCAGCTCCGGCGCGGGGGTGAAGCCCAGCGTCACCGTGCGGCCCTCCACGCCCACGGAGCAGGTCGAGCCGCCCCAGACCTGGAAGGTCGCTTGCTGCTCTGGCTCCGCTCGCAGGGTGCCGGACGCCGCCGGCAACGTGACCGCCGGACCCGCCGTGAACGACACCTCCGCCGCGCCGGGCTCCTGCGGAAAGCCACCGCAGAGGTCGTGGGCCTCCAGGCGATAGTGGGCTCCGGGAACGAGTGGAGCCGCCGGAACAACGAGCCCGCTCCGGTGAGGGCCCGGCAGGAGGGTCGCCTCCACGTCGGCGCCGTCCTCCGTGCGCAGGCGCAGGGTTTCGAGCTCCTTGCCGTACACGGGAAACGGCAGCATCACCAGTGCCGGCACGTTCGCGGGCACGACCGCGTCCGGGGGCAGGGGGACGCGGACCTTCGCGGGGTCGCACACGGGGCCGCCGCAGGCCTCCGCGGAAGGGGGCCGCACGATGCCCCCGCCCAGCAACACCGCCACCGCGCCCAAGGCCTTCCATCCGCGTGTCGTCATGGCCTTGAGACACGTGAGACCGGTGCGTTGGGACACGCCGTCCGACGGCGCCAGAGGCGGAGGGCCGCCAGGAGGCCCAGCACCGACAGACCGCCTCCGGCCTGCGAGCACCCCTTGGCCTTCAGCGGAAGGCCGTCATCCGGATCGGGGCCCGCCTCAGCGCCGGGGTTGTAGCCGCCGTCGGCGCAACCGCACATCCGGCGACACGTCAGTTCAAACGAAGCCTCCAGCGCGGGCAGCGCCGTCTCCGATTGTTCGAGCACCGGGCGCAGCGTGGCCGTATGCACTCCAGGCGCAACGCCCATGGCCGAGGGCGGCAGGCCGGAGGGCTCGTTGCCACAGAGCGTATAGACCGTCAGCAGGTCCCGCATCGTCCTGAACCCATCCGCGGGCCGGGCGCCGCCGTTGGCGTCCACCGCGCCGTGCGGCGCCGTGGCCCACGTCTGTCCATCCACCTCCAGCGTCCAGTGCACCCAGGGCAGGAAGGGCACCAGCTCCGGTGCGGGCGTGAAGCCCAACGTCACCTGGCTGCCCATGATGTCGGACGAGCAGGACGCGCTGCTGTCCCAGACACGGATGGCTCCGTACTGCGTGGCTCCCGCCTGGAGCACGCCGGTCGCCGTGGGCAGCGCGACCTCCGGGCCCGCGGTGAAGTCCGCCATCGCGGCGAACGGCTGCCCCGTGTGGCCGTCGGAGCAGGGGACGCTTCCCTCCAGGTGGTAGCGCGCTCCGGGAACGAGCGGCGCGGCCGGCACGAGGACGCCACTGCTTCCAGGACCCTTGAGGAGGCGTGCCTCCACGTCCACGCCTTCCTCCGTGCGCAGTCGCAGGCTCTGCTCCTCCACCCCTTCATGGGCAGGGGGCACCACCACCAGGGCGGGCACGTTCGCGGGGACGACCGCGTCCGGGGGCAGGGGAACATGGCTGCCCTCCACGGTACACAGGGGGGGGCTGCATGCCTCCGCCGAAGGGGGCCTGACCAGGCCAATGCCTCCCAGGAACACTCCGACCGTCAGGGCCGTCCATCCGTGTGTCTTCATGGCCCTTGAGACACGCGGGCCCCTCGCGCTGGGACATGGCGCTTTCGCGACGAAGCAGGCCCGGGGTGGGCCGCGACCGTTCAGCGCGCGGGAGCGACCGTCCGGCGCACGGACCCGGGATGCGGCCATGCGAGGAGCGGATACTGCCGCGCATGCGACGCAAACTCGTGCTGCTGGTGCTGGCCGTGGCGGTGTGGCTGCCGTCGCTGCACCTCGTGTTCCAGCCCCGCGACCGGAAGGCGCTGGCGGCGGCCCTGGCCTCGCGTCAGCGCGCGTTCTCCCTCCAGGAGTCGAGCGCCGAGCGCGACGTGCTCCACCGCACCAACCCGGAGTGGGACCTGATGGTGCGCACCTTCTCCGTGCTGTCGTTCGCGAACCTCGCGCTGGCGGAGCCCTGGCGGAGGGCCGAGCACCTGGAGGTCGTGGACGCGCTCATCGCCCGGACGCTGCGCGACGAGCAATGGGCGCCCGAGGCCTTCTTCCTGCCCTACGTACACGCGGGGCCCTTCAAGGATTCCGCGGGGCGCAGCCTCTTCGTGGACGGGGAGCTGGCGCTGATGCTCGCCGCGCGCCAGGTGGTGGCGCCCCGCGCGGACTACGCGCCGCTGCTGCGCGAGCGCGTGGACCTCATCACCGCGCAACTGGAGCGGGCGCCGGTGCTCGCCGCGGAGAGCTACCCTGACGAGGGCTGGACCTTCTGCAACACGGTGGCGCTCGCGGCGCTGCGCCTGTCGGACAGGGTGGATGGGCGGGACCATGGCGCGCTCCTGGCCCGGTGGGTGGCCTCCGCGCGGAAGAACCTGTCCGACAGTCGGACCGGTCTGCTCGTGTCGAGCTTCACCTACGACGGCGTGACGAAGGACGGGCCGGAGGGCTCCACGCTGTGGCTCGCCGCGCACATGCTCCAGGTGGTGGACGCGGACTTCGCGCGCGACCAGTACCAGCGGGCCCGCGCCGCGCTCCTGGGACAGGCGTTGGGCTTCGCGTGGGCAGGGGAGTGGCCCTCGGAGGCGGGGGCGGTGCAGGACATCGACTCCGGGCCCACGATTCCGTGGGTGAACGCGAACGCGGGCTCCAGCGGGCTCGCGCTCGTGGGCGCGGCGGCGTTCGATGACGAGGAGGCGCTGGACGGGCTGCTCACCAGCCTCCACTTCGCGGCCTTCCCGGTGCACGACGACACCGGCCTGCGCTTCGCGGCGGGCAACCCGCTCGCGGACGCGGTGCTGCTGTACGCGCTCGTCGAAGGACCCCTCTGGCGCCTCGCGCGGGCGCCGCGGCTGGAGGCACACCGATGAGGCGTCATCCGTTTGTCATTGCGGCGCTGGGCCTCATCGCGCTCTTCGTGGGACTGCACCTGGGCGGGGGGCGTGAGTCCGTGGGCGTGCTGTCCGGGACCGTCGTGGGCGGCCCCTGGCGCATGGGCCTGGGCATCGTCTACACGCTGGCCTGGTTCGGCGCGGTGCTGGTGGCGCCGGTGCTGCTGTTGGCGGGGCTCGCGGACGGCGTGCTCGGCCGCGTCCGCCGTGTGAGGCATTGAGACTCGCTTCAGCGCCGGTACAACGTGCCGCCCTTCATCACCAGACGCACCTGGCGCACGGTGGCGATGTCCTGCGTGGGGTCGCCCTCCACGGCGACGAGGTCCGCGAGGAGCCCGGCCTTCACCTGCCCGATGCGGTCCTCCCAGTGCAGCATGCGCGCGTTGCCGGAGGTGGCCGCCTGGAGCGCCTGCGCGGGCGTCACGCCGCTGGCCACCAGCAGCTCCAACTCGCGCGCGTTCTCTCCATGGGTGAAGACGCCCGAGTCCCCACCCACGCACAGGGGCACGCCCGCGGCCAGCGCGGCCTTGAGGCCCTCGCGCTTCTTCTTCGCGGACTCGGGCTCCGGATCCACGCCGCGCTTCCAGCCCCGGTACTGGAGCATGGCGTCGCCCGCGGCCAGCGTGGGGCACAGGAACACGCCCCGCTGGGCCATCAGCTTCCAGACCTCCGGCGTGCCCGCGTCGCCGTGCTCGATGCTCTCCGCGCCCGCCAGCACCGCGCGCTTCATGCCCTCCGGCGTGCTCGCGTGCACGGCCACCGGACGCCCGCCGCTCCGGGCCGTCTCCACGATGAGGCGCATCTCCTCCTGGGAGAACGTGGGGAGCGCCTCGCCGCGCGGGCCCCAGCGGTAGTCGCCGTAGACCTTGATCCAGTCCGCGCCGCGCCCCATCTGCCCGCGCACCGCGCGCGTGAGGCCGTCCACGCCGTCCGCCTCCTCCGCGCCCTGGGGCACCGTCCATTCGGAGGCGAAACCCTTGGGGCCATAGCTGCCGGTGGCGACGAGCGCGCGCGTGGTGACGACCATGCGGGGGCCCGGGATGATGCCCTGGTCGATGGCCTGCTTGAGGCCCACGTCCGCGTCCCCCGCGCCCTCCGTGCCCAGGTCGCGCGTGGTGGTGAAGCCCGCCAGGAGCGCCGCCTTCGCGTGGTTCGTGGCCCGAGCCACGCGCAGCGCCAGGGACTCCTTGAGCACCTGGTCGTCCCACTTCGCCTCGTTGTACGGATGCAGGAACAGGTGCGAGTGGCCCTCGATGAGCCCGGGCAGCAGCGTCGCGTTGGGCAGGTCGATGACCTCCGCCCCCTCCGGCGCCTTCACGCCCTGCGCGGGCCCCGCGGAGACGATGCGCTCGCCGGTGACGACCACCACCCAGCCCGCGTGGGGTTTGGGGGTGGTGCCGTCGAAGACGCGTGCCGGACGCAGCACGTAGGAACGGGCAGGGGCCTGGGCCCGCGCGGACGCGGAGCCGAGGACCCCGGACAGGACGGTGGCGAAGAGCAGGGCGCGCATGTGGGGGCGCAGTCTGCGCGCGCCCCCGCCCTGTCTTCAACGGGTCACTGCGCCAGCGCGCGGAACACCTTGGTGTCACCGTCGTAGCTGTTGGGGTTCCAGTACACCTTGTCCGCGCCGTCCCGGCCGTCGATGTCCGCGAAGAAGAAGCCGGTGTTCTCCGAGTTGCTGAAGCCGGTGTTGTCCATCACCGGGCTGCCCGCGAAGTTGGTGCCGGTGCTGGGGTACACCTGCATCCGGCCCTCGCGGAAGCCCGGCCGCCAGAAGACCTTGTCCGCCTTGCCGTCGCCGTCCACGTCCGCGAAGTAGAAGCGGGACGTGTCCACGCCGCTGGTGCCCGCCTCGTGCAGGAAGAACAGCGCGAAGGCCCCCGCGCCGGTGGAGCGGTACACGCGCGTGCGGCCCCCTTCCTGGTCCGGGTTCCACAGCACGCGGTCCGCCTTGCCGTCGCCGTCCACGTCCGCGAAGTACACGCGCGTGCCCACGCTGGTGTTCGCCCCGGTCGTGCTCGTCACCGCGGCGCCGAAGGACACCGTGCCGTTGCACTTCGACACGAAAGCGTCGAACGCGCCGGACTTCTGCGTGGGGTTCCAGCGCACCAGGTCCGCGCACCCGTCGCCGGTGATGTCCGCGAAGAAGAAGCGCGTGGCGTCACTGGTGCTGGCCGCCTGCGTGACGGCCACGCGGTCGCCGAAGGTGCCGTCGCACTTCGCGGGGTAGATGCGCACCTCGCCGTCCCCCAGGTTGGGCCGCCAGAGGACCTTGTCCGCGCAGCCGTCGCCGGTGACGTCCGCGAAGAAGAAGCGCGTGGTGGCGACCCCGCTCGTCGCGCCCGTGTTCTTCACCGCCGCCTCGAAGCCGCCGTCGCACTTCGACCTCGCCACCCACGTCTCGCCCTCACCCACGGCGTAGTTCCAGGTGATGCGGTCCGCGCAGCCGTCGCCGGTGACGTCCGCGAAGAACAGCTGCGTGCTCGTGGAGGTGCCGTTGGGCGTCGGGGAGAGGGTGGAGCCCGCGGAGAAGACGGCGGGGCGGATGGTGGCGAGCACCGCGTAGTGATCCGACGGCGTGATGCCGCCGCTCTCCGTCCGGTCGATGGCGGGCGCGGACGACGTGAGCGCGCCCCCGTTGTGGAAGATGTAGTCCAGCCGGTTGTACTTCGTGGACGTGGAGCCGCTCCACGCGTTGTTGAACGTGGCGTCGTCCACCCCCGTCACGCCGTCGAAGCGCGCGGTGCGGAAGAGCCGGGCCCCGGACTCCAGGTTCTCGATGGTGGCCTCCCCCGGCGTGGACTGCCCCTGCGCGTCCGAGTTGAAGTCCCCCATGGCGATGACCGGCAGCCCGCCGGGCTTCGTGGCGAGGAACGACGCCATCTGCTCCGCCTCCTTGAGCCGCCCCAGCGAACACTCCGCCGAGTAGGCGAAGTGCGTATTGGCCACGAAGTACACCTGGCCGGACGTCAGGTCGCGCAGGCCCACCCAGGAGATCTTCTTCCCTTCCGCGTGGCTGAAGCACGTGGCGGTGGAGGCATAGGGATTCACGAGCGGCTCGTTGCCCTGGCCCACCTCGGAGGCAATCTCGAAGCGGCTCTTCTTGAAGAAGATGAGCTTCGGACTGCCACCGCCCGGGTTGTGGACGCCGTAGGGCTTGTCCGTGCCCGTCAGCCCCTCGATGAGGTCCGCGGGGATGCTGGGCCCGCCCGCGGGCGCCTGGGCCTCCTGCACGCCCACGATGTCCGCGTTGTTCGCGAGGATGCGCTGGATGACCGCCGCCTTGCGGTTGGGCCACGCGCGGATGCCCGTGTCCAGGGGACCCCGCACGTTGTACGTCATCACCCGGAAGGCCTTGTGGCCCGTCGCCGCCAGCGCCCGCGCCTGCCCCAGCAATGCGTCACGGGAGGGCGGCTGTTCCCCTTCCGGCCCGCAGGCCAGGAGCAGCGTGGTGGACAGCGCGACGGAGCGCGCGAGACGGGAACGAAAGCATCGCATGACTGCGATTATACATGGAAAACGAGAAATAACATCAATTCCGTTTCCATACGGGAACGGGCCGGAGGTCTCACGGCGCGTGCGAGACCGCGCCCGGCGAAGGTTGCCGGACGCGGCCTCAAGGCTGACTGCGATTGCGTGCTACTGGCGCACGACGCGCTTGAGCTTGAAGGGCGAGGGGGACTCGCTCATCGTGTAATAGGCCGTGCCGGTCGGGTCGTACTCGATGGCCTCGCCCTGGCCCTCCACGGTATCCGTCAGGGAGACGGGCGTGGCGGCGAACGCGGTCTCGAAGGCCGCGCCGGTGGCGGCGCGGAACTCATACACCTTGCGGTAGGTGCGCAAGAGGAAGCGGTTGGCGCACGGGTGGATGGCGCCGGACGTGGCCGCGCCGTAGTTCGTATCCGTGGTGGTGGGCAGCTGGAGGTTGGCCACGAACACGAGCGTGCTCATGGTGCCCGGCGTGGGCAGCGGCTGGGGGAACTTGTAGACCTTGCTCGCGCCCGCGTAGGACTTGGTGATGATGTAGATGTCGCCCGTGGTGGGGTGGACCATGATGGTCTCCGCGTCCTTGGGCGTATCCGGGTACTGGAACGGGAAGGCCTCGGCGGTGAGGTTGCCGCTCGTCTGGCCCGCGCCGATGTTGGGCTCCGGGATGCGGTAGACGGCGAAGGTGGACGGCGGCGTGGGGAAGTTGGCGCTCGAGCGGCCGATGTCGCCCATGTAGATGCACTGGCCGGCGGGGCACGGGCCGCTGGCGACGTCCTCCCAGTCCGCGGGCGTCACGTTGGACACGTTGAAGGTGCCCCGGGTGCTCGCGTCCGCGGTGCTGATGGCGACGATGGCGGTGGTGTCCTCGTTGTGCGCGTAGATGACGCCCGGCGTGAGGCGGCTGGCGGCGAGGCCGGACGGCTCCACCAGCGCGGGGGCCGTCACGGTGCCCTGGGTGGTGTACGCGGTGGAGAAGGTGTCCCCCACGGAGCAGGACGCGGAGGCGTTGGCCGCGCGCAGCGCGACGACCTGCGCGGTGTTCGTCTCCGCGTAGGGCGACGAGCCGTTGAACGAGCCCTGCGCGCCCGCGGCGCCCAGGTCCTTGTAGGCCACGTTGTAGATGACGCCCGTGGACGAGGACACGAGGCAGGTGTCCACGGGCTCGGTGAAGCCCGCGGGCGGGACGATGGGGCTGTCCGGGCACGCGGCGCCGGTCCACAGCTGCGAGCCGAACCACACCGCGACGCCGTTGGCGGTGCTGGTGGTGAGGGCAGGCGTGTTGAAGCTGGCGGTGAGGCCGTTCTTCTGGCCCGTCTGCGCGTCGATGGGGTTGGCCGTGTCCGCGCCGGAGAACGCGGAGATGCTGCCGGCCATGTAGCTGGCGAGGTCGATGGTGAACGCGTACGTGGTCGGCTCGGAGGCGGTGGCCACCTTGTAGAAGACCCACGCCTTGATCTGCGAGGCGCTCTGGTCCGAGCGCACCAGCGTCCAGCCCGCGGGAGGCGTCGCCACCGCGGCCACGTTGTTGCGGTTGATGATGCGCGCGAGCAGCACGTCACCCACCGCCGTGCCCGTGGGCTTGGCGATGCTCAGCGACGTGCGCGTGCTGCCACCCGCCGTGGCGCTGCTCCGGTACGCGATGGCGGACACCGCCTGCCGGGCGGTGGCGACCTCCTGCTCGGGGAGGGAAGGGGCGTCCGCGTCCAGCGGCCCGCACCCGGCGAGCGCGAACAGCGACACCGAGCACAGCATGCGTGAAAGATTCCGGTTGAAGAACGTCAAGATTGCTCCTGCGAGGGGGATGAGGCGGTACGGCAGGAGGTTGTCGGCGGGACGCGGAAAGTGTTGCGGATCCCGCGCGCGAACGGCCCGTGCGTTGGCTGTGATTGCAAACTTCCGCGAGCGGCCTTTCCTCGCGTGCGCGGGTGTGGAAGAGGGTAGGGCATGAAGCGCCACGCCCCCGCCACCGAACGCAACCGCGAACCCCTGCTCACCGTCCTCCGGGAGGTGCTGCCCGCGTCGGGCACGCTGCTGGAGGTGGCGAGCGGCACCGGCCAGCACGCGGCCTTCTTCGCGCGAGCCTTCCCGGGGCTGACCTGGCAGCCGACGGACGGGGACCCGGCGGCGCTGGAGAGCATCGACGCGTGGCGCGCGGAGGAGGGGCTGTCCAACCTCCTGCCCGCCCGCCTGCTGGATGCGGGTTCGGACACGTGGCCGGTGGCGCACGCGGACGCCATGCTCTGCGTGAACATGATCCACATCGCGCCGTGGACGGCCTGCCAGGGCCTGATGCGCGGCGCGGCGCGGGTGCTGCGGCCGGGCGGACGGCTGGTGCTGTACGGGCCCTACTTCGTGGAGGGGAAGGAGACCGCGCCGAGCAACCTCGCCTTCGACGAATCGCTCCGCGCGCGAGACCCGGCGTGGGGCGTGCGCGAGCTGGGCGCGGTGACGGCCGAGGCCGCGCGCCACGGACTCCAGCGCGAGCGCGTGGTGGAGATGCCCAGCAACAACCTCACGGTGGTGTGGAGAACGTGAGGTTGTGCCAAGTCTCGTGAACCGGTTGCGTGGCGTTGAGACTAGGGGACAGCGGGGGCGGCGACCGCCGGCGGAGGGCTCGCTACCGGGACAAAGGTCACGGTGGCGCGCTGCAGCTGCCCCTGCGTGTTCAGTTCAAGTTCGGAGTATGGCCTGCCTGCCGCAATGATGTTGTCTACGCTGCCCGTGCCAATGGCATCGTTCTCGCTCACATCCTTGTCGATGGCAACCACCTGCAACGAACTGCTTTCGGTCAACGTCACAACCTTTTGGCTTGGGCAGGAGCCTTCATGTTGATCCCTGGCGAAGCAGGTGTCGATTTGCTCTCCGTCAAGGACGACTGTGACAAATGGATCTGGTGGATTGCCAAAAGCATCCCACGGCTTCCCATTGGCTTTGGTCGTAGCAACCTTGAACCCAATGTTGGTCAGCCGATAGCGGCCTGGGGTGAATCCTCCTCGCTGCCATGCCAGCTTGGGACTGAATATCTCCTTCATGACCTTGTATTCGATGAAGATAGGAGAAGGCTTTTCTGACACTTGGAATTCTTCGTTGAGTCGTGAGGCATCGACCACGATAGGGATGTGGGTTTTGTTCTTGGCCTCAAGACCCTGCAGGTGAACATACTTCTTGAGCTGATACCGCTTCACAGTTGTATCGACGTCGGCGCCCGCAGACATCAGTTCCGTTGCTGCTTCCGCCGTGAAGGTCGAAGCATCTCCTTCAATGATGACGTTTAGAGCCCAACCATAGAATACCTTCTGGGCCACGATGGGGGCGGTGTCGAGTTGCTTGCCTGGATCCAGTGTAGCAACTTCTTGTAGATGGTAGACGCGGAGAGCCATGTACCTCTTCTCGCCGGAGAATCCGACGTTCATGGACGTGGCCAGCACGCGCGCGTGAGCTTTGATCTTGAACTCGTTGTCTAGCTGCTCGAACTGGGAGAAGTACTGGTTCTCTGGCACCCGCTTGACTTTGGTAGCGAAAACGCGATGCGTTTTTCCATCTGAGTCTGTGTCGGAGAGGCTTTCGTCAAATCCCATGCCAAGCACATCGGCAGAGGTTCCTATAGGTGCCGCCAGCACGAAAGTCTGTCCGGGGGCAATTTTCTCGAAGTTAGGTCCGTCTTCAGCTGCGAATGAAACGAATGGAATGCAGACACAGGCCGCAAGACACAGGGCAACCCTTGATGAATGGGGCATTACTCTTCCTTGATAGGCGGGCAGGAGAGCGTCGTCGCGTTCTCGCTCTGCGCACGGCTCGACTCTACCGGGGCTCGCCATGTGGTTCCAAGTTAGCGGCCGAGTCGAGGCATCGTTTTGGGTCAAACCGCCACATTGAAGCCATGCCTCTGGAGTAGTCCGAGACGGACAGGGAGTCCGTCTCGGGGTTTCTTGAGTTACATGCCGGGGCAGTGGCCGCCCTTCATCTGACGGGCGGTCTCATGGACCTCGTCGATGAGCTGGCGCTTCTGCATCTCGTCCTGGGCGGAGTAGGTGATGGTGATGCCCTCCGGCGTGTCTGTCGCCACGGCCTTGGCGGGGACGGTGGGCGCCCCGGCCATCATGCTCCGGTTGCCGCCGCCGCCACCTGTGCCGCTCTCGTCACGGCCGCTCTGCTCCTCCGTGGAGGCGTCGCCCAGGTCCTGCTCCTGCGCCAGGTCCAGGGGCGTCTCCACCGCGCTGGTGCGCTTGGACTGCTCGTCCAGCATCCGCCGGGCGCGCGTCTGGAGGTCGGACACCTGGGCGGTGTCGGACGTGGTGAACATGAGCGCCACGCCGTCCGACGTGTCCTGCGTCTGGACCTGGGTGCCCGGCACCGACATGGGGCAGCGTTGGTCCGCCGTGGACGGCATCGCGGTGGACTGGGCGGAGGCGGGCATCGGCTGCTTCGACTCCTCCTTGTGCATCCCCTTCTTGGAACAACCGGCGGAGAAACAAAGCGCCGCGGCCGCGGCGAGCGTCAACGGAAGTCGGGACATGGGCATGGTGTGCCTCCTCTGTCGTGGGTTCGTCGTGCGGCAAGGTGGAGAGGTGATTCCCCCTGCGCAACACGCCCTCCACGCCGCTGTGCCTGAAGGCCCCACCCCCTGGATGGAACCCTTCATCGCGGAGCCGACACGCCGGTGCGCGGCTCACCACACGGCTTCGAGCTGGAGCATCACGCCGTGCTTCTCGTAGTTGCCGTTCGTGGAGTCGTACGCGTGGCAGAGGTGTTCCGCGCCCTCGCAGGCCGCGGCGTCGTCGTCCGTCAGCCGCATGTCGATGTTGGAGCGGTTCACCAGCAATTCGTAGCGCGCGGTGAGCCGCAGGTGGCTCGACAGCCGGGCGCTCACGGTGGGGGCCAGCACGAAGCGCGTGTCGTGGCGGCGGCGGGCGTTCCACGTCTCGGTGTCGCCGCTGGTCGTCACGACGCGCAGCGAGTTGTCCTCCAGGTAGCGGCGCCACTCCACGTCCGCGTCCAGGCTGGCGGTGAGCCATGGCAGGGGTTGCCACCGGCCGGCGGCGCCCACGGCGTGGCCCGTGAACCCGAATGGAATGACATACGTCTGCGATACGAGGGTCTCGTCCTCGCTGGTGAAGGACTGCTCCAGCGTGCCGATGCGGTCCTGCCGGTAGCGGTACCACGCCGTGACGCTCGCCAGCCCCAGGCGCCATTCCTGCGACAGCGTCGCGTCCAGGCGTGGGCCGGTGAGATAGGCGAACTCCTCGCCGAGCCCGTCCTTGCCGGCGGCGCCCAGGTCCAGCCGCGTGGTGGTGTGCTCGGTTTCATCCCAGACGAGCCAGGCGTTGGCGTTCACGGAGGCCTGGAGCCCCCGGAAGTCCTCCAGGCCGGTGAAGAAGATGTCTCCCCCCGCGAGGAGCCCCACGCGCACCCTGCGCGCGGCCTCCCACTCCACGGCCGCCGTCGCGCGGTGGAGCTGGAGTGAGTAGTCCCGCACGGAGGAATTGGAGTAGGCGCGCTGGCTGCCGCCGTAGGAGAGGGCCGCGAAGAGTCCATCGGACAGGCGGAAGCGCGCGGTGAGGCCCACGCTGGCCTCCGCGAAGGCGCTCGCGGTCACCACGTCCGCGTTCGCGCCGGACACGTCGCGCGCCGCGACGCCCACCTGGAGCACGTTGCTGTCGAAGCCGGGCCCCAGGCTCGCGGAGGCCCAGAAGCCCGGGCCGCTGGAGCGCAGGCCGTAGGAGAGCAGGTCCAGGTACTGGTGCGCCGTCTTGCGGTCCAGCGGGCTCAACGTCAGCTCCAGCGCCGCCGTGAGGTCCTCACGGGCCTCCGTGCGAGAGCCCAGGCGCCAGGCGGAGGCGCCGGCCATGAGCCGGGCCCGGCCGGAGTCGGGCTGCCGCGTCGCCGCGCGCAGGAAGTGCGCACGGGCCTCGTCGAAGCGGCCGGCGTCGAAGGACGCGAGCCCCTGACGGTAGGCCTCATCGCCTTCGTTCACGGCGGGGGCGAGCAGGGCGCGCAGCTCCTCCACCTGGAGGGCCTCTTCCTTGGAGGCACCCGGCGCGGCGCGCTCCGCCCACTGCGCGGCGCGGTCCGGGGCGCCCGCGTCGAACGCGGCGAAGCCCGCGTTGATCCATGCCGCACGGGCGAGCGGAGCCCCTTCACGGACGCGGGCGAAGGCTTCCTCTGCCTCCTCGAAGCGGCCCAGGGCGTAGAAACACGCGCCCCGGTTGAAGTTCCAGGAGTCAGGCTCCGGAGCATCCGGCGCATGCCCCGCGGCATCGAAGGCTTCCAACGCTTCAGCGGGGCGGCCGGTGCGGAAGCGGGCCAGGCCCACGAGGTACAGCGCGGCGCCGGACGGTGGGGCCTGGAGCGCCTGTTGTTCGGCTTCCGCGTACCGGCCCGCCGCGAAGGACTGGCGCGCGTCCTCCAACGGCTCCCCGGCCGCGAGCGCCACCAGGAGCAGCAAGCCCGTCCACACCCATCGCGACGTACCGCATTCCCCGCACGGGAGCGAGGGCAGCGCGCCGCGCCCACGGTCACGCGTTGAAGGAAGGGTCCCTCCAGTGGACCCGGTGCGCACCGACCCAGCCCGTTTCCATGACGGAGCCAGGCCTTCGGACATGACCCCTGTCCATGAAGGGACTCCCGGTCCGCGGCGCACCGCGGAAACCTGTCCGACAGTCGGACAGGTTCGGGCCACTGCCGCGGGTGCCCCCGGGCTGGTGCGCTCCCGCTGGGACTTGGCTCGTCACTCACTGTGGCTGGGAGCCTCCGCTCCAGCCGAGCAGCGGAAACCTGTCCGACAGTCGGACAGGTTTTGGACCACTTCCGCAGGTGCTCCCGGGCTGGTGCGCGCCCGCTGGGACTTGCCTCGTCATTCGCTGTGGCTGGGAGCTCCGCTCCATCCGAGCAGTGGAAACCTGTCCGACAGTCGGACAGGTTTTGGACCACCGCGCGCGGCGGGCCCCCGGTGCTGACGGGCTCCTGCTGGCGTTCCCCAGCCGTTCGCTTGCCTCGCGGCCTCCGACGGGCTCAGTGCCGGGGCTGCTGAGTGGGGGGCTGCGGGGGCTGGCTCTTATACACATCTCCGAGCCCACGAGACATGCGC
>NZ_RAVW01000187.1 GCF_003611585.1 Corallococcus exercitus | reverse complement strand
GGGCGGTGGGGGCCTGGGTGTCCGCGGGAGGCGTGCCGGTGCGCTCCAGCCACAGGGCGAGCACGTTGGGCGGCTCCCAACCCACCAGGGACGTGTGGGCCTGCCGGCAGTCGTAGCCCTTGCCGCCATAGGACGCGATGTCGCCCACGGCGTACGCGACGCCCGGGGCCCAGGCCCCCCGGTCCGCGGCCAGGGCCAGGGTGGGCAGGAGCAGCAGGAGCGCGGCGAGGGCCGCGCGGGACGAGGAACGAGGGGGATGCAAGGGGGAAGGCCTCCCGGAAAGGGTCCGGGAGGCAAGGAGGGCGGGCCCCGGGAAAGCGGGTCAAACTCCACAGAGGAATTCTCCAGGCTTCCCCATAAGGTTGGACAGCGAACGGAGGACCTGGCGCTGGGGATGGAGGCGCCCGGTCCCGCACGCCGCGCACTAAAATCGTCCCCATGAAGTTCCTGGGCGAATTGGACGAGGCCTCTCTTGGGCGGACGCAGCGGTGCAACCGCCGCCTCACGGACCCGAACCGCTTGCAGGCCATCCGGGACACCCGGCTGATGGACACGCCGCGGGAAGAGTCCTTTGACCGCCTCGCCCGGCTGGCGGCGCAGCTGCTCAACGTCCCGCTGACGATCATGTCCCTGGTGGACGCGGACCGGCAGTTCTTCAAGGCGGACTTCGGGCTGCCCTCGCCGTTCCGGGAGACCCGGACGCTGCCCATCGACGCGTCGCTGTGCCGCTACACGCTCGAGGGGGACCCCATCATCTCCTCGAACGCGCCCGCCGACCCGTTCCTGAAGTTCCATCCCTCGACGGGGCCCTGGGGCATCGTCGCGCTCATCGTGCTCCCGTTGATCAACTCGGACGGGCACGTGCTGGGGACCTTCTGCTGCATCCAGCCCACGGTGCGCGAGTGGAGCTCGCAGGACCTCACGGTGATGAAGGAGCTGACGGCCTCCATCATGACGGAGATCAACCTGCGCGATCAGATCCAGAAGCTGAGGACGGAGCAGAACTTCCGGGACACGTTCGTCGCGGCGCTCACCCACGACCTGCGCACGCCCCTGACGGCGGCGAAGATGAGCGCGCAGCTGCTGGGCAGGCGCCATGCGGACCTGCCGAACGTGCAGACTTCCGTGTCCCGGGTGACGTCGAGCCTGGACCGCGCGGAGCGGATGATCCAGAACCTGCTGGACGCCAACCGCATCAAGGCCGGCAAGCGGGTGGGGCTGGAGCTGGGCGAGTGCGACCTCCACGCGGTCGTGGCCCAGACCCTGGATGATCTCGCTGCGGTCTATCCGGAGCGCTTCGTCCTGAAGGCGCAAGGCCTGTTCAAGATGCGGGCGGATCCGCTCGGGCTGCGCCGCATCGTGGAGAACCTGGCCTCCAACGCGGCGAAGTACGGCGCGCCGGGCACTCCGATTGAAGTCCGGCTCGACCGGAGCGGGAACCAGGTGATGCTCCAGGTGCGCAACCAGGGCAACCCCATCGCCGCGAACGAGCTGCAGACCATCTTCGAGCCGTTCCACCGCACGCGGTCCGCCACCGAGAGCGCGGAGAAGGGCTGGGGGTTGGGCCTGCCCCTGGTGAGGGGGCTCGCCGAGGCGCACGGAGGGAAGGCCTCCGTGACGAGCTGCGCCGAGGAGGGGACGTGCTTCACCATCACCCTTCCGCTCGACCCGTCGCAGCAGCTCCTGTCGGCCTGAAGGGGATGGCGATACAGGGTGACGAGGAGGACGTCCGCAATGGGGCGCCCTTCAACCCGGGCAGCCAGGCGGAGGAAGTGGCCACGTCCTCGCCGACGCCATCAGCCATCTGGAAGCACTGGCGCGTTGAGGCCCCTGTCCTGCGTCGTGGACAGGGGCTGTCCACACGACAGGACAGTCAGTTCGTCGAACCGCAGTGGCTGTTCCGGTAGTCCCCGGTGAAGGCGCCCAGGGCCGGCTTCTTCTTCGACAGGTTCCACAGCGCCTTGCCGAAGTCCGTCAGGTTGGTGGGCGTGGTCCAGTTGTCCACCGCGTGGAACTGGCCGGAGGTGGTGAGGAAGAAGGTGTCGTCCCAGTTCGGGTTGCCGTGCCACGCGACGATACCGACCCCGTAGGTGGGCGCGTTGTTGAAGGCCACCATGCTGCCCGCCTTCAGCCGGGGCACGTCCGCGTCCGTCTTGTTCCAGCCCGTCTCCCCCACGATGAGCGCCAGGTTCTTGGACTGCACCGACTTCACGTACGCCACGAACTCCGCCGTATGCGGGCTGCTGCCGCCGGCCTCCGCCCATGCGTTGTAGACGTGGATGGAGAAGAGCGTGTTGCACTTGCCGTCCGACAGCTGCGGCCCGTACGTGGGGATGAGGTTGCCCGGCACGCCCCAGCGGTTCCACTCCTGCCCCGCCACGCCGCCGTCGATGACGACGACGTTCTCCGCGCCCGTATTGCGCACCGCCGCACGCAGCGTCCCCAGCACGCTCAGGTAGTCCGTCACCGCCTCGCCCCAGAGGGGCTCGTTGAGCAGGTTGAACCAGACGTAGGTGTTGTTCTTGTACTTCTGCGCGAGCGCCGCCCAGGCGTCCCGCGTCTGGGCCAGCTTCGTGGCGTCCGTCTTCCCGCCGCTCCACACCTTGTCGTGGAACTCGAGCATCACGACGATCTTCTTCGCCGTGAACGCCTGCACGATGCGGTCGATCTTGTCGAAGTTGGGCTTCGACGTGTCGCCGGACACCAGGCCGAAGGTGTTGTACTCCGGGTGCGCCAGCTGCGCGCCGTTGATGCGCACGAGGTTCCAGCCCCACTTCACCGCGGCGTCCGCGCGGTTCTCCGTGTCGCGCTGGAAGAAGTCCCACCCGTCCAGGTTGGCGCCCACCGGATAGAACGTGTTGCCGCTGGGGTCCACGATGTCCTTGCCCACGATGTAGAAGCGGCCCGTGGGGTTGGGCGTCGCGATGGCGGCCTGCGCCACGTCGGCGGCCTCCAGTTCGGGAGTGTCCAGCTCGGGAGTGTCCAGCTCGGGCCCACCGCACGCGGTGAGGCCACAGGCCAGGAGGAGCGACCACTTCAGGGGGCGGAACATGCGTCTGCCTTTCGGGGGTGAGGGGGGGCCTCAGTGTTCGTCACGGCATAAGGCAGCTTCCGTGCCACACGCGGCTGTTAAGGTCCGCGCCCATGCCGCAGGGCCCGAGCCTCGATGACTTCGTCCTCCTCAAGCGCCTGGCACTGGGCGCCATGTCGGAGGTGTTCCTGGCGGAGGTGAAGGGCGGCGTGGGGCCGGACCGGCTGGTGGCGCTCAAGCGGATGCGCCCGGAGGTCGCGGGCGATGACACGTGGGTGCGGCAGTTCCTGGACGAGGCCCACCTCTGCACCCTGCTCCACCACCCGGCGCTCGCGAGGCTGCGGGCCTTCGGGCAGCAGGACGGGCTGCTGTTCCTCGTGTTCGAGTACGTGCACGGCCTCACGCTGGCGCAGCTCCTGGACGCGCGCCGCGCCGCCGGACGGGGTCCCCTGCCGTGGCCCCACGCGGTGCGCATCGCGCTGACCGTGGCGGAGTGCCTGGCCTACCTGCACCCGCTGCGAGGGCGTGACGGACAGCCGCTGGGCCTCATCCACCGCGACCTCCATCCCGGCAACGTGATGCTCTCCGACACCGGCGCGGTGAAGCTGCTGGACCTGGGCATCGCGCGCCGAGCGGGGCGGCTCACCGAGACGCAGCCCGGACAGGTGAAGGTCCGGCTGGAGTACGCCGCGCCGGAGCAGCTCCGCGCCGAGCCGCTGGATGCGCTGACGGACGTGCATGGCCTGGCATTGACGCTCCATGAGCTGCTCACGGGCGAGCCGCCGCTGCGGCGGGACACGCCGGCCGCCACGATGGACGCGGTGCTGACGGAGGTGCCTCGCAAGCCGGGAGGCGTACCCGCTACGCTACAGAAGAGTGTGACGGCGGCGTTGTCCAAGACACCGTCCAAGCGCCCTTCCCTGCTGGAGCTGCGGACCGCGTTGGACCAATCGTTGCGCTCCGGAGCACCGCTGGTCGGCATGCCAGAGCTGGCGGAGCTGGTGGCCCCGTTCCTCCCCGGCACGGGACGGCTGCCCTGGGAGCCGGACCGCTCGCGCGAAGCCGCCACCGCCACGCTCACCGGCAGATCCACGCGCACGAAGGGCTGACGCGTGCCGGAGCGTGGCCGCCATCCGTCACGATGCGTCGCCGGTCCTGCCGCGCGGATCATCGCTGACGGGCTGACACGCTCGGCCTCGGCCCTTCAAACGGTGCGTCGCCGGTCCTGCCGCGCGAATCATCACTGACGGGCTGACACGCTCGGACTCGGCCCTTCAAACGGTGCGTCGCCGGTGCTCCTGCCGCGCGAGTCGTCACTGAAGAGCTGACACGCTCGGACTCGGCCCTTCAAACGGTGCATCGCCGGTGCTCCTGCCGCGCGGATCATCGCTGACGGGCCGATACGCTCGGCCTCGGCCATTCAAACGGTGCGTCGCCGGTTCTGCCGCGCGAATCATCGCCGACGGGCTGACACGCTCGGCTTCGGCCCCTCAAACGGTGCGGCGCCGGTCCTGCCGCGCGGATCATCGCTGACGGGCCGACACGCTCGGGCTCGGCCCTTCAAGGCGTGACGCTTCTCGGGCAGGCCCGCTTCCTCCGCGCCTTCCGTGGAGTGGACGGCGTCAGCTCCCGGCCTTCAGCCCGTAGCGGTGGAGCAGGCCGTGGACATGGCTGCGTGCCAGTCCCGCCGTGCGCGCGACCTCGGAGATGTTGTTGTCGCACTTCGCGAGCAGCGCGGTGAGGTACTCGCGCGTGAAGGCCTCCACCATGTGCTCCTTGGCCTCCTTGAAGGTGAGCGCGCTCAGGTCCTTGGTCGCGGTGACGGCGCTCACCGGCTTCGCGTCCGGCAGCTCCACGTCTCCCGCCGCGAGGACGCGGTGCACGAAGTTGCGCAGCTCGCGCACGTTGCCCGGCCAGTCGTAGCCCACCAGCCGCTGCACCAGCGCCTCCGTCAGCGGGAAGTCCGGATGGCCCGCCTGTTCGAAGACGTGTCGCGCCAGCAGGGGGATGTCCTCCGCCCGTTCCCTCAAGGCGGGGACGCGCACCGGCACCACCGCCAGCCGGTAGTAGAGGTCCGCGCGGAAGCGGCCCGCCGCCACCTCCGCCTTCAGGTCGCGGTGCGTGGCGGCCACCACGCGGACGTCCACGTCGCGCGCGGCGTTGTCGCCCACGCGGCGCACCGTGCCCGACTCCAGCACGCGGAGCAGCTTCGGCTGGAGTTCCAGCGGCAGCTCCCCCACCTCGTCCAGGAACACCGTGCCGCCGTGCGCGTTCACGAGCTGCCCCTGGCGATCCGCGTGCGCCCCGGTGAAGGCGCCCTTCGCGTGGCCGAACAGCTCGCTCTCGATGAGCGACGGAACCACCGCGCCGCAGTCCACGATGACGAACGGCTTCGCCGCGCGGGGCGAGGCCTGATGCAGCGCCTCCGCGAGCAGCTCCTTGCCGGTGCCCGTCTCCCCGAGCAGCAGCACGGAGAATGCAGAGCGCGCGGTGCGCTCCAGCACGCCGAAGAGGCGCTGCATGGCGGCGCTCTGTCCCAGCGCGCGGCCAAAGGACGTACGTGGCACGGGAGTCCCGGCCTCGTCGCTGGCCTCCGGCAGCACGAGCAGGGTCGTCTTGCCCAGCGTGAAGCGGGCCTCGCTGGCGACCGTCACCTCGTGGACGCGCACGCCCAGGGACCACGTGCCGTTGCGCGAGCCTACGTCGCGCACCCGCACGCCCTCCGGCCGGGCCTGCAGTTCCAGATGCACGCGCGACACCGTCGGGTCGCTCAGCTTGAGGCCCCCTTCGACCTGGGTGCCCACGAGCAGCGTGCCTTCGAGAAGGACGTCCCGGCGAGCATCGGGGCCTGTTTCCACCACCACCCGGAAGCGGGGGCCATGGGGTTCAGGTCGCCCCTCCGCCAGGGCACCAGGGGAGAGCGGCTCGGTGGAGGAAGCACCCATGGGTTATGGCAACATAGGGCCGCCCATGGCGCTCCACAAGCAACCCTCACCGTGCGCCACCTGTGGGCTACCCCTTCCCTTCGCGGGCGCGCCTTGCGCGGAGTGCACCGTCATCACCCAGCACGCGGGCGAGGCCGGATGGACCGCGCGGACGTCGACCCGCCCGCCGCTCAAGACGGGCGATCTGCTGGAGGGCAAGTGGCGGATGGAGGAGCTGTTGGGCGCGGGCGGCATGGGTCAGGTGTACCGGGCGCTGGACGTGGCGCTCGAGCGGACCGTGGCCATCAAGCTGCTGCACGAAGCGCTGTGTGAGGATCCGGAGAGCGTGGCGCGCTTCGAGCGGGAGGCGCGCGCGATGGCGCGGCTGGAGCATCCGCACATCACGCCCATCCACGCGGTGGGACAGGAGCGCGGCCGGCCCTTCATCGTGATGAAGCACCTGGAGGGAATGTCACTCGCCCGTTACCTGAAGTCGGTGCCGGGCCCGCTGCCCGTGGCGGAGGTGCTCGCGCTGGCGCGGCAGGTGTGCGCGGGCTTGGACTTCATCCACCAGCGCGGGTGCGTGCACCGCGACATCAAGCCCGGCAACGTCTTCCTGTCGCCTGGAGGGCGCGCGACGCTGCTCGACTTCGGCATCCTCTGGGAGCACCGGGGAGACGAGGCCACCCGCAGCGGTCTGCGGCTGGGCACGCCCAGCTACATGGCACCGGAGCAGGCACGGGGTGAGCCCGTGAGCGGGCGCGCGGACCTGTATTCACTGGGCCTGGTGTTGCTGGAGATGTTGACGGGCCTGCCGCCGTCGAGCACCTGCCGATTGCTGGGCGAAGGCCCCCGGCACGCGGCGCAGGCGATCCGTGAGCAGGCCCCGTGGCTGTCATTGCCGCTGGCGGAGGTGCTCGTGCAGGCCACCGCGATGGATCCGGAGCAACGCCACGCGGGGGCACTCGCGCTGCTGGCGGCGCTGGAGGAAGCGGCGCGAGTGAACGTGGAGCAGCCGGAGGCCGCTGTCCCCGCGCGAGCACCCGAGGTGCGAGGAAAGCGCTGGCGTTCGCTCCTGCTGACGGCGCTCGGTGGAGCGAGCGTGGGTGCGTTGTTGTTCGGAATGCTGGCGCTCCAGCAGGAGCCCCCCAGTGCAGCCCATGCCGTGACCGCATCGAGCCCCAAACCAACCGCGCCCGTCAGCGCCGCAGCGGCCACCGGGACCGCGGACACCTCCGCCCTCGACGATGCCGCCGCCCGAAAGAGTACTGGCACAACGCCCACACCCGCGACGCGCACCGAGTCCACCACGCTCACCGCGAACGCTCCCGCCACGCTCACTACGCACGCGGAGGCTCCCACCACAACCGGCGCGGGCACAACGCCCACACCCTCGACGCGCACCGAGTCCACCACGCTCACCGCGAACGCGAACGCTCCCGCCACAACCCGCGCTGGCACGGTGCCCCTACCGGAGGCGCGCACCGGGTCCAGCACGCTTACCGCGCACGCGGACACTCCCGCCACAAACGGCGCTGGCACTGTGCCCCCACCG
This sequence comes from Corallococcus exercitus, assembly GCF_003611585.1. Lineage (GTDB taxonomy): Bacteria > Myxococcota > Myxococcia > Myxococcales > Myxococcaceae > Corallococcus > Corallococcus exercitus. The sequence goes on along the minus strand of NZ_RAVW01000187.1, from coordinate 10,236 downwards.
GAGGCGCGCATCGCGTCCAACGCCTCACATGGAAGCACATCCGGCATTGAGCAGGAGACGGGTAGCACAACAGGGCTTCCATCGGAGCCGCACGCCGGGCCCGCCACGAAGACACCGCTTCGCCGGAGCAGAAGCCAGACACGGCCGTTGACGGCCAGCGCGAAGCAGCCCTCCGCACAGGCGCAGGCTCGCGGCGAGCTGCGCGTGGTGACGGTGTACGACGGCAAGACGGTCTGGGCCGACGTCAACGTGGACGGCAAGCACCTGGGTGCGACGCCTCTGTCCCTCGACCTCCCCGGTGGACGGCACTCCGTCCGCGTGACGCGCGACGGCTTCCAGACGGAGCAGCGGCAGGTGGACGTCGCTCCGGGCACCAAGGCCGTGGTCCGCATCGAGCTTCGTCCATGAGCGCGCCCCAGGTGGTGATGTCGTTGCTCCTCGCCGCCGCAGACCCCGTCGCGGAGAACCGCGACCTGGACGCCGCGCTTCAATCCCTCTCCGAAGCGGACTTCGAGGCCGCGCTCGCCCACGTTGAAACCGGACTCCGGCAGGCCCGCGACGAAGCGCACGTCGCGCAACTGCGCCTCGTGCAGGGCGAGGTCTACGCGGCGCTCCGTCAGTACGCCAAGATGGAGACCGCCTTCGCACGGGCGCTCGAAGCCAACCCGGACGCCCGCCTGGACCCGGAGCGCGTGCAGCCCAACGTCGTCGCCCGCCTCGAAAGCCTGCGCGGCAGCCTCCAAGGCACACTGTCCGTCGACGTCGACCCCGCCGGAGCGGAGGTGCGGCTCGACGGACGTGCACTGGGACCGGCGCCCTGGAGGGGCCCGGTCCCCATTGGCACCCATACGCTGGAGGTGGGCCCCAACCTCACCCCCTTCCAGGTCAAGGTCCGCCCGAGCCAGACAGAGCAGGTGCGCGTCGTCCTTCCGGCGGCGCCCGCCACCCGGTCCTTCTTCTCCTCCCTCGCGCTCAGCGCACAGCTCCGAGCCGCCTTCGGCCTGTCTCCCACGTCCGGGGCCGGACTGGAGGCCGGTGCGCGGCTCTCAGGGACGTATGTCTTTGGCGAGCTCAACGCCACGGCGGGAGGCCGTTTCGGCGCCGCCGCTCGCCTGGGGGCCCAGGCCCCGAGGCTCCTGGGCCCCGTGACCCTCTCACTGTCCCTGGATGGCTATGCCCTGGGCGGCCCCGCGCTGTTCGGCGGCGGCCTGTCCGCGGGCGCGAGCCTGCCCCTCTCCACGAAGTTCGACGTCTTCGCGGAACTGAGCGGACGCTGGCTGCCGTCGAGCACCGACTACCAGGGCACGCACCTGCTGGGCGTCACCGGACTGCGCTTCACGCCTGGCGGCCAGGCAGGTCGTTAGGAGTCCTGGGCGACAGGACGCGAAGGACGACTGTCGCCGCTCACGAAGCAGGTGGCCTCAGGGAACGGGTAGCGAAGCACCAGAGGCGCAGAGCCCACCGGACCAAGAAGCCCTGGATGCCGGGAAGCGGTCCGCCGTCCTTGTTCACCGTCACACGGGTTTGTCCGCCGGAGCCAGTGGGGGGAGGCTCGGACTGGAGGACCTCTTCCGGAGACGAAGCATCCCAACCTGCCCGACAGTCGGACAGGGCTCCAAGGGCCACGCCCGGCACGTCCTCCCCAGCGCGCTCATCCTCGGGCTCGCCTGGGGTGAGCCCTGAGGCGGCTGGGAAACCCGGCGTCCCGTGGTCCCGCTCCACAGGGAGGGGCTCGTCGTGAGGGCTGGGTGCAACCCCAAGCGCCTCAGCGTCGGTAGCGGCTGGCGCGAGGCGGCCGAGGTCCCGCTCCTCGACGCAGGGACGTTCCGCAAGTGCCTCATCGCGCTTGCTGGCTGACTCGGGGGTGCCGAGGAAGCACTCCTGGACGTGCGGAGCTTCGGGAGACGCATGCGCATGGGGAGCAGGAGCGAAGGCGTCCAGCACGCGCTCATCGCACGCCTTCAGCAGCGCTGGCAGATCGCGCTGGAGCGTTCGTGCGTCGCGGTCGGACAGGGCATGCATCGCGCACATGGCCCACTCGCGCAGCGACTCGCCACCCATGAAGGACAGCAGCCGGGCTGCGTTACCCCGCATGGCGCGTTGTAGCGACTGAATGAGGAGCACGTGCCCGGGACGGGCCACCGCTTGGGCCGCCAGCCGCAGCAACTCGAATTCCAGCTGCGCGCAACGCTCCCCAGGATGCCAGCGCGCCGCGTCCCAGAGATTGAAGCAGGTGTCCTCCAGCAGGCGCAGGTCAGCATCGGAGGCACTCGCGCAGCAGTCGACCAGCAGCTCCACCAGGACCTGCCGCTTGAGGCTGAAGAAGCCCTCCAGGAGCCGCCGGCACTCCTCGGAGCGCTCGTCATGCAGCGCCAGGCTCAGGTTCTCCAGCGTCAGCGACTCATCCAGCGCCACCGCGCGCGTCACACGCCCGGGACGCTGCACCACCAGGCCTCGCGCCGCCAGCCGCCGCAGCGCCTCGCGCACCGTGCTTCGGCTCACTCCGTAACGACGCGCCAGCACGTACTCCGAACCCAGCTGCCCGTTCCTCGGCAGCCGCCTCAGCGAAATCTCGCGCTCCAGCTGTTCCTCTACATACGCAACGAGCCCCACCTGCACCATCACCGTCCCCCTCCTCGTCCAATCCTCGCCCATCCAACCAGACGGGTCTGACATGGATGCGAGGCACACCGTTCTCTCCAACTGCCGGGCCGACGTGCCTTCGGCCCCAGGTGGTGAAAACCTGTCCGACAGTCAGGCAGGTTTGATGGACACGCGGGCCCACCCTCGTCTCCAACTACCGGGCCGGCGCGCCCTTCGGCGCCATGCAGCGCCAACCTGTCCGACAGTCGGACAGGTTTGGCGGAGCCGGGCTCCTGGTGGGCGCCTCTGTCGGTGGCCCCACCTTGGCGCCCGCTCCAGCGCCACGTCGCGGCCCACCCCTGCGCTCCGCGAGGTGCGCGTCCTCGCGGAGACCTTCGGGTCCCGGGATGGGTTGACCGGCTGCTGGCGGCCTACCTGGCTCGCCTGCGGCGAAGCCAGACGCCCAGGAGTGCCGGCAGCGCCAGGACCGCTCCCGGAGCGGAGGTGCATCCCAGGTCCGTCGTCCACGGCCCGCCTCCATTGTCCTCCGAAGGCTGCGCTTCCACGTCCACCGTCAGCGACGCGGGAAGGAAGTCCGCGTGCGACGCCTCCCATGTCACCGTCCCCGCCGCCCCCTGTGGCCGGAAGTACACGCGCCGCTCGGAAGCTCCCGTGGGCAACACCACCCGCGTCACCGGCGAATCGCAGTCAGCCTCCGCATGGAAGCGACCCGCGCCACCCTGCACCGCCAGCGCCACGTCGGCGTCATAGGGCGCGGGCGCTGGTGCTCCCGTGGAGGACGCGCGCAGTGACAGGTCCACCGCGAGACAGTCCTTCGCTCCCTCCGTCACCGGCCGGCGCAATTCCAGACGGCTGGCCATGGGCGCGTTTGAAACGCGCACGTCGTCGAAGTCCAGGGAGCCGGTGAAGGTGCCTGTGTCACTCCACGGCTCGCCCACCATCACCGTGTCCACCACGTTGGCGTCATCGCGCAGATCCAGGCCGGTCAATCCGGAGCCCTGCTCGACACCATCCACCCACAGCCGGGCTTCCGCGGACGCGGTCCCCAGTCCCCGGACGCGCAGCTCGACGAGGGACCAGCGCTCCGCCTCCACCTTCGCGCCGTGAAGGCTGACATAGGTCCGGCTCGCTCCGTTGCGCAACGACAGCTCCCAGCCGGGCCCCGGTGCCAACAGCCGCAACTCCACCAACGCCGGCAGCCCCTGCATGACCACCGCGCTCCCCACCGCGCCCACGGCCCGCATCCGCAGCCAGGTGCGCACGTGGACCTCCGACGTCAATGGGGTCACGTTGGCGTGGATACTGGCCTGGGAGCCCGACGCCGTGGCGCGGTCCACCACCGTGAGCCCAAAGCGCCCCCGGTGCGCTCCCGCCGCCCCGTTGGTGAGCGTGTTGGCTCCCACCACGCCCGAGTCGTCCCACCGCCCCGGAGGCGTGTCCTCCGGGAGCAGCGTCCCCGTCTCGAAGTTGTCCGCGAACCCCTCGGACGCCCGGGCGGGCAGGAACGGCAGGAGCAGACAGCCCGCCAGCACCCCACTCCAGACCCTGGCCCTTCCCGCGCGCATCGGCTTGAAGTCTATCAGCATGACGTGTGGGAAGGGCCCCGGTCCTCCGGCTAGCGGAACACCGTCAGGTCCACTCGGTCCGCGTTGAGCGTGTACCCGGACGACGCCGCGTTCTTGCGGCCCGACACCTTGACGGTCAGCGTGTGCGTCCCGCCGGTCAGCACCGCGCTGGACCACAAGAGCTTCTGCTCCTGGCGCGTGGCCGAATAGAAGTCCACGTCCACCGCCGTGCCCCCATCAATGGACACCGATGCGATGCCGTGGTGCGACGCCACCGAGCCGTACAGCTTCGCCTGCGTGCCGTTGAAGCGCACCACATAGGTGGAGTTGGTCGTCGCGGAGAAGTGGTCATCGCTCTGGAACTTGCCCGTGCCGGTGCCCGCCTCCCAGGTGCCCGTGTACTCGAACTGCTCCAGGCCGGTGCCCACCACGCTGTCGTTGAGTTGGACCGTGGTCGTCGTCTGGGTCGCCGCCGTCACCGACACGGCCGCGCTGGAGCCCACGTTGTTGGCCGCGTCGTACGCCTTCACCACCAGCGAGTGCGTCCCGGCGGTGGCGGTCCAGGTGAAGGAATAGGGCGAGGTCGTGTCCTCAGCCGCCTTCTGGCCGTCCACGTACAGCTCCGTCTTCACCACGCCGACGTTGTCGCTGGCCGTCGCCTGCACCGTCACGTTCCCCACCGCCACCGTGCCGCCGGTGGGCTGGGTGATGCTCGCGGTGGGCGCCGTGGTGTCGCCCTGCTCCGCCGTCGTCACGTCCACGCGGTCCGCGTTGAGCGTGTAGCCAGAGGACGCCGCGTTCTTGCGGCCCGACACCTTGACGGTGAGCGTGTGCGCTCCGGAGGTCAGCGTCGCGCTGGTGAAGAGCAGCTTCTGGTCCTGGCGCGTGGCGGAATAGAAGTCCACGTCCACCGCCGCGCCGCTGTCCACGGACACGGTCGCGATGCCGTGGTGCGACGCCACGGAGCCATACAGCTTCGCCTGCGTGCCATTGAAGCGGACGACGTAGGTGGAGTTGGTGGTGGCGGAGTAGTGGTCATCCCCCTGGAACTTCTCCGCGCCCGTGCCGGCCTCCCAGGTGCCCGTGTACTGGAACTGCCCGGTGCCCGTGCCGACGGTGTTGTCATTGAGCTGCACGGTGCTGCCCGTGGGCGGGGGCGGCGTGGACGGCAGGGGGAAGTCCTTGATCATCGGCATCATCGGGTCGTCCGGCCCGAAGGTCAGCTCGCAGCCGGACGGCGTGACGGGGCTCCAGTTCCAGACGAGCACCGCCGCCGCTCGGCCGGAGATGTACTGCTGGAACTTCTGGCGCATGGCGTCCCGGCGCCCCGTGCGCGACGTGCGGCACCCGCTGACGCCGGAGATGATGCCCGTCTCACCGATGATGAGCGGCTTGTTCAGCCCGTCCATCGCGCGCAGGGCCGGCGCGAAGTGCGGCGACACGATGGTGTTGCCGTCGTTGTAGTCGTAGTCGTACTCGTGCAGCGAGCCCACGTCGACGTTGGGCACGTTGTGGATGTCCTTGAAGCCCGCCTCACCGCCGTAGGCCCAGGGCGCCCACGCGCCGGAGCTGACCAGGTGGTTCGGGTCGATGCCCTTGATGGTGGTGCTGACGTCGTTGAAGAACGCCTTGATGGTGGCGTTGTCCGCATCGCCCGGCTCGTTGAGCAGCTCCCACATGCCCACCGCCGCGCTGTTCTTGAACTGCGTGACGACCTGGCGCACCCAGGGCAGGTAGTTCGTCTTGTAGCCGCTGGCGTACCACACGGGGTACTTGCCGCTGCCGTCACTGCCCTTGTAGCCGTCCCACTCGCCGCAGTAACTGCGGCCGTCCGCGAGCGACAGGATGAGCTTCTGGTTGTACCTCTCCGCCGCGGCGACCACCTTCTGGATGCGCGCCAGCCCTGACGGCTGGAAGCCCCAGGTGCGCACCAGGCTGTTGGGCCGCAGGCCCGCGAAGAAGGCGTCCAGCTGCGCGTCGGTGGGCGTGGCGCCACAGCCCGTCAGCGTGAACGCATCCACGCCCACCATCTGGTACGGCGCGCCGTTCAGGTACAACTGCGCACCCTGGCGGTAGAGGAAGTTGGCGGGGACCGCCAGCTCGGAGGTGCTGGAGGTGAGCCCCTCTTCGCCCTCCTCCGGCAACCCGTTGCAGGCGGCCAGCAGGGACAGCGAGAAGAGCCCGAGGAGACGGCGGGCGGAAGAATGGATTCGCATGTGTTGGATTCCTGGAAGGGGTTCACTCAGAACAGCTGCTGGTACTTCGCCGCCGAGTTGGGCATGCGGGTGTTCGGATTGAGGATCCACCGGCCGTTGTCCCGGTCCACGTTGAAGAGGGACTCGTAGAGGACCTTGCCGGCGCCGGTGCCACCGTTCGTCTTGAAGAAGTTGAACATCTGCTCGATGAACACGGGCGAGTCGCCGTTGTCCGCGTTGCCGCTCCACTCGGAGATGGCGAGCGGCAGGCCCACGCTCTTCGCGAACTCGAGGTGCTTCGCCAGGCCCTTGGGCGCGCCGTAGCCGTCCGTCTGCTGGATGGCGTTGTTCCAGTCCGCCACCGTCGCGACGTAGGGGTACTGGTTGTAGTAGTCCACGCTCATCACATCGACGTACGCGGCGCCGGGGAAGGTCTTGCGCCAGTCGATGCCGGAGTTCACGGACTCGCGGTTGACGCTGAACACCAGCTTCGCGGCGGGGAAGAGCTCCTTCTGCAGCGCGCGGTAGCGCTTCCACGCGGCGATGAAGGCCGTGGCGTTGCTGGAGTTGACCTTCCAGGGGTACCAGTCGCCGTTCATCTCATGGGCGAAGCGGATGTAGACGGTGCCCGGGCGGGTGCCCCACTTCGTCTTCAGGGCGGTGAGCGACTGGCGCCAGCGCGCGTCGTAGGCGCCGGTCGCCGCGGAGCCCCAGGACTCGGTGTCGCTGATGGCGCCCACGGCGATGTCCAGGCTCTGCTGCCAGGTGGCGAACTCGCCGCCGGAGGACAGCTGGCCCAGGCTCACGGAGGCGCTGTTGTTGTCCGCCCAGGTGGCGGCGAGCGTCACGGGCGTACCGCGCCAGGTGCCGAACGCGCCGGACGCCACGCCCGTGCCGGAGGCGCCGGAGAGCCACGGGCCGGACGTGCCGGTGCCGCCGCCGGTGCCCACCGTGAACGCCAGCCCCGAGCCGTCGCGCCAGACGCTGGAGGCGTCCTCCCACGTCGGATAGGCCTCCCAGGTGCCCAGCGGATCCGCGGAGGCGATCACGCGCGTCGCGGTGAGCGTCACGCTCTCGCCGGGCTGGAGGGTGCGGTTGGTGATGCGCGGCGTGAGGTCATAGAACGGGCCACCCGCGTGCGTGCCACCCGGGGCGCGCGACGTGAGGACGATGTTCTTCGCGGTGACGGCGGTGGTGCCGTTGTTCTTGTAGGTGACGCTGGCGCTCAGCGTCTGGCCGCGCTCCAGCGAGGTGTCCACCACGGAGATGGACGTGGTGATGGTGAGCGCGCCGGAGGTCTCCACCGCGGCGGACGCGGTAGCGAGGGAGGGCGCGGAGTCATCCATGGGAGCGGACTCGTCCATGGGGCCGCCACAGGCGGTGGACAGGGCGAGCAGTGCCGCGGTCACGAGGCCGGTGAGACCGGCGCGTGAGAAGGAGGTGTAACGACGTGCGAGGAGAGACACGGAATGCCTTTCAGGACAGGAGGGGAGACGTGCTGCCTCCTCCGCCCTGAGCAATGGCTGTGCCGGACCTGCTTCCTTGGAAATCCCGGGACTTCCGGACGCCTGAAGCGCTCCGCCCCGGGGGCGCTGACCTCTTGAGAGGACAGGACCTGTCCTCTCGACAGGACAGGGGGTGTGTCGCGGTTGCTTGCGTGGCCTGCGCTCCAGCGGTCGCCGTAGGACAGGAAGCGTGCGCGCACCGCACGTGTGCCTTGCAGCGGGGCTGTGGGTGCACTAGCCATCGGGGGACGAGGGCCGACGGCGCCGACCGCTCGGGTCCTCCGAGGATGATTTTATGGCCCAGCGCCACCCGACCCGACCTTCCGCATCCCCTGATTCGTCCAAGTCCCGCACCACCGCTGGCAAGGCCGCCACGAAGCCCGGGGGCCGTCCCGCCGGGGGCAAGGCTCCTGCCCCGGCGAAGAAGGCCGGGGTCGCGAAGCCGGTGGCGCAGGCGCTGAAGACCGCGGCCTCGAAGCTGAAGCAGGCCGCGAAGGCGGTGAAGAGCGCAGCGACGAAGAAGCCCGCGGCGAAGGCACCGGCCCCCAAGGCAAAGCCTGACGCGAAGCCCACCGCGAAGACGTCCACCGCGAAGGCCGCAGCTGCGCAGAAGGCTCCTGCCGCGAAGTCCGCACCCGCGCAGAAGGCTCCTGCCGCGAAGTCCGGAGCGCAGGCTCCGAAGGCTTCCGCCGCGAAGTCCGCACCCGCGCAGAAGGCTCCTGCTGCGAAGTCCGCCGCGCAGGCTTCGAAGTCCTCCGTCACGAAGCCCGGTGCTCAGGCCCCGAAAACTTCCGCTGCGAAGTCCGGTGCACCGGCACCGAAGACGTCCGCCACGAAGCCCGCCGCGCAGGCTCCGAAGACGTCCGCCGCGCAGGCTCCGCAGGCCCCTGCCGCGAAGTCGGGTGCTCAGGCGTCGAAGACGCCCGCTGCGAAGTCCGCCGAGCAGACTCCAAAGGCTCTTGCCGCGAAGCCGGGTGCACAGGCTCCGAAGACTCCCGCTACGAAGTCCGCAGAGCAGACTCCGAAGGCTCCTGCCGCGAAGCCGGGTGTGCAGGCTTCGAAGACGCCCGCTGCGAAATCCGCCGACACGGCTCCGAAGACGCCTGTCATGAAGCCCGCTGCACAGACGCCGAAGGCACCTGCTGCAGAAGCTCCGAAGGTCTCCGCTGAGAAGTCCGCCGAGCAGGCTCCGAAGGCTCCTGCTTCGGCCCCCGAGGAGATCAAGCAGACTCCGAAGTCTTCTGCCTCAAAGGCATCCAGCTCGAAGGCAACCGCACAGGCCTCTCTCGCACTCGAGGCAACGGGAGCGCCGACCGAACCGGCTTCGAAGGCTTCCACGTCAAAGCCTGCTGGACGGGCCCCCAAGGCTTCCGAGGCGGAGCCCGCGTCGACGGAGGAGAACCCGAAGGCTTCCGCATCGAAGACCTCCGGACGCTCCTCCAAGGCGCCCTCGTCAGAGCCCGCGTCGACGGAGGAGAACCCGAAGGCTTCCGCATCGAGAACCACCGGACGGTCTTCCCAGGATTCTGCCGCAAAGCCCGCGTCGACGGAGGAGAGCCCGAAGGCTTCTGCGTCGAAGACTTCCGGACGCTCCTCCAAGGCGCCCTCGGCAGAGCCCGCGTCGACTGAGGAGAACCCGAAGTCTTCCGCATCGAAGACCACCGGGCAGTCTTCCCAGGCTTCTGCGGCAGAGCCCACGTCGACCGAGGAGAGCCCGAAGGCGGCAGAGTCGAAGACCGCCGGACAGTCCTCCAAGGCCCCTGCGTCGACCGAGGAGAGCCCGAAGGCTGCCACGTCGAAGACCGCTGGACGGTCCTCCAAGGCCCCTGCGACAGAGCCCGCGTCGACGGAGGAGAGCCCGCAGGCTTCCGAATCGAAGCCCGCTGAACAGCTGCCGGAGGCACCCTCGGCGGAGCCCACGTCGGGCGGCGAGCCCCTGAAGGCTTCCGCACTGGAGCCTTCCGAGCAGTCCGCTCAAGCTCCCGAGCCGACCGCATCGGCCGCGGAGACGGCTGAGCCGAAGACGGGCGCCAGCGAGGCCCCTTCGAAGCGCGCGGGAAAGACGCCCAAGGGGTCCTCCGCGAAGAAGGCCTCTGCCGAAGCGGCCTCCGCCCCGCAGGAGGCTCCGGCGTCTTCACCTTCGGAGAGCACCTCGGAGCCCACTGCGCAGGCGGAGACGGGCTCGATCGACGCAGCTCCTGCCAGCACCGTGGAAGGAACACCTCCCTCCACGGAGACGGCCCCCTCCGAAGCTCCCTCGCGCAAGGCCTCGGGTCGCGGCGCGAAGCGGAAGTCCTCCGATGCCGAAGCCGCTCCCGCTGAACCCTCGGCCGCTCCGGAAGAGACGCCCCCCCCTCCCGCCTCCAG
>NZ_RAVW01000186.1 GCF_003611585.1 Corallococcus exercitus | reverse complement strand
GGGCCAGGGTGGGGAAGGACGCCTTCACCGGGCCAGGCTTCGAGCCCAGCACCTCGTAGGAACCGGACGCGGGGACCGGCTCGTCATGGAGCCCGGGCAGACCATGGCCGGCACCGTGCGAGTCGTACTCCTCGGCAGGCATCTCCTCGCGCACGTACAGTCCGCCGAAGGCCTCCGGGTACGCCTTGCGCAGCGCCGCCACGCGGGCGCACTTCTCGATCATCGTCGTGGGAATCTTGGCCCACAGGGGCGTCTGCTGGACGTAGCCGGAGAAGTCCAGCCACACCACGACGGGCAGCTTCCCCTCGCGCACCACGCGCGACCAGGCACCCACCAGGGCGCCCTTGCGCTTGGCCGGGTTGAAGCGGTGCACCACCTCACCCTTGCCCTGGTCCACGACGATCTCATCCTCGGCGAACACCGCGCTCGCCTGGATGCCCTTGAAGTCCGGGAAGCGCTCCGCCCGGGCGAGCATGCCGGCCTCGGAGGGCTGGAACTCGTACTTCGTCACCCAGTTGGGGCGCTCGCGGTTGCCGATGTTCTGCCGACGCGCCACGCAGAACGCTTCCTTGAGGAGCGGATCCAGCCCGCTGCGCTTGCACTGTTCGATGAAGAGGGCGAACTCGTCCTCGCTGATTCCACGGGGGCAGATGGTCCGCTTCACCAACTCCACCCGCTCGCGGTTCCAGGCCGCGCCCTGCGGCGACGTCGTTCCTTCCGACTTCCCGTTCGCTTCGATCACGCTCATGTCCCGCATCCACGCTCTCCGATAAGGACGGACGACCCTCGCCCGCCCACCTGGTTGCTTCCCTCGACCCGCGCCGGGCCCTGCTACAGGCCTGCAGCGCGAAAAGGGGCATGGATCAACATGCGAGCCGGGCCGACCCTTCGCATCGCTTCCAGAGGCCCTGGATGGTCGGCCGCACGCCGGGCATCCGGTTCCGCCACGGAGAATGGAAGGAGTGTGCAAAAACGTTTTGACAGGGCGGGCGGCGCCCGGTATTCACCGCGCCACCTCGGACGTCGCGCAGCCAACGCGGCCGAAAGCAAAGCCGGGAGCGTAGCTCAATTGGCAGAGCAATGGACTCTTAATCCATAGGTTGTGGGTTCGATTCCCTCCGCTCTCACTCGAAGGGCCTCTTCTGGAAACGGAAGGGGCCCTTCGTCTTTTCCGGCACCCGGGGCCCCATCCCGGCCGGAAAGCCCCTGTCGTCCACGGACGTTTCGGAGTAGGACGGCGGTCGCGCGACGCGTCGGGCGGGTGGCGAAACTGGTAGACGCGCCAGACTTAGGATCTGGTACCGCAAGGTGTGAGGGTTCGAGTCCCTCCTCGCCCATTTCGCGTTGACCCGTTCGTGCCTATCCCCTAAAGCCGCACGTCCCACTTTCCGGTTGCCGCCCCGGGACGCGAAGGCCCGTGGAGGCGGCGAGCGAGGCCCGCATGAAGGTCCAGGTCGAAGAGCTCTCTCCCATCGAGAAGAAGCTCTCCATCGAGGTCGACAACGCCCGCGTTGCTGAGGAGCTCAACCGCGCGTACGCCGCGCTCAGCGGTCAGGTGCGCCTGCCCGGCTTCCGCCAGGGCAAGGTTCCCCGCCGCATCCTCGAGCAGAAGTATCGCGAGCAGGTGGAGGACGACGTCATCCAGCGCGTCGTCCAGAAGGCCTACCTGGACGCCGTGCGCGAGCACAAGGTGGAGGCCGTCGCCTCCCCCCAGGTGACCAACTCCGGCCTCAAGCCCGGCGCCCCCTTCAGCTTCGAGGCGCGCGTCGAGGTGAAGCCGAAGGTGGAGGCCAAGGACTTCGAGGGCCTGTCCCTCACGAAGGTGGACACCGCCGTCGCCGACGACGCAGTGAACCAGCAGATCGAGCAGATGCGCCAGAACCTGGGCCGCATCGAGCCCGTCACCGACCGTGACGCCGCGGCGCAGGGCGACCAGGTCACCATCGACTTCGAGGCGAAGGTGGACGGCAATGCGTTCCCCGGCAGCAAGGCGGACGGCATTGGCGTGCGCGTGCAGGACGGCGACCTCATCCAGGGCAACATCCCGCAGCTGGCGGGCGTGAAGGTCGGCGAGACCAAGGACGTCGAGTACACCTTCTCCCAGGACTACCAGGCCGAAGAGGTCCGCGGGAAGACGGCCGTCTTCCACATCACCGTCAAGGAGCTGAAGAAGCCGGTGGTGCCGGAGCTCAACGACGACTTCGCCAAGGAGACGGGCGTCGCGCAGACGGTGGACGAGCTGCGCGCGAAGGTCCGCTCGGACATGGAGAAGGCCAAGAAGAACCAGGCCACCGTGGACGAGCGCGACGCGCTCATCAAGGCGCTGCTGGAGAAGAACCCGTTCGACGTGCCCCGCGCCATGGTGGAGCGCGCCATCGACTCCATGATGGAGGGCGCCTTCCGCCAGATGCAGCGCCAGGGCATCGACCCGCGCCAGCTGGGCCTGGACTTCAACCGCCTGCGCGACGAGATGCGGGAGAAGGCCACCCTGGAGGTGAAGGGCACGCTCCTGTTCGAGGCCATCGCCCAGCAGCAGAACATCCAGGCGTCCGACGAAGAAGTGGAGAAGCGCATCGAAGACCTCGCCATCGAGGCCAACCAGCCGGTCGCTCAGGTGAAGAAGTACTTCAAGGGCCCGGACGAGCGCCTTGGGTTGTCTCTGCGACTTCGCGAGGAAAAGACGATTGAATTCCTCAAGGGCCGGGCGAAGTATTCTTGAGGCTTTTCCTTCAGGGTTCCTGAGTCCCTTCTAGAGGTCCATCCGACATGCCCTTCATGCCCGTCCCCTACGTCATCGAGCAGACCCACCGGGGTGAGCGCTCGTACGACATCTACAGCCGGCTTCTGAAGGACCGCATCGTCATGCTGGGAACGGAGATCGACGATGACGTGGCCAACGCCATCGTCGCCCAGCTCCTGTTCCTGGAGTCGGAAGACCCGGACAAGGACATCAACCTCTACATCAACTCGCCCGGTGGTTCGGTGACGGCGGGCCTCGCCATCTACGACACGATGCAGTACGTCAAGGCGCCCGTCTCCACCATCTGCGTGGGGCAGGCGGCCTCTATGGGCGCCGTGCTGCTCTTGGCCGGCGCGAAGGGCAAGCGCTACTCGCTGCCCTCCAGCCGCATCATGATCCACCAGCCGCTCGGTGGCGCGCGTGGCCAGGCGACGGACATTGAAATCCAGGCCCGCGAAATCCTCCGGATGAAGGCCAAGCTCAACGAGCTCATCGTCAAGCACACCGGCCAGACGATCGAGCGCGTGGAGAAGGACACGGACCGCGACTACTTCATGGGCGCCACGGAGGCGAAGGCGTACGGCATCCTCGACGCCATCCAGGACCCGCGGAAGGTCGTGGGCGTGAAGCCGGACGAGAAGAAGTAGACACACCGACATCCGAACGGGCCGGGGTGGCAACCACCCGGTCGGCGGCCGGGGGTGCTGGGAATCTTCTCCCGCGCCTCCGGCCTTCTCGTTTCTCCCATCACCGGTATTTTCCCCTTGTTAAGTACCCGGAAGGTGCGTGGACGTTCCGGATGGGGGCTGACTAGATTGGACGTCGGGGCAGGGGACCGGACGCGAAGCGGGTTGGGGCCTTTCAGGCGCAGCGAGGGATTTCATGGCGGGTAAGAACGTGGAGAAGCGAGACAACCAGACCCTCTGCTGCTCCTTCTGCGGCAAGTCGCAGAAGGAGGTGAAGAAGCTCATCGCGGGCCCGACGGTCTACATCTGCGACGAGTGCATCGGGCTGTGCAACGACATCATCGCGGAGGAGATCGACCGCGAGGAGACCAAGGACACCAAGCTGCGCATCCCCCGGCCCTCTGAAATCAAGGCCGTGCTGGACGAGTACGTGGTGGGCCAGGAGCGCGCGAAGAAGACGCTCTCCGTGGCGGTGCACAACCACTACAAGCGCATCGAGTCCAAGGTCGCGATGGACGACGTGGAGCTGCAGAAGAGCAACATCCTGCTGCTCGGCCCCACGGGCTCCGGCAAGACGCTGCTCGCGCAGACCCTGGCGCGCATCCTCAACGTCCCCTTCACCATCGCGGACGCCACGTGCCTCACGGAGGCCGGCTACGTCGGCGAGGACGTGGAGAACATCATCGTCAACCTGCTCCAGGCCGCGGACCACGACATCGAGCGCGCGCAGCGGGGCATCGTCTACATCGACGAAATCGACAAGATCGCCCGCAAGTCGGAGAACCCCTCCATCACCCGCGACGTGAGCGGCGAGGGCGTGCAGCAGGCGCTCTTGAAGATCATCGAAGGCACGGTGGCCAACGTCCCGCCCAAGGGTGGCCGCAAGCACCCCCAGCAGGAGTTCCTGCAGGTGGACACCACCAACATCCTCTTCATCTGCGGCGGCGCCTTCGGCGGCCTGGAGCAGGTGATCGAGCGGCGCCTGGGTGGCCGCAGCCTGGGCTTCGGCGCGGAGATCCAGTCGCGCAAGCAGCGCAACTTGAGCGAGCTGCTCAAGCACGTGGAGCCGGAGGACCTGCTCAAGTTCGGCATGATTCCGGAGTTCATCGGCCGTCTGCCCATCATCACCGCGCTGGAGGAGCTGGACGAAGGCGCGCTCGTGAACATCCTGGGCGAGCCCAAGAACGCGCTCACCAAGCAGTACCGCAAGCTCTTCGAGCTGGACGGCGTGTCGCTGAAGTTCACCGACGGGGCCCTGAAGGCCATCGCGTCGGAGGCCATCCGCCGCAAGGCGGGCGCTCGCGGCCTGCGCTCCATCCTGGAGACGGCCATGCTGGACGTGATGTACGAAATCCCGTCCCGCAAGACGGCCCGCGAGGTGCTCATCTCCGAGGAGGTCATCCTCAAGAAGAGCGAGCCCGTCGTCCTGCACTCGCAGGACAACAAGGAGACGCCGGAGCCGAAGAAGGAATCGGCCTGAGCGAAGGCATCCCCTGGGGGCTCGCAAGGGCCTGAAGGAGATGGCGGGGCGCGTCACGGTCTTGACCGGGGCGCGCCCTGTGCCTTTCCAGGGCATCCAGGCGTGGGGACGGACCGCACTTTTTCCGGGCCGGGGACGGGGGCTTCTTGTATCTGCTGTCCCCCATGAGAAAGCTCCTCATGCCTGCCCTGCTGTCGCTCGTGGCCTGCACTTCCACGAAGGAAGCCACGCGCGAAGAGGCCCCTGCCTCCGCGTCCTCCGCCACGAAGGGCGACAGCGCTCCGGCCCGGGAGGGCCCTTCCCGCATGGCCTACCCGGCGACCCGTTCCGAAGCGGTGGTGGACACGCTGCACGGCCAGCAGGTGGCGGACCCGTACCGCTGGCTGGAGGACGAGAAGGCCCCGGAGGTCCAGGCCTGGATGAAGGCGCAGGACGGCTTCACCCGTGACGCGCTGGCGAAGATGCCGGGCCGCGACGCGCTGACGAAGCGCTTCACGGAGCTGTTCTACGTGGACTCCGTGACGGCGCCCTTCCGCCGGGGCAACCGCTTCTTCTACATGCGGACCCACAAGGACAAGGAGAAGGCCATCGTCTACTGGAAGGACGGCGAGTCCGGACAGGAGAAGGTGCTGCTGGACCCCAACGCCATGAGCAAGGACGCCCCGGTGTCCCTGGGCCGGTGGGTGCCGTCGTGGGACGGCAAGCGCGTGGCCTTCCCGGTGCGCCCCAACGCCGCGGACGAGGCCACCCTGCACGTCATCGACGTGGACACCGGTGAGTGGTCCAAGGTCGACGTGATTGAAGGCGCGAAGTACGCCAACACGAACTGGACCCCGGACGGCAAGGGCTTCTACTACGAGTGGCTGCCCACGGACCCCTCCATCCCGGTGGACGCGCGCCCGGGCTACACCACGCTCAAGTTCCACAAGCTGGGGGAGGACCCGAAGAAGGACGTCGTGGTGCACGAGCGCACGGGCGACCCGACCACGTTCCTCCAGGGCGACCTGTCGCGCGACGGCAAGTACCTCTTCGCCTCCATCCTGCGCGGCTGGAGCGAGAACGACGTCTACTGGAAGCACCCGCAGGAGAAGGACTGGCGGCTGCTCGTGAAGGGCAAGGGCGCCAAGTACAGCGTCCTCGCCTGGAAGGACCGCTTCTACGTCGTCACCGACGAGGGCGCCCCGCGCCAGCGCGTCTTCGCCGTGGACCCGAAGAAGACCGACCGGGCGAACTGGAAGGAGCTGGTGCCGGAGGACCCCAAGGCCACGCTGGAGAGCGTGTCGCTGGTGGGCGGCCACCTGGCGCTGGAGTACCTCAAGGACGTGACCACGGAGCTGCGCATCACCACGCTGGAGGGCAAGCCGGTGCGCACCGTGCAGCTGCCGGGCGTGGGCGCCGCCAGCAACCTGACGGGCCTGGAGGACCAGGACGACGCCTACTTCTCCTACAGCTCCTTCACCACGCCCCGGCAGGTGTACCGGACGTCCGTGAAGAGCGGGAAGGTGGACCTGTGGGCGAAGGTGGAGGTGCCCATGGACCCGGACGCGTACACCACGGAGCAGGTCTTCTACACGTCGAAGGACGGCACCAAGGTGCCCATGTTCCTCGTCTACAAGAAGGGCCTGAAGAAGGACGGAAACGCACCCACGCTGCTCTACGGGTACGGCGGCTTCCTCGTGAGCATGCAGCCCTCCTTCCGCGCGAGCATCCTGCCGTGGCTGGACGCGGGCGGCGTCTACGCGGTGGCCAACCTGCGCGGCGGCGGTGAGTACGGCACCGCGTGGCACGAGGCGGGCAAGGGCGCGAACAAGCAGAACGTCTTCGACGACTTCGCGGGCGCGGCCGAGTACCTGGCGAAGGAGAAGTACACGCAGGCGAAGAAGCTGGCCATCTACGGCGGCAGCAACGGCGGCCTGCTGGTGGGCGCGGCCATGACGCAGCGCCCGGAGCTGTACGGCGCGGTGGTGTGCGGCGTGCCGCTCCTGGACATGGTGCGCTTCCACCTGTTCGGCAGCGGGCGGACGTGGGTGCCGGAGTACGGGTCGGCGGAGGACGCCGGGCAGTTCAAGACCCTGTACGCCTATTCGCCCTACCACCACGTGCGGCAGGACGTGCAGTACCCGGCGCTCCTGATGATGAGCTCGGACCACGACGACCGCGTGGACCCCATGCACGCGCGCAAGTTCGTGGCGGCGGTGCAGAACACGAAGGGCAATTCGGCGCCCACGTTGCTACGCATTGAAGCCAACGCGGGCCACGGAGGGGCGGACCAGGTGGCCAAGGCCATCGAGTCCAGCGTCGACATGTACGCCTTCCTCTTCCAGGTCCTGGGCGTTGCACGGCCGGATGCCGGGGTAGCGGCCGAGAGCCGCTAGAATCCGGGCAGCACACACTTCTGCCTGCCGGTGTTCCCTTGATGGCAGGGAGCAGGCCCCCAATCTTGTGACGGGAACGGGGCCTGCGAGCGGCGTGTTATAGAGCGGTGTTTCACCCTGCATGCGCGCTTGGGCGGCATGCGGGCAACTCTTCAAGGGCCTGTCTGTCTGGCGGGCCAGCGGGTGGCGGATACATGTTCTTCGGACGTGACGACAAGAAGGAAGCCCAGAAGCGGGGCCTGACCATCCCGCTCTTGCCCCTTCGGGACATCATCGTGTTCCCGCACATGGTGGTTCCGCTGTTCGTCGGCCGGGAGAAGTCCATCGCGGCCCTGAAGGACGCGATGGCCCACAAGGGGCCGGATGACAAGGCGGTCATCCTGCTGGCCGCCCAGAAGAAGGCCAAGACGAACGACCCCTCGCCCGACGACATCTTCCACTTCGGCACCATCGGCCACCTCATCCAGCTCCTCCCGCTGCCCGACGGCACGATGAAGGTCCTGGTGGAGGGCGTGCGCCGCGCCAAGGTGAAGAAGTTCCACCCCAACGACTCGTTCTTCATGGTCGAGGTGGATGAGGTCGAGGAGCAGCTGGAGAAGAGCGTGGAGCTGGAGGCGCTGGTGCGCTCCGTCCACTCCGTCTTCGAAGCCTTCGTGAAGCTCAACAAGCGCATCCCGCCGGAGATGCTGATGCAGGTCGCCAGCATCGACGACCCGGCGCGCCTGGCGGACACCATCGTCGCGCACCTGTCGCTGAAGCTGAACGACAAGCAGGCGCTGCTCGAGACGGAGTCCCCGGCCAAGCGCCTGGAGAAGCTCTACGAGCTGATGCAGGGCGAGATCGAGATCCTCCAGGTGGAGAAGAAGATCCGCACGCGCGTCAAGAAGCAGATGGAGAAGACCCAGAAGGAGTACTACCTGAATGAGCAGATGCAGGCCATTCAGAAGGAACTGGGTGAGCGCGACGAGTTCAAGAACGAGATCCAGGAGATTGAAGAGAAGCTGAAGAACAAGCGGATGAGCAAGGAGGCCACGCTCAAGGTCAAGAAGGAGCTGAAGAAGCTCCGGATGATGAGCCCGATGAGCGCCGAGGCCACGGTCGTCCGCAACTACATCGACTGGATCATCAGCCTGCCCTGGTACGACGAGACCCAGGACCGGCTGGACGTCACCGAAGCGGAGCGGGTGCTCAACGAGGACCACTACGGCCTGAAGAAGCCGAAGGAGCGCATCCTTGAGTACCTCGCCGTGCAGCAGCTGGTGAAGAAGCTGAAGGGCCCCGTGCTGTGCTTCGTGGGTCCTCCGGGCGTGGGCAAGACGTCGCTGGCGCGCAGCATCGCGCGGGCCACGGGCCGCAAGTTCGTGCGCCTGTCGCTGGGCGGCGTGCGCGACGAGGCGGAGATCCGCGGCCACCGCCGCACGTACATCGGCGCGATGCCGGGCAAGCTCATCCAGTCCCTGAAGAAGGCGGGCAGCAACAACCCCGTGTTCCTCCTGGACGAGATCGACAAGATGTCCACGGACTTCCGTGGCGACCCGAGCGCGGCGCTGCTGGAGGTGCTGGACCCGGAGCAGAACCACAACTTCAATGACCACTACCTGGACCTCGACTACGACCTGTCCAAGGTGATGTTCATCTGCACCGCGAACACGATGCACAACATCCCCGGTCCGCTGCAGGACCGCATGGAGGTCATCCGCATCGCGGGCTACACGGAGCCGGAGAAGCTCTCCATCGCGCGGCGCTACCTGATTCCGAAGGAGCAGGAGGCCAACGGCCTCGCGGACCTGAAGATCGACATCACCAACGACGCGCTGAAGACCATCGTGCACCGCTACACGCGCGAGTCGGGTGTGCGCTCGCTGGAGCGTGAGATTGGTGGCGTGTTCCGGAAGATCGCCCGCGATGTGCTGAAGAACGGCAAGCGGGACCTCATCGAGGTGGACCGCAAGCAGGCGATGAAGTTCCTGGGCACGCCCCGCTTCCGCTACGGCGTGGCGGAGCGCGAGGACCAGGTGGGCATCGTCACGGGCCTCGCGTGGACGGAGCTGGGCGGTGAGATCCTCACCACGGAAGCCACGTCCATGCCGGGCAAGGGCAAGCTCATCATCACCGGCAAGCTGGGTGAGGTGATGCAGGAGTCCGCCCAGGCGGCCATGTCCTACGTGCGCAGCCGCGCGGAGCGCTTCGGCATCGACCGCAAGGTGTTCGAGAACTACGACATCCACGTCCACCTGCCGGAGGGCGCGATTCCCAAGGACGGTCCGTCCGCGGGCGTCACCATGGCCACGGCGCTGGTGAGCGCGCTCACGCGCGTGCCGGTCCGCAGGGACGTGGCGATGACGGGTGAAATCACGCTGCGCGGCCGCGTGCTGCCCATCGGCGGTCTGAAGGAGAAGACGCTGGCGGCGCACCGCGCGGGCATCAAGACGGTCCTCATCCCGAAGGCGAACAAGAAGGACCTGAAGGACATCCCGCTGAAGATCCGCAAGGCGCTGCGCATCGTCCCGGTGGAGTTCGTGGACGACGTGCTGCGTGAGGCGCTGCTCCTGGACAAGCCGGAGGAGTTCGGCCGCAAGGGCGCCGGGGACAACCTGAAGATGGGGCTGTCCGTGCCGGAGGCGGTGTCCACGCCTTCCACGCCGGCCTCCTGAGGCCTTGAGTCCCGGGCCCCTTGAGGGGGCCTGGGATGGGTGGTGACGAAGCCAGGATGCCGGCCGACCAGGAGTCGCCGGTCTCCTGGCTTCTCTCTTTTTTGGGAGCCGGTCGGGGTAGAACGCGGGCGGTGGCTCCCCGCGCGCGAATCCTGTCCTACTCCCTGGTGCTGGTGATGGCCGCGGCCTGCGGGCCGTGCGGCTTCCAGCCCGAGCCGGGCGTGAAGGTGGTGGTGCCCGCGATGCCCACCACGCTCGACTGGAGCCATTCGGATCCGCAGAGCTGGGTGAACTACCCGGTGATGCTCGCCACGCAGAAGGGGCTCACCACGCTGGGGGCGGACCACTCCGTCCAGCCGGGCCTGGCGGAGCGGTGGGAGCGCGAGTCGGACGCGGCCGGGCACGAGGTCTACACCTTCCACCTGCGCTCGGACGTGACGTGGTCGGACGGCTCGCCCGTCACGGCGCGCGACTTCGTCTTCGGCTGGCACCGGGCCCTGCTGGGCCGCGAGCGCGGCGAGATGGCGGACCTCCAGGGCGCGGAGGAGGTGCTCGCGTTGCTGGAGCGCGCGGCGCCGGACGCGGAGGTGAAGGCCGCGCTGGCGCGGGTGGGCGTGGAGGCGGTGGATGCGCGGACGCTGCGGGTGACGCTGGAGCGGCCCCGCAGCTACTTCCTGGCGCGGCTCGCGAACGTGTACCTGTTCTTTCCCGCGCCGTCGGCGGACCTGGAGGGCAAGTCGGACGAGGCGGTGCGCGACTACTTCGACCGGCCCCGCGACGGGCGTCCGCTGGCGGTGGGGCCCTATCGCGTGGAGCGATGGGACCGCGCGGGGGAGCGCGTGCGGCTGGTCTACAACCCGCGCAGCGCGTTCCCGCCGCCGCTGGGGCCGGGGGAGACGCCGGCCCCGGTGCTGACGCTGATGAAGTCGGAGATCGGCCCGGCGCTGTATGAGCGGGGCCGCGTGGACTTCGTGTTCGTGGACAGCGCGGCGGCGCTGCGCGGGATGCGGGCCGCGGACCTGAAGCGCGAGCCGCTGTTGTCCACGTACTTCCTGGCCTTCAACACGGAGCGTCCGCCGTTGGACCGGCCGGAGGTGCGCCGGGCGCTGGCGCGGGCGCTGGACCGGGAGGCGCTGCTCGCGGGGCTGCTGCCGGCGGCGCGCGCGACGAACGTGCTGCTGCCTCCGGAGCTGCCGGACGCGGCGACGCCGGAGCAGGCGGCGCGGCTGCCGCGCTACGAGCCGGAGCGGGCGAAGGCGGAGCTGGCCGGGGCGAAGGGCCTGGACCGGCCGCTGCGGCTGGTGGTGAAGGCGGGGGATTCGTTCGTGCCGGAGGAGGCGCTGGCGGAGCGCATCGCGGCGCAGCTCGCGAAGGTGGGCGTGACGGTGGTGGTGGATTCGCGCTCGGACTTCTCCGCGGAGGTGGCGCGCAGGACGCCGCAGGGGCCGCGCGCGTATGACCTGCAGCTGCGGCGGCTGGGCGCGGACTACGCGCACCCGAACACGTTCTTCACGCTGTTCGAACGGCAGGGCAACCACCAGACGGGCTGGGAGACGCAGGCCGGTGGCGAGCCGATGCGCCGCTTCGAGCAGCTGCTGGAGGCGGCGGACGGCGACGCGGATCCGGTGCACGCGCGCGAGCTGTACGCGAAGGCCCAGGAGGTGCTGGTGGGGGAGCAGGCCGTCATCGCGCCGCTGTACCACCCGGACCGCTACTTCCGAGCGCGAGCACGGCTGCATGGGCTGGACGTGGATCCGTTCAACTTCCTCGCGCTTCGCGCGTTGCGGCTGGGGCCGGCCGAGACGCCCACGGCGCGCGCGGAAGGGCAGGGGCCCTAGAGCATGCGCACGGTGAGCACGGACTTCGTGATGCGAAGCGTAGCGCCATGGCACGTGGCCCCGCTGCGCGAGAGCCTGTCGCGAGGCGCAATGCCGCGCATGGAGGGCACTCCGCGCACGAGTGTGTTCCTGACTCCAGCCCCGGGCCCCGGGCCCATGGACCCGGCGATTCAGGCCACCGTGGGTGAGTCGTGCACGCGGGTCGCCGGGCCGCACTCCGGAGTCTCTCCGCACGAGTGCTTGTCCCGAGCCTTGGTGCTGCGTGCTCCGGTCATGAGGCGGGAGGCCTGGCGCATGCGCCCCATCGCGACGCACCCCCTGCGACGGCTTGTGCCGGTCACAAGGCAGGAGCCCTAGCGCATGCGCCTCATCGCGACGCGCCTCGTGCGGCAGCTCGTGCTCGTGCCAGTGGTGGCGGTGGCCTCGTACTTCCTCATGGCCGCGCTGCCGCTCACCACGGAGAGCGACACCAAGCGGCAGGTGTCTCCGGAGCTGGCGGCTTCGTACCATCGCGACCTGGGCATCGGTGAACCGCTGGGGTTCCTGCGGCCGTGGCAGAAGCTCTTCTCCGGGGAGCGTCTGGGCACCAGCGCGCAGGGCATCACCGGCGATGAGCTCCTCCAGAAGCTCTCCGGCAGCGTGGGCGTGGGCCTGGTCGCGCTTCCCCTGGCCCTGGCGTGGGCGGTGGGCTTCGCGCTCCTGCGCACCCGGTGGCGGCGGGGACGCTTCGCCGTGTTCGGCGACGTGCTCCCGGCCATCGCGTTCGGGACGCCGGTGTTCATCCCCGCGCTGCTCCTGGCCCCCGCCGTGGTGGAGCGCGGCCACCTGCTGCCGGAGCTCTGCGCGGCGGTCGTCATCGCCATCTGGCCGGGGACCTTCCTGGGCACGCTCGTGGGCGATGCCCTGGAAACCGAGCTGTCCCGCGACTACGTGCGCACCGCGCTCAGCAAGGGGCTGGACCCCGGCACCGTGCTGCGGCGCCACGTGCTCCCCAACGTGTGGCCCGCGCTCCTGGACGCCGTGACCCCTGTCGCCACCGCGCTGCTCGCGGGCTCGTTCGCCGCGGAGCGCGTCTTCGGCCTGCCGTACTTCGGCCAGCTCTACGTGCTCGCCGTGCTCAACAAGCAGGTCGCCGTCGTCGTCGTGTCCACCACCACCTTCGCCACCGTGCTCGTCGTCGTGAGCCTCACCGTGGAGCTCTTGCGCATGCTCGTGGATCCGCGCGCCCGGGAGGCCCGCGCGTGAGCCGCGTCCCCGTGCGCGCCTGGGTGGGACTGGTCCTCCTCGTGGGGCTGGGCGTCTTGAGCCTCGTGGCCGGACGCCTGTTCCCGGAAGTCCTCACGCATACCTGCCCGCTGGGCTGGGACCTGAACCGCCCCGACCGCAGCGTGTGCGAGCTGGCCTTCGGTGGCCTGTGGGTGTCCCTGGCCGTGGGACTCGCGGCCGGTGCGCTGTCCACCGTGCTGGGGCTCGTCGTCGCGGCGCTCGCGCGGCTGTCGGGTGGCGTGACGGAGCAGGTGGTCCTTCGCGCCGTGGATGCCGTGTTCGCGCTACCGGACGTACTCGTGGTGATGGTGCTCCAGCTCGCGGGCCAGTCTCTCATGGACGCGGGCATGACCAGCGGCCTGGGGCCCTTCGGCTTGATGGTGACGTCCCTGGCCCTGGTGGGCTGGGCCGGCCCCGCGCGCATGTTCCGCGACCGCCTGGCCACGCTGGAAGGCCAGGAGTACGTGGCCGCCGCGCGGGCGTTGGGCGGTGGCGGGCCGCACGTCCTGCGCGTGCACCTGTGGCCCATGCTGCGCCCCTTCGTGCTGGCCGTATTCCTGAGCCGCCTGCCGAACGCCATCCTCACCGAGTCCACAGTGAGCTTCTTCGGCATCGCCCGCATGGAGCCCATGTCCCTGGGCCGCTACCTGGGCACGTCCTACGCCGCGCTCATCTACGAGGGCGGGGGGCGCGTCGTCATTCCCGCCTGGGGCCTGCTCGTCCTGCTGGTGCTTGGCGCCTCGCTCGCTTCGCAAGCCTTGGGGGGAGGTCGCCGTCGCGAAGTGTGAGGAATGCCGCACATGGGGACAAAGGTTCCACTCGAACGGAAACCCTTTGCCCTCAGGTGAACACCATGTCCCTCCCGACGGAAGAAATCCCCCTCTCGCCTGCCCGTGATGAACGTCCGCGTGACGACGGTCTGCGGAAGGAAACCGTCCGGGGCTCGGTGCTGGTGGTGGAAGACGACGCCGCGCACCGCGAGCTGCTGGTGGAGATGGTGAGTGGCTGGGGCTACGACGCCATGCCCGTGGGCAGCGCCGAAGAGGCCGAGTTCGCCGTGCGCAACAAGCGCATGGACGCCGCCATCGTGGACGTGTTCCTGCCCGGCCGCAGCGGCACCACGCTCATGTCCAAGCTGCGTGAGAAGTTCCCGCAGGCGGTGCTCATCGGCGTCAGCGCCATGAGCGACGCGGCCACCGCACGCAAGTGCAAGGGCCTGGGCGCGGACCTCTTCATCGGCAAGCCGTTGGATCCGGAGAAGCTGGCCAAGGCGTTGAAGTCCAAGCACCAGAGCTGGCACTGAAGCCAGCAGGGGAGCGGGTTCCGGTTGCACACCCCCGCCGGACACCCGATGCTCCCTGGCGTGAAGAACCTCGCCTCCGGCTTCCTGCTGGCCATGCCCCAGCTTGGAGACCCGAACTTCTACCGGTCGGTCATCCTGATGATCGAACACGGGGAGACGGGCTCCATGGGGATTGTCGTGAACCGGGGAGCGCCCCTGACGCTCGGTGAGCTGGCGCGCGGTCAGTCGATGGACATCTCGACGGACCGCGTGTCGCAGCCGGTGTTCGTGGGCGGCCCGGTGGAGCCCCAGCGGGGCTTCGTCCTGCATGACGATGAATCCGTGCCAGAGAAGCACGCCGTCCTGCCCGGCCTCTACCTGAGCGTCACGCTGGACGCGCTGGGCCCCCTCCTGCAGCGGACGGACCCGCGCGTGCGCTTCTGCCTGGGGTACGCGGGCTGGGGCCCCAAGCAGCTGGAGAATGAGATTGCCGCCGGCTCGTGGCTGTACGCCGACGCCACCGCGGACGCGGTGCTGGGACAGGACCCGGCGAAGCTGTGGGATGCCACCCTGCGTGGGCTGGGCGTGGACCCGGCCATGCTGGTGATGGGAAAGGGGATGAACTGATGCTCGACGCCGAGATGCTTCGCCGTTACCTCCTGGAGGCCCTGCCGGGCTCGGAGGTGGAGTTGAACGACACCACGGGGACGGGAGACCACTTCGAGGCGCGCGTCGTCTCCCCCGCCTTCACCGGCAAGACGATGGTGGAGCAGCACCAGCTGGTGTACGCGCCGCTGCAGCCGTGGCTGAAGTCCGGCGAGCTGCACGCGCTGGCGCTCAAGACCTATTCGCCCGAGCAGTGGAAGAAGCTCGGGCCCCGCTGAAGAAGGAGCAACGATTCATGGATCCGAACCTCAAGGCCCAGTTCGACGAGACGGTGAAGTCGCACCCCATCGTCCTCTTCATGAAGGGCAATGCCCTGTTCCCCCAGTGCGGCTTCTCCGCGCGCGCCCTCCAGCTGCTCCAGCCGCTGGGCCCGGTGCACACGGTGGACGTGCTGGCGGACCCCAACGTGCGTCAGGGCATCAAGGACTACTCCAACTGGCCCACGATTCCGCAGGTCTACATCCACGGAAAGTTCGTGGGCGGGTCGGACATCCTGATGGAGCTGGCCGAGCGCGGCGAGCTGCAGGGCCTGGTCGCCGCCGGCGGCAAGTAGGCGCTTCAAGAGGGAGCGGGGCCGGGGGGAAGACCCGGGCCCCGTCCCCCGCGTAGACTGGGCGGCGGTCGCCAAGAGGGGTCTCGCCGCCGTGCTCACCGTCACACCGCCTGATTCGAAGCCGCAGGACGCGTCCACCGAAGTGCCCGGCAGTCCGGTGGGGACAGGCCCCCTGCCGCCCGGGGCGAACGTCGCGGTCGCCACGCCCGGCGCCGCCGTCGCGGATCCGGACGACCTCGTCAGCACGGAGAAGCTGCCCACGCTGGTGGACCGCGTGCAGGCCTTCCGCGCGAAGTACGAGAAGCAGGAGATGGCCCTCTTCTTCTTCGCGGGCTTCCTCTACGACGTCCTCACGCTGAGCCCCATCGACGATGCGCTCACGGAGGTGCAGAACTTCGCCTACCTGGCCATCCTCGCGGGCCTGCTGGTGCTGGAGCAGCGCTACCCCGAAGGCGTGGAGCCGCCGAAGCTGCTGATGAAGGTGTGGCGCTTCCGCGAGGACGCGCTGCACTTCTTCCTGGGCAGCCTGTTGAGCGCGTTCACGCTGTTCCTCTTCAAGAGCTCGTCGGGCTTCACGCCGCTCCTGTTCCTGGGGGGCATGTTCGGGCTGCTGGTGGCGAACGAGCTGCCGCGCTTCCGGCAGCTGGGGCCCGTCATCCGCGTGGCCCTCTTCAGCCTGTGCGTGACGCTGTACTTCGCGTCGCTGCTGCCGGTGCTGCTGGGGCGGGTGGGGTGGTGGATCTTCACGCTCTCCGTGGCGCTGGGGTGTGGGAGCGTCTACGGGCTCCTGCGCGTGCTCAAGCGGTGGCGCCCGGACGAGAAGGCGCTGCTGCGCACGGTGGCGGTGCCCGGCTTCGGCGCGCAGGCGCTGCTGCTCGGGTGCTACTTCCTGGGCGTGATTCCGCCGGTGCCCCTGGCGGTGCAGTACAGCGGCATCTACCACTCGGTGGAGCGCGTCTCCGCGGGCGTGTACCGCCTGACGTCGGAGGATCACCCGTGGTGGAAGGTCTGGACGGCGTTCCACCATGGCGACCAGGACTTCACGGTGCGGGCCGGCGAGGAGCCCATGTACTTCTTCCGCATCTTCGCCCCCAAGGGCTTCGAGAAGTACCAGGTGCGCGTGCGCTGGTTCTTCGACCACCCGGAGAAGGGCTGGACGGCGCTGGGCAAGGGGTTCATGGCCAACGTGAGCAGCAACGGCTCGGAGGGCGGCTACCGCTACTACGCGAGGCCGGGCACCACGCCCAAGCCGGGCGACTGGCGCGTCGTGCTGGAGACGGAGGACGGGCATGAGATCAACCGCCTGAACTTCACCGTCACCGAGGACACGCGCACCGAGCCGCGCCCGGAGAAGGTGGACGTGTCCGTGCTCAAGATCGTCAAGCCCATCTCCCTGGAGGAGTGGCAGAAGAGCCAGCCTCCTCCCGCGCCGGTGACGGCGCCCGCGGCGGCTACGGCGCCGGTGCCTTGAGCAGCGTCACCTGACCCAGCAGCACCGGCACCGCCGTCTCCACGCGCAGGATGCGGGGGCCCAGGGAGAAGGGCTGGAAGCCGTGCGCTTCCAGCAGCTGCGCCTCGAAGGGCACCCAGCCGCCATCCGGACCGATGGCGAGCACCACACGCCGGGCGCTCGCGACACCCCGGGCCTGGAGGGGCTGGCTGGCCGGAGGGTGGGGGAGCAGGCGCAGGGCGTCCGTACCGAAGACGGTGTCCAGCTCGTCCTCGACGAAGGGGCGGAAGCGCTCGCGGATCAGCACCTCCGGAGCGCGCGTGTCGCGGGCCTGCTCCAGGCCCTGATGGAGCAGCTCGCGGACGAAGGCCTCGTTGAGCACCTTGGAGTCGAAGTAGCTCTTCTCCACGCGGGCCGCGTTCACCAGCACCACGCGGTCCACGCCCAGGGATGCCACGGCGGGCAGCACCTTCTTGAGCGCCTTGGGGCGGGGGATGGCCAGCAGCAGGTCCACGCCGGCCCTGGGCGGGGGCGCATCCGTGAGGGTGACGCGCAGGTGGAGCAGGCCGGGGGCGTTCTCCAGCACCTCGCCCGTGCCGGTGGGGCCGTCCAGGCGGCCCACGCGCAGGGACTCGCCGGGTTCGGCCTTGAGGACCTCGCGGGCGTGCTGGGCGCGGCGGCCGGTGAGCCGGGCGGTGCCGTCCGGCTGGAAGTCCTCGTCGAAGAGCAGGAGCAGGTTCACGGTAGGCCCCATGTAGCCGTTCCCGGGCGGGCCTG
>NZ_RAVW01000185.1 GCF_003611585.1 Corallococcus exercitus | reverse complement strand
ACCGCACCCCGGACCTGTCCTTCCGCGCGTCCCCCTTCCTGCGGCTGCGGCTGGTGTGTGACGCGGTGCTGGCGCGCGACGGGGCCCAGGAGGCGCTGGCGGACCTGGCCCGCGTGGTGGAGGACTGCCGGGGCGTGGTGCGCACCGTCACGCGTCACCTGGAGGAGTCCGGCGTCAGCGTGGACCTGGTGTACCGGCTGGAGCGCATCCGGCACGGCCTGGACCGGATGGAGGCCATCGCCCGGGTGCTGGCCGCGCCCCGCGGCGAGCCCCGGTGGCGCGAGGCGCTGGCGCTGCTGTCGGACCTGCTGGAGCACGCGCACGCGGACCGCTCCGTGCGCGCGCTGGTCAAGCGCAACGCGCGGTTGATGGCCCGTAAAATCATCGAGCGCACCGGCAACACGGGCGAGCACTACATCACGTCCACGCAGGGCGAGTTCCACCACATGGTGCACTCGGCGGCGGGCGGCGGCTTCGTCACCGCGTTCGCCGTGGCGCTGAAGTTCTTCCTCACCGCGTTGCCGCTGGCCCCCTTCTTCGCGGGCCTCTTCGTCGCGCTCAACTACGCGGGCGGCTTCGTGGTGATGCAGATGCTGGGCCTCACGCTGGCCACCAAGCAGCCCTCCATGACGGCCTCCACGCTGGCGGCCGCGGTGGGCGAGGACGCGGGCCTGGACGGCGGCACCCGGCGCATGGAGCGCCTGGCGGCGCTGGTGCCGCGCGTCACCCGCTCGCAGCTGGCGGCCATCCTGGGCAACCTGGGCTGCGTCCTGCCCGTCGCGGTGGCGCTGGGACTGGGCTTCCAGTTCCTCAAGGGCCACGCGTACCTGACCGCGCAGCAGGCGCAGCACGTGGTGGAGACGCTCCACCCCTGGAAGAGCGCGACGCTCCTCTACGCCGCCCTGACCGGCGTGCTGCTCTGGGCCTCCAGCGTGGCCGCCGGCTGGTTCGAGAACTTCATCGTCTACCGCCGCCTGCCGGAGGCGCTCGCCCACCACCGCGTGCTGCGCGCGCTCATGGGCGTGACCGGCGCGCGCAAGGTGGCGGACGCGCTGATGCACCACGCGGCGGGCGTGGGCGGCGGCGTCACCCTGGGCGTGCTGCTGGCGGTGATGCCGGGAGTGGGCGGCTTCTTCGGCCTCCCGCTGGACGTGCGCCACGTCACCTTCTCCTTCGGCGCGCTGGCCTTCGCCGGGTGCGCGCTGGGCCCCTCCGCCGTGATGGAGCCGGGCTTCCTGGCGGCCGTGGCGGGCGTGCTGGTGGTCGGTGTCGTCAACTTCGGCGTGTCCTTCGCGCTGGCCCTGGGCGTGGCCCTGCGCGCCCGCGACGTCCCGGTGCTCGAGGGCCTGCGCTTCTTGGGGGCCGTGGCCCTGCGCTTCCTGCGCAATCCCATCCCCTTCCTCGTCCCGCCCCGGGACGAGCCCGTGCCCCTGGAGACGGAGGCACAGGTCGCCCCCCTGGCCGGGCCTCCGGGGAGCTGACGCGGCAGGCGTTATTCCCGGGGGGTGGGAAGCCCTGTCTCGCGCGGAGGTAGGGCGTTCAGGCATCCCTGGCTTTGCTTCCGGGCGGGGACGTTCGGCGATAGGGTCCCGCGCCCATGAGCGGCAATCCCTCGTCCCATCCCCCGCCCCGTCTCGCCCTCGCCTACGCGGAGATGCTGGTCCGGCGCCCCGGCACCGTCATGACCGTGCTCCTGCTGCTGCTCGGCGTGGCGGTGTGGGGCACGTCGAAGCTGACCATCAACTCCAACCAGCTGGACCTCATCTCCCAGGACCTGCAGGAGGTGAAGGACGTCAAGCGGGTCATCGACATGGTGGGCGGCAGCGGCTTCTTCATGGTCGCGCTGCGCGGCGATGACGAGGCCACGCTCAAGAAGGTGGCGGACGACCTGGCCGTGATGGTGGGCAAGGACAAGGAGCACGCGCGCTCCCTGACCTACAAGATCCCCGTCGAGTTCGTTCAGAACAACATGGTGCTGTTCGTGAAGACGGAGGACCTGGCCGAGGGCAAGCGCCGCATCATGGCGTTCCTCAAGGATCAGATCCGCCGCGCGAACCCCTTCTACATTGAAATCAAGAAGACGGAGCCGGTGAAGCTGGACCTGCAGGACCTGGTCGACAAGTACTCCAGCGTTGGCAACAAGAGCATCGCGGACGACTACTACATCTCCCAGGACCGCAAGCTGCTGCTGCTCCTCATCAAGCCGATGTGGGACACCAACCAGATTGGCCAGACGAAGCAGTACGTGGACAAGCTGCGCGGGGACCTGGCCGAGTACTCCAAGAGCAACGCCGCGGGCGTGCAGCTGGTGGAGGACTACTACAAGATGGGCGACAAGAAGACGGTCGCCTACGGCTTCACGGGCTCCTACAAGACGGCGG
Organism: Corallococcus exercitus; assembly: GCF_003611585.1. Classification (GTDB taxonomy): domain Bacteria; phylum Myxococcota; class Myxococcia; order Myxococcales; family Myxococcaceae; genus Corallococcus; species Corallococcus exercitus. Next base: position 15,457 of record NZ_RAVW01000185.1, on the reverse strand, counting down.
TGGACGACTCGTACGCCATCGAGGACTCGCTCCAGCCGGTCACCATCATCGCGCTCGTCGCCATCTTCGCCATCACCATCGCGTTCTTCCGCAAGTGGGCGCCCACGCTCATCGTGGTGAGCGGCACGGTGGCGGGCACGCTGTACACGCTGGGCTTCACCTACGCGACGCTGGGTGAGCTCAACATGATCACCTCCATCCTGGGCGGCATCCTGATGGGGTTCGGCATCGACTACGGCATCCACTTCATCTTCCGCACGCGCCTGGAGCTGGGCGCGGGCAAGCGCTACGACGTGGCCATCCGCGACGCGGTCATCAACGCGGGCCGCCCGGCGCTGGTGTCCGCGGTGGTGGTGGCCGGTTCGTTCTACGTGCTGATGGTGAGCGAGTTCAAAGGCTTCTCCCAGTTCGGCTTCCTGGCCGGCACCGGCACGCTGATGCTGGGCTTCACGCTGTTCTCCTGGTGCCCCGCGCTGCTGGCGCTGGCCGGCCGCAAGAACCCGGAGCTGCCGCAGAAGCTCATCGGCGTGATGAAGCCGCCGCCCGCGACCAGCGCGTCCGGCAAGGAGCTGCGCATCCCGCGTCCCGGCCTGGTGCTGGCGGTGGGCTGCGTCATCGTCGCGGTGGTGTGCGGCGCGGCCATCCCGTGGAAGAGCGGCGAGCCCCCGGCGGACGCGGGCTTCTTCGCGCGGCTGCCGTACGGCGTGCGCTTCAACTACAACACCCGCGCGCTGATGCCGGCGAACCAGCCGTCCGTGGTGCTGCAGGATGAAATCAACGCGCGCTTCAAGATCGCCAGCGACCCGCTCGCCGTCTACACCAAGGACCTGGCGGAGACGGAGGCCCTCTACAAGGAGCTGACGACCGACCCGAAGAAGCGCCCCGCCATCTCCCAGGTGATGAGCCTCTTCACCTTCGTGCCGCCGGAGGGCATTGCCCAGGCGAACGCCAAGATTCTGGAGGAGTGGCAGGAGGAGCTGAAGGACATCGACGTGAAGGCGCTGCCGCCGGAGACGCAGGAGAAGGCGGCCCTGTTCTTCAAGATGCTGGAGGCCCGGCCCTTCGACGTGCACCACGTGCCGGAAATCTACGCCTCGCAGTTCCGCCACCTGCCCACCACCAGCCCGGAGAACCACGGCTACCTCACGTTCATCTACCCGAGTGTGGACCTGTGGGACGGCAAGCAGATGCTCCAGTTCGCGGACCAGACCAGCTCCATCAAGGGCATGGTGACGCCGGGCAAGTTCACGCCGGGCGGGCCCACGGGCGCGCCGGTGGAGAAGGAGTTCCGCGCCGCGGGCGCCACGCAGCTGTACGCGTCGCTGGCGCGCATGGTGCTCAAGGACGCGAAGCTCACGGTCATCCTCACCGCGCTGTGGATCCTGGTGATGCACTTCGCGGACTTCCGCAACGCGAAGCTGGCGCTGGCGTCCGTGATTCCGCTGACGGTGGGCCTGGCGATGATGATGGGCTTCATGGCGCTGTTCGACCTGCGCCTGAACTTCATGAACATCATCATCCTGCCCATCCTCCTGGGCTTCGGCGTGAGCCACGGCCTCTACCTCCTGCACCGCTTCCTGGAGGGCACGTCCCCGCTGGTGGCGCTGCGCAGCGTGGGCGCGGCAGTGGCGTCCTCCACGCTGACGGCGGTGGCGGGCTTCGCGGCGCTGCTGGTGGCCAGCCACAACGGCCTGCGCTCCATGGGCCTCGTGGCCTGCATCGGCCTCATCACCACGCTGCTGGTGTCCTTCACGGTGCTGGCGGCGGTGATGCAGCTCATGCACGACAAGCGGCAGAAGGACGCGGGACGTTCGCAAGAGGGCGGTTCCGCCCCGGGCGGTGATTCGTCCTCCACACGCGCCGCCTGACAACGCGAAAGAAGCGCTTAGTATCCGCGCCGGACCTCACGGCCCCGCCTTCCCCCAAGGGAAGCGCGGGGCCGCTCTTTTTCTTCGGGAGCTTCAAGCCATGGGGACGTTCAAGCGGGTGGGCGCGGTGCTGGGCCTGATGGTGCTCACGGGCTGCGCGAGCACGGTGAAGAGCCAGCGGCTGCGCGACGACTACGCGACGGTGGACCGGCAGCAGGTGAAGCGGCTGGCGGTGGTGACGCAGCCGTTCCCCCAGGGACAGCAGTACATCGGCGACCTGTGGAGCCTCATCGCCCGGCAGTGGCTGAACCAGAACCGGGACTACCTGGTGAAGGCCAACACGTCCCTGCCCGAGCGCCCCACGGACCCGACCTTCAAGGACCAGTGCGTGGAGGGCATCGAGGGCGTGCTCTGGCTGGACCCGACGGTGAAGCGCGTGGGTGACGGCGCGGAGGTGGCGCTGAAGGCGCAGCTGTTGCGCTGCCGGGACGGCCAGGAAGTGTGGGCCGCGGAGGCGGGCGGCAGCTGGGACTCCGAGGACAAGAAGTACGTGGAGCGCAAGGAGCAGTACGTGAAGGAGCTGGGCCCGGACGTGGAGCCCTACGTGGTGCCTTCGTACAAGCTGCTGGTGGCCACGCTGGACACGCTGCCCAATCCCGAACTGAACGAGGCGGACAAGGACGAGAAGATCGACCTGGGCGAGTAGCGTCGCGCCCCAAGTGGATCCTCAAGTCATCATCGGGCGCCTGGTGCTGGCCACGTTCCTGGGCGGCGTGCTGGGCGTGGAGCGCGAGGCGCGCAACCAGGCCGCGGGGCTGCGCACGCACACGCTGGTGGCGCTGGGGGCGTGCTGCTTCACGCTCTCCAGCGTGTACACGGAGGAGTTGCTCCGGGCGGGCGCGAACCCCAGCGGCACGCAGACGGACATCAGCCGCATCGCCAGCCAGATTGTCGTGGGCATCGGCTTCCTGGGCGCGGGCGTCATCCTGCGCCACGGGGGCTCCGTGAAGGGGCTCACCACCGCGGCCAACCTCTGGGTGACGGCGGCGGCGGGCCTGGCCTGCGGGCTGGGCCTCTACCTGGCCGCCAGCGCTACCGTGGCCCTGGCCCTGCTGTCCCTGGTGGTGCTGCGCCCCGTCTCCCGCCTGCTGACGCCCGACGAGGAACGCCACGGCGGACACCGCAGCCAGCGCTCCGGCGGCGGAAACGACGAGGACGGGCCCCCCTCAGGTGAGGAGGAGTCCCGTCCCGATTGAAGCGCGGCGGGCGTGCGGACGCCCGCGGGTGGGCCCCCAGGCCTCTACTCCAGGGGCACCAGCGCGCCCGTCAGGTCGTGCGTGTAGGCCACCGGCCGGTGCGCCGCGTCCGGGTGGCATTTGTCGTCGTCCAGGTCCAGCGCGCCCTCGGCCAGCATGGCGCCCGGGAGGCTGGCCAGGTCCCGGCGCAGGTAGACGTCATCCCCGTCCAGGTCCGCGACGTCGGAGAAGCGCACGGGGTACTCCCGTTCGAAGATGCGCCCCTTGCCGATGGTGAAGCCGCGCGGGTCTACCGCGACGATGCCGCCGAGCGCTTCGCCGTCCCGGTCCCGCACCGTCATGCCCCGCTGAATGTCCGTTGGCTTGAACACGCTGCTGCCTCCTGCATCCGTGTCCGGCCAAAGTGTGCACTCAGCCTGGAAACGGCGACCCCCTCCCGCCGCATTCAGCCGGGGGGAGCAGGGCCTACACGGGCTCCGGTTCCGGGTCGTGCGCCGGCGACAGCAGCGAGCCCTCCTGGCCGCTGAAGCGCCGGTCCATCTCCGTGCGCACGAAGCGCTCGATCTCCTCCGCGGTGGTCAGCTCCATCGCGCCCTGGAGCATCTCCACCGCTTCACTCCGGCTCACCCGGCGCATCAGGCGCTTCACCACCGGAATCTGCCCGGACGTCATGGACAGCTCGTCGAAGCCCAGCGCCAGCAGCACCAGGGTGAAGAGCGGATCGCCCGCCATCTCGCCGCACATGGAGACGGGGATGTTGGCGCTCTTCGCCGCGTCCACGATGCCCTGGAGCATGCGCAGCACCGACAGGTGCAGCGGCCGGTAGAGGTACGCGACCTCCCGGTTCTGGCGGTCGATGGCGAGCGAGTACTGGATGAGGTCGTTCGTCCCGATGGAGAAGAAGTCCGCCTCCTGCGCCAGCCGGTCCGCGATGGTCGCCGCGCTGGGCGTCTCCACCATGATGCCCACCGGGAAGCGCTTGCCCACCGGCACCCCCGCGCGTCCCAGCGCCGTGCGGCACGCCTCCAGCTCACTGCGCGCCTCGCGCAGCTCACTGACGCCGCAGATGAGCGGGAACATCAGGCGCAGGTTGCCGTGCACGCTCGCGCGCAGGAGCGCGCGCAGCTGGACGCGGAACAGCTCCCGGTTGGACAGGCAGTAGCGGATGGCCCGCAGGCCCATGGCCGGGTTGGGTTCCTTCTCGTGCTTCGTCTTGCCCGGTACCTTGTCGCCGCCCAGGTCCAGCGTGCGGATGGTGACGGGCCGGCCGCCCATGGCCTCCAGCACCTGCTTGTAGGCGCGGTAGTGCTCCTCCTCCGTGGGCGCCGTCTTGCGGTCCAGGAACATGAACTCCGTGCGGTACAGGCCGATGCCCTCCGCGCCGTGCGCCAGCAGCGAGGGGATCTCCTCCAGGAACTCCATGTTGCCGTTGAGCCGGATGCGGAAGCCGTCCGTGCTCACCGCGGGCTGGTCCTTCGTGGCCAGCGCCAGCTGCTCGCTCTCCAGGTAGCGGCGCTGCTCCTCCCGGAAGAGCGCCAGCTGGTCCTCCGTGGGGTTCACCAGCACCACGCCGCGCGTGCCGTCCATGGCCACCAGGTCGCCCGGCGAAATCTGCTCGCTCGCGCGCCCCGCGCCCACCACCGCGGGCGTCTCCCGCGCGCGGGCGACGATGGCGGTGTGGCTGGTCTGTCCGCCCAGGTCGGTGACGAAGCCCGCCACGCGGCCGCTGCGAGCCATCATCGCGGCGTCCGCGGGCGGCAGGTCATGCGCGACGACAATGGCCTCCGCCGGCACCTCCACGTCCTCGTCCACCACCTGGCCCATCAGGTTGCGGATGATGCGGTCCGCGACGTAGTCCACGTCCGAGCGGCGCTCGCGGAAGTACTCGTCCGGGATGTTGTCGAAGAGGTGCTTGATCTTCCGGGCCGTGCGGCGCACCGCCCACTCCGCGTTGATGCGGTCCTCCACGATGAGGCGGTTCACCTCGTCCACGAGCATGGGGTCGTGGAGCATCAGCCGGTGCGCCTCCAGGATGAGGGCGTGGTCGCTGCCCTCCGTGCGGGTGATCTGGTCCTTCAGCTCCGCGAGCTGGCGGTCGGACAGGTCGATGGCGGTCTTCATCCGCATCCGCTCGGGTTCCACCTCCGCGTCCGCCAGGCGCAGCTTGGGCGTGCGGATGCGCTTCCGGTCCAGGATGAAGGCGTGGCCCACCGCCACGCCCGGGGAGGCGCCGATGCCCGTCAGCCTGAGTGTAGGGGTGGCCTGGCTGCTCACGGTTTTCCTGACCTCTTAGGGGAGTCTACCTCCCCTTTCGACGCTCACTGCGCTTCGCCAAACCGGTCCTCGATGAGCTTTTTCAATTCGGACAGGCAGGCCTCGGCGTCCTCACCCTTGCAGGTGAGCTTCACCTTCGTGCCCTGGGCCGCCGCGAGCATCAGCACGCCCATGATGGACTTGGCGTTGGCGCGCTGCCCGGAGGCCTGGATGGAGACCTCGCTCTTGAAGCGGTTGGCCACCTTGACCATCTGCGCCGCGGCCCGGGCGTGCAGCCCCAGCGCGTTGATGATCTCGAAGGTTCCCTCGGCTTCACTGGCCATCGTGCGACTCCTACCTCTCGAAGGTGTTCGTACTCACAGAAAGGCGCCCGCCGCGCAGGCCAATCCCGCCGCGACGTAGAGGACCACGTAGGTGGGGACGCGCCGGTTGACGAGCACGTACGCCAACACGCCCACCGCCAGGCACCCCACCGCCAGGAACGGCGCCCAGGTGCCGCCCGCCGTCGTCCCGAAGCTCACCGCCAGCCACGCGGCCAGCCCGCCCGCGCTCGCCGCCGCCACGCCCCTCAACCGCGCGCCCTTGGCGGGAAGGTTCACCCGCGCCACGGCCTCCACCAGCCGGTCTCCCAGGCTCAGGCCCAGCCAGTACAGCCGGATGCGCAACAGCAGGTGCACCAGGTTGTAGAGCACCAGGAAGAGCACCACCGCCCAGACGCCCAGCAGGGGCACCATCGCCGCGCACAGGCCGCCCACCGCGGGCTTGAGCGACAGCCAGAAGAACCCGTCCCCCAGCGCCGCGAGCGGCCCCATCAGCGCCGCCTTGAAGCCCACCACCCGGTCCGGCGTCTCCTCTCCCCGGGCAATCTTCTGCTCGTGGTTCACCACGCCGCCCACGATGGCAGCGGCCACGTACGGGTGCGTGTTGAAGAAGACCAGGTGACGGCGCACCGCCGCCTCGCGCTGCGGGCCCGGCGGGTACAGCCGCTCCAGCGCGGGGTACACGGCGTACGCGAGCCCCAGGTTCTGCATGCCCTTGGGGTTCCACGACGCCTGGAGGAAGAGCGAGCGCAGGAAGACGCGCAGCACCGTGCCCCGCGACAGCCGCGCGGGCGGCGTGAAGGCGGGAGCGGGCGTCGGCTGCACGCTCATGGCCGCTGCTCCTGCAGCCGCACCAGCACCACCGCCGCGGTGACGGCCGCCGCGGCGAGCCCCGCGTACAGGGGCGCGCGCTTCGCGTGGCTGGACTGCGCGGCGATGGCCGCCGCCACGGACGCCATGGCCGGGTACGCCCAGGCGAGCCCCCGCACCAGCGGGTGCGGCAGCGCCACCATCACCGGCTCCAGGAAGTAGCCGGCCAGCGCGCACGCGCCGGTGATGGCGCCGTAGCACGCGAAGTGCGGCCACATGCCCCACAGGTTCTGCCGCATGGCGCGCGTGAGGTTGCCCGCCTCCGCGGACGCCAGCGCCACGCGCGCGAGCCGGGCGGAGTAGCCCTCCAGCAGCCGGTCCAACCGGCGCCCCACCCGCCCCAGGCCGATGAACAGCAGCACGGCCAGCGACCAGATGGCCGGCGTGGAGCCCGCGCCGGTGGCGGCGGTGAGGGTGGCGGCGGCGGCGGCGGTGCCGGTGGCCGCGACGGTGTCGTTCTCCGGCAGGGAGGCGCCCAGGTTGGCGGTGCCCAGGTAGAACAGCTCCAGCAGCATGCCGACGGACAGGCCCCCGCCCACGTCACCCAAGAGGGCGCCCATGAACGTGGCGGCCACCAGGGGCCGGGACAGCATGGCCTGCAGGAACGCCTTGCGCTCCACGGCCACCAGGCCCCCCCAGAGACACGCGAGCGCCACCTGGGTCCAGCCGACGTTCACCGGCTCACCCGGCCTTCGACCAGCGCTCGGTCAGGTCCGGCAGGTCCACGGACTTCTCCGCGGGCACGGCGCGCGCTTCCACGCGCACGCCCTGCGCGGACAGCTGCTGGAGGGCCTGCAGCTCGCCCTCCGCCAGGAAGACGGACGGCGACACCTGCCGCCGGCCGGTGCCGAAGTGCACGTTGCCCAGGTTGAGCTGGTCCATCACCAGCCCGTGCTGGAAGGCGAACGGCACGGAGGCCACGTCCCTCAAGAGCACCAGGGTGCGCACGCCGTCCTTGGACAGGGCGGTGAAGTCCACCTGGGCGAGGGGAAGGATCTGCACCTCGATGGCGCTCTGCACGGCGAGCGCCATGGCGGCACGGATAAGGGGACTGGAGGCCGCCTCATCGTCCGCCACCACCACACGGGACACCTTGAGGTGGGGGAGCCAGGCTTCGACGACCTGACCATGGATGAGGCGGTTGTCGACGCGGACCAGGGTGATCACGGCAGTCTCGAATCGCCGACCCGTACGGGTCCGTCAAGTTCGCGGCTGCTGCTGGGCCTCGCGAAGCAGGGCGGATGCACAGGTGATGTTGCGCTGGCCGTACGACGCCAGCTGGTTGGCCATGTCCGACAGGGCCATCTGCTCCGAACGGAGCGAGTTGGCCTTCAGCAGCATGGGCAGATTGACGCCGGCCAGCACTTCCAGATTCATCCGCTGACACATCATCAGCGATTCCTTGCAGGGGGTACCTCCGAAGAGGTCGGCCATGATGATGACGCCGTCCCCTTCGTCCACGGCCTTGACCGCGAGCTTCATCTTGGCGCGGAGGTCCTCGACGGGAGCCCCCGGCTCGATGTTGCAGGTGGCCACGGCGGGCAGCTTGCCCACGATCTGTTCAGCGGTGGAGACAAGCTCATCCGCGAGACGACCGTGCGATGCGATGACGAGGCCGACCATTGATCACCCCTGAGCAACTTCCCGGGAGTTTTGCGTCCTACGCCCATCAACGACCGGACGCAACTCCTGCGAAGTTTTCCGCCTGCACCTGGGACTGCTTCCCCAACGACTACGCTTCGAAGGTAAGGCGACTGCGCCCACCATGCCTGGAATTTCAGGTCCGGGGAAGGGACACGGTGTCGTCTGCCGGACGGGGAGCCGGGCGCGGTCTCCCCACGCTGTAGAGATGCACGGCGCCCCCGCGCGATGCGTGCCCTCCGGTGCGAGTCCGCGCTCCCCGCTCGGTGGGTAGGAAGGCGGGCGGGCCATCGTGCGGAAGCGGCCGTATCACCCGGAAATCCCGGGAGGCCGCGCGAGGTCCGAGGGTACTCGGGGCGTCCCGGATTCCTGGGACCTGTCGCATCGGGTGCGGTGTCTCAGTGGACGACCAGGCGTGCCCTCTGCTCGGCCGGCCGGATGCGCGCGGTGGCGCCAGCGCCGAAGGTGAGGAAGTCCTCCTCCATGCCGTCGCTGAAGATGACGCCGCCCTGGGGCATGCGGGACTCCAGCACCAGCTCCTCCTGAGCGGTGACGAAGCCGCCGACGATGTCCGCGCCCGAGTGGCGGCTGACGAAGGGCTCGCGCACGACGAAGGCGAGCCGCGCGTCCTCCCAGCCGAGCTTCCAGGGCTTCCCCGGCGTGCCGCCCGTGCATTGGGTAAGGCCCCGCGCGAGCGCGAACACGGACGACAGCCACCCGCTGGAGCCCGCGCCGGTGGACACGAGCACGCCGCTGGAGGACTGCGACTCCTCGCGGCCGCCGTAGCGGACCTCGTAGCGGGCGGACACGTGCGTGCGCGCGCCGATGAACAGGTCGTTGAAGGCGAGCAGCCGCTGGCCGTCCTGGAGCCGCGCCTCCGCCAGTTGCACCTGGCGCACGTTGGCGCGGCCCTCCAGCGTCTTCAGCACCGCGCTCCGGGCGTCGCGCGGGAGGAAGGGCAGGAGCACACCGTCGAAGCGCGCGGGGTCCGGGTTCACGCCCACGAGCGGCTGGCTGCCCACGTACTTGGCCACGTTGGCGACGAGGCCGTCCTGCCCCACCGCCACGACAACCTCCTTGCCGGTGAAGAGGAAGGTGGGCACGAGCGAGCGGTCCACCTGCTGCACCGGCAGCCCCACGTCCAGCCGCGAGCGCAGGCCGTCCACCGCGCGGCGGTAGGTGTCGTCCTCCGCCTCGAACCCGTTGAAGTCCTGGCCGGCGCGCTCCACGTAGAACTTCGCCTGCTTCTTCGTATTGAAGCGCACCACCAGGTCCGCCAGCCGCGTCTTGCGCGTGACGAGCACCACCTTCTCGAACGGGGCATTCATGGCGGGCCTTCAGCGGTCGCGGGGGTCGAAGGGTTGGACGTCCGCGCGGCCGGGCTTGTGCGGCCGGGTCTGCTTCGAGTCCGCGGGCAGCAGCGAGCGCAGCAGGTCCGGCGACACGTTGAGCTCGCCGATGCGCTCCGCGTTCTCGCCCATCTCGCGGAAGGCCAGGGCGATGTTCAGCGCCGGGTCGCCGCCGTTGGCGGACGTGGCCAGCAGCGTCTTCCAGTCCATGTTGCGCACCGGCTCCAGCGTCTTCTCCAGGGTGTACGCGCGCGCGTCCGCGGACTGGCGCTCGTTCTGGACCCAGCGCTCCATGAGGGCGGCGCGCTGCTCCTCCACGGAGATGTCCGCGGCCATCTTCGCCTCGCGAATCTGGCGCTGGCGCTCCTCCACCACCAGCTCCGTGGCCAGCTCGCTCTCCTTGATGCGCCGCTCCTGCTCCACGGCCGCGTTGCGGCGGGCATAGATGGCCTCGTCCGCTTCCCGCTGGAGCCCCTCGCGCGCGGCGGCCTCCAGGGCGCGCGCCATCTCCGGTGTGGGGGCGATGGAGAGCACGGAGAAGGCCATCACGTGCACGCCCAGCGCCTTCACGGACTCGGCCTCCGCCAGCGCCGCCAGCACGCGGGCCTCCAGCATGTCCGACCGCACCAGCACCTCGCGCAGGCTCAGGGACTGCACCACCGCGCGGGCGCGCACCTGCGCGGCCTGCACCAGCCGGTCCGCCAGCTTCTCCGGGTCATCCGAGCGGTGACGCCCCGACGGCGTGATGGAGTAATCCAGGAGCCCCGCGAGCTTGCGCGGGTCGTCCACCCGGTACGTCAGCTGCCCCTGCACCGTCACCGGCTGGAAGTCCCGGGTGACCTCGTTGAAGGCGAACGGCACGTCCGCGCTCGACAGCGGCACCGCCACCAGCGTCGTCGCCGGCTTCCAGTAGAGGAACGACAGGCCCGCGCCTTCACGGACCACCTCGCCGTCCCGGTACTGCATCACGTACGTGGTCGGCGTTGACTTCATGTACCCGAAGAACATCCGCGCATCCCCCTCACCTGCTGCGTCATGTTTGTGTAACTTCGACACCATCTTAGTGTCATCCATACACGTTCACAACAGAGAATGGGGAAAGCGGTGTAGGTGGCGTGGATGCCGGTGGACGGGGTGGGCTCGGGCGTCCTTGAATCGGGGGCATGACGCGCAAGCTCGGGGAGCAGTTGGTCCTGGATGGAGTGCTGACGCCGGAGCTGTTGTCCCGGGCGCTCGCGCGGCAGCAGGAGACGGGGCTGAAGCTGGGCGAGTGCCTGGTGCGGCTGGGCGTGGACGAGACGCCGGTGCTGCGGCTGCTGGCGCAGGAGCTGAAGACGCGCTTCGTGTCCACGGAGAAGCTGGCGCAGGCGAAGGTGGACGCGGGCCTGCTGGAGCGCGTTCCGGTGCGGCTGGCGGAGGGCTTCGACTTCATGCCGCTGCGGCTGGCGCAGGACGTGCTGTACGTGGCCATCTCCGAGCCGCAGCGGCAGCGGGCGCTGGAGGAGATCGCGAAGACGGTGGGCGTGGCGCAGGTGCTGCCGTTCGTGGCGGTGCGAAGGTCCATCCGCGCGGCCATCCGCAAGCACTACTACGCGGACGCGAACGCCTTCGAGCATCCGCCGGAGGACCTGGTGTGTCCGCACTGTGGTGCGTCCTGCAAGCCGGGAGACTTCCAGTGCGCGCGCTGTGAGCTGCTGCTCGTGCGGAGCGTGGAGGACCTGCCGCCCCGGGACAACGTGTCGCTGGTGCGCGCGCTGCTCACGAAGCCCGAGCAGACGGGAGCGCGCGGCGTGCCCCGTCCGCCCCAGCAGGAGGCGACGCGGGTGGTGTCGTTCCAGGCGCAGGCCACGGCGAAGAAGGGGCCTCCGGTGCGCCCGGTCATCGTCGCGGGGCTGGACCTGGTGAACCAGCCGCTGAGCCCGTTCGAGGCGTACGTGCTGTCGTTCGTGGACGGGCGCACGGCGCTGTCGGACATGGCGATGATCACCCAGCTGACGGAGCTGGAGCTGCGCGCGGTGTTCGAGTCGCTGTCGGAGCGCGGCGTGACGAAGCTGGTGGGCACGCTGGCGTCGGTGGATGCGTCGTTCTCCGGGGATGGCACGCCCGTGTTCGGACAGAAGCCGAAGGCATCGGCCTCCGGGGAGACGTCGTTTTCGGGGGATGGTACGCCTGTGTTCGGGCGCGGTGAGCCGAAGGCGTCGGCTCCGGCGGGAGCACGTCCACCGCCGATGCCGGCCGTGACGTTGGGGGCGGCGTTGACGGCGAAGCCTCCCGCCGTGCCCCCGCCTTCAGCGCCCCGGAAAGAGGACGCACAGGAAGAGGTGCTCCAGCGCGTCGTGCGGCTGGAGCAGGCGGGGAAGCTGGCGGAGGCGCTGGACCTGCTGGAGCGCAGCATCGGGCTGCTGCCGAAGCCCGCGCCGCTCTACAACCGCATGGGGATGATCCTCCTGAACCACCAGCGCGACTACGAACGCGCCAGTGCCTTCTTCCAGAAGGCCTCGGACCTGGAGCCGGAGAACAGCGTCTACACGATGAACCTGTACTCCGTGCTGGCCCTCACCGCCGAGGCCACGAACGCGGGGCAGAAGAAGCCCCGGCGCTGAAAGGTGCCCATGCCCTCCCCTTCCGAGTCCTACCTGCTCGACTTCCATGCGCGCCTCGCGGGGGTGACTTCACGGTGGTTCGCGGACGCGCCCGTGCAAGCGGAGGCAGCTTCACGCGGGTTTACGACGAGCTCCGTGCGGCAGCCGGGCGAGACGGCTTCTTCGACCTATGCATTGCTGGAGGCCGTGGTGCCTGGAGATGCACGGCCCCTGACGGTGCTCGACCTGGCGTGTGGGGATGGGCACCTTCTGGAGCTGCTTGCTCGAAGGAAGCAGCCCGGGATGTCCCTGGTCGGGCTCGACATGAGCGCGCATGAACTGGATGCGGCACGGGCGCGGTTGAACGGCGCGGCGACGCTGATTCAAGGGCGGGCGCAGTCGCTTCCGTTCGGGGATGCCAGTGTCGACGTGGTGCTGAGCCACCTGGCGCTCATGCTGATGGATGACGTGGAGACCGTGCTCGCGGAGCTGCTGCGCGTGCTGAAGCCGGGCGGCCAGGTGTCCATCGTCGTGGGTGGAGACATGGTGCCGGGCCAGGCGCTGGAGGTGTTCGCCGCGCTCTTGAAGCCCGTGCTGAGCGCGGAGGCGGTTCCTCCCGCGAAGCTGGGCGACGCGCGGGTCCGCTCCGTTGATGGGCTGCGGGAACTCTTCGCCAAGGGCTTCGCGGACGTCACGGTGCGGTCCCTCTCCGTTCAGGGCGATGGGTCGCCCCGTGAAGTCTGGGAGTCGCTGCTCACGACGTATGACGCGGACCGTTTGTCTCCGGCGGCGCGGGCGTCCCTGGAGGCCGCCTTCCTCCAGGCCGTGGAGCCGCTGCGACGCTCGGATGGCAGCGTTCCATTGCGCTGGGGGATGCGTCAGCTGACCGCGATTCGGCAGCGCTGATCAGCTCCCGAGGACGGACAAGGAGTGACGGTTCCCCGCGGGTGTTCTCGCAACCGCGCATGTCGTGGCGACCATCGCATTGGCGCGCCGCACAGACAGTGTCCGCGGACCGCGGTTGTCAGGCTTCAGGCCGTAAGATGATGTTTCTTCATGTCCGCGCCCCCGTCCTGGCATCGCTGGAGTTCTGCCGCTGTCTTCATCTGGCTCTTCGGCATCCCCCACTTCTTCCCGCTCCTGGGGGTCTACATGCTGATGTTCAACAAGCAGTTCCCCTTGGGGATGGCGCTGGGTTTCACCGTCACCGGCCTTTTTCTGGGCCTTGTTCAATGCTTCTGGCGCGGCTTCAAGGCGCTGCTGATCACCCCAGTGTTCTTCACCCTGGCATACGCGCCCATCCCGCTGGCCCTGAACCTGGTGCAGTCTCGTATGTTCTTTGGTTCGCTGGCGGTATTCGCCGTGCCCTGGTCCTGTTGCGTGATTCTGCTAGGCCAGTGGCTGCTCGACCGTTGGTGTGCGGGCCCTCCCGCGATGACGCCGCGTCGTCCCCCCTACAACACCGCCCGATTCTGACCGCGCCGAAGAACTCCGCGATCGCCTGTTCGTCACCTTGGCGTCGATCCCAACCCGCCTCACCCGGGCGGCGTCCACGGGACGACACGCAGTTTGTTGCTTTCTTCCTGGGGCTTCGTCTCGTGGAGCGTCATCGCGAGGGCACCCGCGTCGCGCGTGTGGTGCACGATGAGCGCAGGGACGGGCAGGCCCGGCATGGCTTCCGTCAGCCAAGCGTAGCCCTCCTCGGGGGTCTTCGCTTCCAGGACGCTGACCGCCGCGTGGCCCGTGAAGGCCGCGTTGCAGAGCATCTGCATGTCCTCCAGCGTGCGCACCTCGTCCGCGAAGACGAGGTCCGGGTCCTGCCGCAGGAACGAACGCAGCGCCTGCGCCAGCTTCAGCTCCGGGCCCACCTTCACGATGCCGACAGCGCCTCCCGGCCCGCCCTTCGGCTCCTCCACCGCCGCCAGCGCGTGAACGTTGTCCGGCAGCGCGTCCATCACCGCCCGCAGGGTCGTGCTGCGGCCCGTGCCGGAGGCGCCCGTGAGCAGCACCGGCTGTCCGTTGAACAGCGCCTTGTCCAGGCGGTTGAAGAGGCCGGTGAGGAACGCCGCGGAGTCGGTGGAGAGTGGGAGGCTGGAGACGCTCGGGTACGCTTGGCGCATCTCCCGGTCCCGGGCCACCGCCGTGGTCCAGGTGCCCAGCGCATCCTCGCGGAACGACACCCGGAACTCGATGTCCGGATCCGCCGCGCCCGCCGGGAAGGACACCGTGCCCCGGTCGGGCATCACCGGGTTTGCGCCCCGCTTCGCATACGCAGCCAGCGCCTTCCCCAGTGAGGGGTACAGCGCGTAGGCCATGGGCTGACGCACCGGCACCCGCTCCGCGCCGAGCAGGCCCACCGTGCCCGGCGTGTCGTTCGCGATGAAGAACAGCGTGATGCCCGCGTTGATCACGCGGCCGGCCGTCGCCGCGTCGGCTTCATCGCGGCCCGCTGCCCCGCGCGCATCGTCCGCATCCTCGCCTTCGGAGTCCTCGTCTGCGTCCTCGTCCGCGGCGCTGTCCGTGTCATCCGCCGCCCAGACGGAGAACATCGCCGCGCCCGTGCTGCCCGCGACGTCGAAGAGCGCCGCCGCCAACGCTTCGGGCGTCTTCGGGGCGGCGACCCTTCCAGCCGGCGCCCTGCCCGCCTCCTTCAGCCCCTGGAGCAGGCTGGCGAACACGGCTTCCGGCGTCTCGGGGGCTTCGGACTTCGGGCTCGGAGGCGTCATGGGCGCGGACCATGGCATGGCCCATCGCGGCCCGACCACGGCCGAAACAGCCCCTTCCGCCATGCCCCCACATGCGCCGCTCCCGGACGGCTGCCGGCCTGCCTTGAGAACGGGCGAGGAAGCCCCACGGTAGGGGCTCCCCTCCAGCGGGCGCTTGGGTAACATCGCTTGATGTTCAGGCGTCTCACCAACGCGCTGCGACGGCTGTGGCAACGCCCTGCCGAAAGCAGCCCTCCGGACCGGCAGAGCCCGGCCGGCGGTACCGAGCCCGCCGCCGCCTCGCCCCGGCGCTCGCGAGCGTCGGTCGCGGAGGAGCCCTCGCCGCAGGCGAAGCACGGCACCAGCCGTCCCCGCCGCCCGGCCGTCCGCATCGTCGCGCACGGGGCCACTTCGCACGTCAGCAACCGCAAGGTCCGCCGAGCCGGCGTCACCGCCACCCGCTTCTACGACCTGCACGACGACTTCCGCGCCCCCGGCCGCTGGGAGCCCGGCGACCCGCTGGACCTGGAGGACAAGGTGGTGGGCGACGTGTGGATGTTCACCGCCGGGCGCCCCGTGGACCCGCCCGGGC
>NZ_RAVW01000184.1 GCF_003611585.1 Corallococcus exercitus | reverse complement strand
GCTGGGGGACGGGACGCGACCCCTGGGAACGGCGGTGTACCGGCAGGGGGATGGTGAGGAGCGGCCCCTCTCGCCGGACGGCCGCTTCACGATTCCGGATGTGCCGGCGTGGACGGAGACCCGCTTCACGGTGCGGCGGGAGGTGGCGGAGGAGACGGGACGGCCCGAGGGGCCGTCGTGGTGGGACTTCGTCTTCACGCCGACCGCGGAGTCGCGCGGCACCGTGGACGTCGTGTGGCGCATGCCGGTGTATCGCTGGCTGGTGCTCCGGATGGATGGCTTCACACGGGCGCAGCTGCGAGAGCACTCGGAGCCGCCCTATCCGGTGTACCTGCTGGAGCGTCGCGATGCGCGAGGCGACTGGAGCGTCGTGCCCACGCGGGAGTTCCGCCCGGAGGGAGACAATCTCGCGGTGTCCCTGCTGGAGCCCGGCACGTACCGGATCCAGGTGGCGTCGTCGCCCTACGCATCACGCCCGAGCAGCACCGCGCGGGCGGGCGAGGACTTCGCGGACGTGGAGGCGCGCTTGTCGCCGGAGGACGCGGCCCTGGCCTCGTGCGAGGTGCGGGTCACCCGCGAGGGACGGCCGGTGGCGGGCGCGATGGTGATCGCGGGCGGAGGGAATCCCTCGTTGCCACCTGTGCGCGGGGACACGGACACCACGGGCCGGTGGCGGATGGGGCCTGTGACCTCCAGCGCGCTCCCCCTGCAGGTGCACGGCGGGGATGCCATCGATTGGGAGGGTGACGGAGCGGAGGCGTGCCGCCGCTCGGGCGTCGTCGAGGTGCGGCTGTAGGGTTCGTCAGGCGGCCGAAGCCCTTAGAAGCTCGTCGGGGACGCTGGCCAGCTCGGCGTTCTCCTCGGCCACTTCCTCGGCGGTGCGCGCCTGGACGGTGAGGGCCTGCACCCACAGCTCCAGGATGTCCATCAGCGCGCTGCGCGTCTCGCCCTGGAGCGGGGACAGCAGCTTCGCCATGCGCTCCTGCACCTGCGCGTTGAGCTCGTCCGTCAGCGCATGGCCCGCTTCGGTGAGGCGCACGCGCACGCGCCGCCGGTCATTCCGCACGGAGCGCTCGCGGCGCACGAGGCCGCCCGCTTCCAGGCGATCCACCAGCCGGCTCAGGCGCGGCATGGCGAGTCCTCCCAGGCGCATGGCCAGCACGCCCACGGGCAGCAGGCTCTCCGCGCGCAGCCACCAGAGGGCCTGCAATTCCATCGGCTCCCAGTGGGGATGGGACAGGGCGGCCAGGGGGCTCGCCAGCGAGCCGCAGCGGGCCGCGTCCACGAGGAGGTTCCGCCACCGCGCCACCTGCACGCGCACATCCACCGAGAGTTCCGTCATGCACCCCTCCGTGCCGTGGACACGCTCCCGCATCCGGCCCCGCGGGCATCGCTCCCGGCATCCCGCGGGCTCCAAGGTCCCGCGAAGGACACAACGGAAATACGTGACGGACATATCGCTTCGGTTTCTGACCGGGATTTTTCCGGACTCTCACCGCCCGCGGTGCGAGGGGAGGCATGTCTCCAGAAGCCCATGGGTCTTCCCGGGCTCCTCCTCGCGGTGACACTTCGATGCGGACCGAATCATCCGCGTGCTACCACGGGCCCATGGACCCAAACACCTCGGGCACCGGGACGCTGACCCCAGCGGACGTGCGTTACATCACCGAACACTTCGTCCCGCTCGACACGGTGGCAGCGGGCCGGCCGGAGGCCCCGGACGCGCTCCTGGCCCTCATCGACTCCGGGCACCTGCCCCAACCCACGTACACGCTCGCCGATGGCACGGGCATGTACCCGCGCGACCTGTTGGGCCTCCTGGACGCGGCCGGGAGCCCGGACTCGGTGCGCGCCCACTTCGATGAGCGCCTGCTGCGCATGGCGGCCCGCTTCGGGACGTCCCTCACCCAGGAACGGCTCGACGCCGAGTGGCGTGGGTACCTGAAGGGGCATTACGGCGCGTGCCTGCGCGTCGTCACTCCGGAGCACATCTTCTGCAAGGAGTGGCTGGTCCGCCGACTGACAGAGGCCCTCGCCGCTCCCTCTCCGGAAGAAGAGGCCTGGTGCGCGCGGTTGCGCGCTGACGTGGAGGCACTGGACGCCCTGGAGCGCGAGTTCGCGCCGTGGGACCGGATCCGCTTCGGGGGCCCTGTGTCACGCGACCGGCTCATCGCGGCCCCCCGGTTGCGCTACCCACACCTCTTCGCTCGCGCGGGGACGCCTTCGGGCGCCAGCCCGGTGTGTTGACGGATCCGGACATCGCATCGGTCGCGACGGCGGTGGGCGAGCCGTCGCGGGCCGCCATGCTGGTGGCGTTGCTGGAGGGCCCTCCGCTCGCGGCGTGGGAGCTGGCACGGCGCGCGGGCGTGTCCGCGCAAACCGCGAGCAGCCATCTGGCGCGGCTGGTGGAAGCGCGCCTCCTGACGTTCCGCACGCAGGGCCGTCAGCGGCTGTTCCAACTCGCGGGGCCGGAGGTCGTCACGTTGCTGGAGGCCCTCGCGGTGCTGGCACCACGGACCCCCGCCCACCTCGTGACGGACGGGCGCGGGGCCACGGCGCTTCGCGAGGCGCGGACCTGCTATGACCACCTCGCGGGCCGGCTTGGGATCCGCGTGACGGACTTCCTCCTGGAGCGCGCGTTTCTCCAGCGCCAGGGGGACGCATTCCAGGTGACGCGGGCCGGGGACGGGTGGTTGCGCGACTTCGGCATCTCCGTGGAGGGACTGCGCTCCGGCCGCCGGCCCCTCACGCGCGCCTGCCTGGACTGGAGTGAGCGCCGTCCTCACCTCGCGGGCGCGCTGGGCGCGGCGCTGACCGGCCAATTCTTCGACCGCGGTTGGCTCACGCGGTTGCGCGGCACGCGCGCGGTCCGGCTCACGGAGCGGGGACGGGCCGCGCTGAGTGGCGAGTGGGGGATGGCCATGGATGTCCGTGATTGACGGGCCGCCAGGACAGCCCCACCCGCCGTGCCGTGGGTTCTCGGCGGCGTGCCAGGCCTCGCGAACGCACGCCTGACACGCCGGGGCGATGCCCGACCGTCACTCCCCGCTCGCCGCCTTGCGCTTCGCGGTCCTCGCCTTGGCGTGCGCCTTGTCGAAGCCTTCGTAGAAGCGCACGGCCTGCTCACCCACCATCTGGATGTGCTGGTTGTTGAGGTACGCCGTGATGGGCGCGGCGACGAGCGGCATCGCGCGGCCCAGCGTCGACATGCCGCCCTTCGTGAGCAGCAGCGCCGCCAGCTTCCCCAGCACCTTCGGTCCGGAGCGGTGCAGCGGCCCCAGTCCGTTGGCGTAGCCGAACAGGTCCAGCAGCTCTCCGCGCGCGCGCTCCGTCTTGAGGTTGGCCTTGTAGAGCGTGGCCACGTCCGTGAGCAGGACGATCTGCAGGTACGCCATGAACGTCAGGTCCGCCGGCAGCGAGATGAGCCCGAACACGCCGCTCACGCCGCCCACCATGCTCGCGAGGCTCTTCTTCTCATCCACCAGCCGCTGCGCCAGCTCCTTGGTCGTCGCGGACGGGTAGCGCTTCTCCAGCGCCGCCACGCGCACGCGCGCCCGGCCAATCTCCCCCTGGATGAGGTCCGACAGCCGCAGCGCCCCCAGCTTCTTCAGCTCCGCGGGGGTCAGCTTCTTCATGAAGCCCAGCCGCTCCGTCACGCCGTCGTAGAAGGCCATGTCCTCCTCCTTTGGGCCGCGATGCGCGCGGCCGGTCGTCTCTAGTAACCCCGTTCAGCCAGGTACAGGTCCACGAGCGCGCCCTCTTCGTACCAGGCGTGTCGCATCTCCGACTTGAACCACCGCGAGTCCGGACGCGCCGAGCGCACCTCCAGCTTCACCCGGTTGGGCCCCGTGTCGATGACCGCCGCGCGCGCCTTGCACGCCGCGCCGGGCTCCTCGCCGAAGCCGCCCTCCAGGCACACCTCGTCCCCCACCGACAGGCGCCGGGCGTACTCCTGGGCCAGGTAGAGGGCGTCGTCACAGCCGCCGCGCACGGAGGACTTCCCCAGCGCCGCGCAGCGGTCCTGCGTGGGCGCGCGGATGACCGGGACGTTGGAAGTGAGCGCGTCCTCCTCGTTGGGGTCGCGCTGATACGGGCCCACCTGCTTGCAGCCCGCCACCGTCACCAGGGCCACCAGGCCCGCCCACGTCCACCTCATCGCGTCATCGCCTCCGGGACGCGTCTGCGCGCCCCCGCGCCTGCAAGGAAAGGGCGGGAAGCATGGCAGACAGGGCAGGGGGCGGCAAAAGGTGCCGCCCGCGTCCCTACGCGATACGGCGCGCGGGCCCGGGGATTTCCTCGGTGACGCCAGGAACCGCCCGGTTCTTGCCGTCCACGAAGACGACCGTGGGCTTCCAGTTGGCGACCTCCGCCTCCTCGACCTCCGCGAAGGTGGCCAGGATGACCAGGTCGCCCGGCTGGTTCAGGTGCGCGGCGGCGCCGTTGATGCAGATGACGCCGCTGCCGGACTCGCCCTCCAGGGCGTACGTCTCCAGGCGGGTGCCGCGCGTGACGTTCCACACCGCGACCTTCTCGAAGGGGAGGATGTCCGCCGCCTTGAGCAGGTCTTTGTCGATGGTCACCGAACCCTCGTAGTCGAGGTCGGCCTGGGTCACCGTCGCGCGGTGGATCTTGGACTTGAAGAGGATGCGGCGCATGGGGGGCCCTCGGGAAGCGGCGCAACCGTAACGGCTCCCCTGTCCGGGAACAACATCCCGGTGTCCCGAGCACCGCCTGCTCCCCTGCATGCCCTCCCTTTACTTCGTGAAATTCAGGAGCTGGCTCAGGTTCAGGGGCACGGACTGCGCGTCCGACGTCAGGTTGCCCGTCAGGCTCACCTGCGCGTTGCCGCCCGAGCGCAGGGCCATGGCCGCGGAAGCGGCGCTCGCGAAGTTGATGGTGAGCGGCAGCGTCACCTGCTTCGTCCCGCTGCCGTCCAGCATGCCCAGGTTGCCCGTGGACAGGTTGCCCACGTTGGCGCCCGCCACCTTGAGCGCCCCGGTGATGCCCGCCACCGGCAGGGGGAAGGCGTTGCGGTTGGTGATGGCCAGGGGGAACTCCACCGTGGCCCCGCTGAGGGTGATGTTCGTGATGCGCGGCGACTGGAACTGCACCTGGGGAATCTTGGGGACGGGGAACGTGCCCTCCTTCTCCAGGGGGAACTTCAGCACGCCCAGCGGCGTCTGGATGCCCAGCGAGCCCTGCGCCTTGAAGGCCGCCGCGTCCTTGTTGAGGAACGTGGTCACCACCGGCGCGATGTCCGCGAACTTCACGTTGGCGGGGAAGACCAGCTGGCTCTTGCCGTTGGCCTTGAGGTTCACGCCGCTCTTGGGCGTGCCGGCCACCAGCTGCTTGCCCTCCACGAAGAAGGCGTAGTCCACCGACGCCAGCTTCAGGCCCAGGGCGTTGGGGTTGTCCAGCTCGTACACCAGGTCCACCGTGGCGTCGGACAGGGAGGCGTTCGCCAGCCGGGCCGTCTTGAACTTCAGCGTGGGCTTCTTGAAGGCGCCGTTGAGCAGGCTCTGCAGCGTGGCGCAGCCAGCGAGCGTGGTGAGGGAGAGGGCGAAGAGGACCAGGAACGCGCGTTTCTTCATGGGCATGGGCGTAGCAGAGGACGCCCCGCGTTCGCGCGGATTCAATCGCCGCGCGTGTCGGGGCCTCGACGGGTGCACCTTCGACACGCCAATGGTATGCGCCAGGAGGACTCCCCCGTGCCGGAGGTTGGCCCCTCGTGACAGGTGGTATCTTGTCTCACCCCTTCGCGCTGGCGGTGCTGGCGGCGCTGTCACTCACGGGCTGCTCCCAGGCCGGGTCCGGGACCAACGCTTCGGAGCCCGCGATCGCGCGGCGGATGGACCTGAAGCCCTGCCGGCTGGACGGGGTGGCCGCGCAGACGCTGTGCGGCACGCTGGAGGTCTTCGAGGACCGGGCCGCGGCGAAGGGGCGCAAGCTGTCCCTGCGCGTGGTGGTGGTGCCCGCGCTCGCGTCGCAGCCGAAGGAGGATCCGCTGTTCTTCCTGGCGGGCGGCCCCGGGCAGGCGGCCTCGCGCACGCGCATCCTGCCGGCGCTGGAGCGCATCCGGCGCCAGCGTGACATCGTCTTCGTGGACCAGCGCGGCACGGGGGATTCACACCCGCTGGACTGCGACGCGTTGAGCCCGTCGCGCACGTCGCTGGCGGAGCGCTTCGAGGACCGCGAGGACGCGGACGTGATTCCCCAGTGCAGGAAGGGCTGGGACGCGGACGAGCGGCTCTACACCACGTCCATCGCGATGGACGACCTGGACGACGTGCGCGCGGCGCTGGGCTACCGGCAGGTGAACCTGTGGGGCATCTCCTACGGGACGCGCGCGGCGCTGGTGTACATGCGCCAGCACCCGGACCGCGTGCGCACCGCCATCCTGGATGGCGTGGCCCCCATGGGGCAGTACCTGCCGCTGTACGCCGCGCGCGACGGCCAGCGCGCCCTGGACCTGCTGCTGGACGCGTGCGCGAAGGACAGCGTCTGCGCGAAGGCGTACCCGGACCTGCGGGCCCGCACGGAAGCGCTGTTCGCGAAGCTGGAGGCCGCGCCCGCGAAGGTGCACCTGGCGCACCCGCGCACGGGCGTGCCGGAGGACTTCACGCTCACCCGGCGCGTCTTCCTGTCGGAGCTGTTCTCCCTGCTCTACAGCCCGGACGTCGCGTCGCTGGTGCCGCTGATGCTGGACCGCGCCACGAAGGATGACTGGACGTCCTTCGTCGCGCTGTCCCTGGGGCTCACGGATGAAGTGGCCCGCACCACCAGCCGGGGGATGTTCATGGCGGTGGTGTGCGCGGAGGACGCGCCCTTCTTCACGGAGGAGGACGCCGAGCGCGAGGCGAAGGGCACCTGGTTCGGCCCGCGCATGGCGCTGGACGTGAAGCGCGCGTGCGCGAAGTGGCCGCAAGCCAATGTCCCCAAGAGCTTCCGCGAGCCGGTGAAGTCGGACATCCCCACGCTGCTGTTGTCCGGCGAGCTGGACCCCGTGACGCCGCCGCCCTGGGGTGAAGAGGCGAAGCGGACGCTGACGCACAGCCTGCACGTGGTGGTGCCGGGGCTGGGGCACAACACGGTGGGCGCGGACTGCGCGCGCTCGCTGATGGCGGAGGTGCTCACGCGCGGCAGCGTGGAGGGCCTGAAGCCCGACTGCGGCGCGGGCCTCAAACGGCCGCCCTTCTTCACCTCCTTCGCTGGCCCCGTGCCGTAGGACTTCAAGCGCCCATGATTGAAGCCAGGAACCTGCACAAGCGCTTCGGCTCCGTGACGGCCGTGCACGACGTGTCCTTCACCGCGGAGGACGGAGTCATCACGGGCCTCCTGGGCCCCAACGGCGCGGGGAAGACGACGACGCTGCGCATGCTCTACACGCTGGTGCGCCCGGACGGCGGCACCGCCACCGTGGACGGCGTGGACGTGGCCCAGAAGCCGGAGGTGGCCCGGAGGGCCCTGGGCGTGCTGCCCGACGCGCGCGGCCTCTACCCGCGCCTCACCGCGCGCGAGCACGCGCGGTACTTCGGCGAGCTGCACGGGCTGTCCGGCGCCGCATTGGATGCGCGCGTGGAGGAGCTGGTGGAGCTGCTGGACATGAAGGACATCGCGGACCGGCGCACGGAGGGCTTCAGCCAGGGCGAGCGCGTGAAGGTGGCGCTGGCGCGCGCGCTGGTGCACGGGCCGCGCAACGTGCTGCTGGACGAGCCCACCAACGGCCTGGACGTGATGGCCACGCGCTCCGTGCGCACGCTGTTGCGCAAGCTCAAGGCGCAAGGCTGCTGCGTGGTGTTCTCCAGTCACGTGATGCAGGAGGTGGCCGCGCTGTGTGACCGCATCGTGGTGGTGGCGCGCGGGCGGGTGGTGGCGGACGGGACGGCGGACGCGCTGCGCGCGAGCACCGGCAAGGACAGCCTGGAGGAAGCCTTCGTGAGCGTGATTGGCAGCGAGCAGGGGTTGCGCGAATGAGGGGCCAGGTCGGGACGGTGCTGCGCAAGGAGGTGCGCGACCACCTGCGCGACAGGCGCACGCTGGGCTCCGCGGTGATGTGGCCGCTGTTGGGGCCGCTGGTGTTCCTGGTGATGTTCAACGTGATGGCCTCCTGGTACCGGCAGGACCGGCCGCTGGAGATGCCCGTGGTGGGCCGCGAGCACGCGCCCAGCCTGATGGCCTTCCTGGAGCGCTACGGCGCGAAGCTGTCGGAGGCCCCGAAGGACTACGAGGCGCTGGTGCAGGCCGGGAAGCTGGACCTGGTGCTGGTGGTGCCGGAGGACTACGCGAAGGAGTTCGCGGACGGGCACACCGCCGCGGTGCGGCTGGTGGTGGACAGCTCGCGCAACAAGGCCCGCCAGTCCGTGCAGCGCGCGCAGCGGATGCTGGGCGCGTACTCGCAGCAGACCGGCAGCCAGCGCCTGTTCGCGCGCGGCGTGTCCCCGGAGTTGGCGGTGCCCGTGCGCGTGGACGAATTGGATTTGTCCACGCCCGAGCGCACCGCGGCCACGGTGCTCACCACCATCCCGCTGTTCCTGGTGATGGCGGCGTTCGCGGGCGGCATGCAGCTGGCCAGCGACACCATGGCCGGCGAGCGCGAGCGCGGCTCGCTGGAGCCCCTCTTGCTCAACCCCGCCCCGCGCGGCGCGCTGGTGGCGGGCAAGTGGCTGGCCACCTGCGCCATGGCGGGCACGGGCGTGCTGTTGTGTCTGGTGGGTTACTTCCTGGTGGTGAAGCGCGTGCCGCTGGAGGACCTGGGCGTGCGCGCCCGCTTCGACGCGCCGGCCGCGCTGGGCATGCTGGCCGCGGTGCTGCCGCTGGTGCTGGCCGCGTCCGCCGTGCAGATGTGGGTGTCCACCTATGCACGGTCGTTCAAGGAGGCGCAGACGTACCTGTCGCTCCTGATGGTGCTGCCCACGCTGCCCGGGATGATGCTGGCCCTGTCCCCCATCCAGACGCAGACGTGGATGTTCGCGGTGCCGGTGCTGGGGCAGGAGCTGCTCGCGGGCGAGGTGATGCGCGGCGAGTCGCTGGGGCCCGTGCCCTTCCTGCTCGCGCTCGTGTCCTGCGTGGTGGTGTCGGCGGTGGCGCTGCGCTTCACCACGCGTCTGTTGACCCAGGAGCGCATCATCTTCGGCAGGAGCTAGCGGGCAGGCTCGCTCCGGCCGGGCTCCTGGCCCCGAGTGTTTTCGGGGCGCCGCTTGGGCCACGTGTTCGCGTGACAGGGACGGCGAAGTGCCGTCCAATGTTTCACGATGACGCTCGAGCGTGAACGAGAAGCCCTGCTGCCCTTCGCCCCGGCCTCGGTGGCCTCCACGGAAGGGGAGCCCCGGTTCGGGACGTACCAGGGAGAGCTGCCGGAAGTGGACCTGCCCCGGCTGTTGGGGAAGTGGGCCCCGGGGCGCACCACACGGCTGCTCAAGCGCAAGCGCTGGCACTACACCTTCGTCGCCACGCAGGAGGTGGCGGCCCTCTTCGCGGTGGTGGACCTGGGCTACACGGCCAACGCCTTCGCGGTGGCGGTGGACCTCCAGGAGAAGAAGCCCCTGTGCGACGTGAGCTTCCTGGGCGTGCCCGGGCCGCTGGCGGAGGTGAGCGACAAGCCGGGCGCGGGGCTGGTGGCGGCCTTCCGCACGCTGGGTGGCCGCATGTCCGTGAAGCGCGGTGAGTCCGACGAGCGCTACCAGGTGGAGGTGGACGTCAGCCGCATGCGCACGCAGTCGCTCCAGTCGTTCCAGTGGAACGGCGAGCTGCTGGTGGCGGGCGGCCCGCCGGCCCTCACCGTCATCGCGCCCGTGGAGGGCGACGGGCTGGTCAACGTCACCCAGAAGCGCAGCGGCCTGCTGGCCTTCGGCAGCCTGGAGGCGGGCGGCCGGCGCTTCCGGCTGGACGGCGGCGTGGGCGGCATGGACTACACGCAGGGCTACCTGGCGCGGCACACCGCCTGGCGCTGGGCCTTCGCGGCCGGGCGGCTGCCGGACGGCACGCCCGTGGGGCTCAACCTGGTGGAGGGCTTCAACGAGGGCGCCACCGAGGCCAACGAGAACGCCGTCTGGCTGGGCGACCGGCTCTACCCCGTGGGCCGCGCGCGCTTCGAGTACGACGCGAAGGAGCTGCTGGACCCGTGGCGCCTGACGACGGCGGACGGCGCGGTGGACCTGCGCTTCAAGCCCATCTACGTGCACCGCGAGGAGCGCAACCTGCGCCTCGTGGTGAGCCACTTCGCCCAGCCCGTGGGCTTCTTCGAGGGCACCCTGCGCGTGGGCGGCCAGGAGCTGAATCTGTCCAACGTCCCCGGCGTCACCGAGGACCAGGACATGCTCTGGTAGGTGCGGTTCTCCTGGACGGCCTGACTCGCGGGGAGGTCCTGGGTTGTCTTGGACCCGGTGCTTTGCCAGTGTGGGCGCCCTTCACCGGGAGAGCACCGCATGTCGTCTGTCCGAGGAGCTGGGGTCGCGTTGGGCTGTGTCGTGGGGCTGCTGGCCAGCGCCTGTGGTTCGGACCCGGCGCCCGCGCAGCAGCGGGAGATTGGCACGGGGCTGACGCTGGAGGGTGACGCCGTGCGCGTCGTCTACGGCGACGGGCCGGGCACTGCGGTGGAGGGGAATGATCCGCGCCTCGCGGCCGCGGGGCAGGGCATCCGCAACGGGACGGAGCCGCAGGACGCGTCGTTCGCGGTGGCGGGCACAGGGCAGGTGCGCGGCCGGCTGACGGCGAACGCGGAGGTGTTCCTGGACGCGGCGGCGTCCGCGAAGGAGACGGTGCCGCTGCTGCGCGTGCGGAACACCGTGTCCGGAACCAACGAGCCCACCTGGGGCAACTACCGGGTCTTCACGGTGGACTCCGCGGGCGGGCTGCTCGCGCGGGGTGAGCAGGGCTTCGGCCTCATCCCCATGACGGGCGCCGGGGACCGGATGATGTGGCACCCGTTCAAGGCGGCCTTCCGCGTGGGCCACGCCGACACCGAGTGGGACGAGGCCAACATCGGCTTCGTGTCCTTCGCGGGCGGCAACAAGACGCTGGCCAGCGCGTATGGCTCCGTCGCGTTCGGCGACCAGTGCACGGCCACCGGCACGGTCGCGGTGTGCATGGGCTCCGCCAACAAGGCCACCGGGACGGCGTCCTTCGCCGTCGGCGCCTCCACCACCGCGAGCGGCTTCGCCTCCGTGGCGGCGGGCTACACCAACGTGGCCTCGGGGCAAGGGGCGGTGGCGCTGGGGTACCGCACCAGCGCGGACGCGGACTACTCGCTGGCGCTGGGGCAGCGCGCGGGCTCCGGCGGTTTCACGGGGTCCTTCATCTGGGCGGATCAGTCCACCGTCTCCAGCGTGGTGACGAACACGGCGAGCAACCAGTTCATGGCGCGCGCGTCCGGTGGGTTCCGCTTCCGCACGAGCAGCAACCTCACCACCGGCTGTGACCTGCCGGCGGGCTCGGGCGCGTTCAGCTGCACGTCGGACCGGACCACGAAGGAGGACTTCCGCCGCGTGGACGCGGAGGCCGTGCTGGCCAAGGTGGCGGCGATGCCGGTGGAGAGCTGGCGCTACAAGGCGGAGGCGGACGGCGTGCGCCACGTGGGCCCGGTGGCGCAGGACTTCCGCGCGGCGTTCGGCCTGGGCACGGATGACAAGAGCATTGGCCTGCTGGACATCGACGGCGTGAACATGGTGGCCATCCAGGCGCTGGCGCGCCGCACGGAGGAGCTGAACGCGAAGAGCGCGGAGGTGGACGCGCTCAAGGCGCAGATGGCGGAGCTCCAGCGCAGCCTGTCCCGCCTGGAGGCGGCCGTGCATGCGAAGGGTGTGAAGCCCTGAGGGCTTCCTGGGCGTTCCTGGAAGATGCAGCAGAGGGCGCGGTGTAGGCTCTTCGCGCCCTTTTTCGCCTGAGGAGGACCTTCGCGCCATGTCCTGCCCGCACTGTGGTCAGCCGCTCCCTGAAGGCCTGTCGTCGCGGACGTGTCCCCACTGTGGCGGGGACGTGAACGCGCCCGGGTCGCCGGTGATGGACGAGGTGGCGGACAAGGCCCAGAAGGCGGCGGACTCGGCGGGCCGCGCGGTGCAGGACGTGCTGGATGACCCGAGGCTGCGCGAGCGGCTGCCCGGGGGCTCGCTGCCGCTGCTCGGCTCCGGGCTGGTGGCGGCGGCGGTGGTGGTGCCCGTGCTGCCCTTCTTCGACGGCGGGCTGGGGCTGCCGTGGGCGGCGCTGATGCTGGTGGGCAGCGGCATGCTGTTCGCGCGCGAGTGGGTGGCCGCGGGCCGGAAGCTGCCCCCTGCGCTGATGCCGGTGGTGAAGTGGGCCGCGCATCCGGCGTTCCTGCCGATGTTCACCGCGCTCACCGTGACGCAGGCGTTCCTGTCGCTGGGGCTGGGCGTGGCGCCGCTGTTGTGGGTGCTGGCGGCGGTGGTGCTGGCTTCCGTGCAGTGGCGGGCGTTCAAGGCGTCGTCGCTGGCGGAGCCGTCGCTCCCCCGGCGGCCCGCGGACGTGCGGCTGAAGCGGTGGGTGTTCGCGGGCGTGGCCGCGTGCGCGCTGGGGCTGCTGTTGCCGTGGAGTTCCGCGTGGACGGGCTCGCTGGTGCCCACGATGCACCTGCAGCGCGAGCGCAACATCACCATCGACGACAACTTCGCCTGGGACATCCAGGACCACGACACGTGGAAGTTCAACACGCTGGTGTTCCCGTCCTCCGCGCAGGGGGCGGGGACGGGGCGCGGCCGGCTGGGCGCGACGGGCGTGGTGCTGGGGCTCCTGGCGCTGGGCGTGCTGGGGTCGGTGCGGCGCGCGCGGGAGGCGCTGCCCCCGGTGGTGCCGGCGGTGCTCGCGGGCCTCATCACCGTCTGGGCGCTGACGGGCCTGTCCTCGCGGCCCGGGCCGTGGCTGTTCCTGCTGGGCATCCTCGCGGTGGACGTGGCGGTCGCGCGCGAGTGGCTGGGGCCCCGGAGCGCGGTGCCTCCGGGGCAGCCGCCCGCGTCAGCGTGACCCGTCGGCGCGGCCCTGGACGATGGCGCGGAAGGAGCGGCTTCGCAGCTCCTCCAGCGTCAGGCCGGTGGCGCGGGCCTCCTCTTCCGTGAGGGCGCCGCAGGCAAGGCCGCGCAGGAAGAAGTTGAGCAGCCCCTGGCCGGTGGCGGCGTCGTCGAACACGTCGCCCAGCAGTGTGGCCTGGGCGGCCTTGTCCACGAAGGCCTTGAGGCGCTGGGACGCCGGCTCCAGGCCCTCCAGGAAGAAGGCGTAGACGGCGGCGTAGCGCACGGGGAGCTGGGCGGGGTGCAGGTCCCAGCCCTGGTAGTAGCCGCGCTCCAGCGAGTGGCGCGTGTGCCGGTACGCCACCTGCCACGCGCGGTGCAAGGCGTCGGTGTTCTCACGCAATTGCGTGGGGAGCAGCGCGGTGTCGCCCTGCTTGCGGTGGGGGCCCACGGGCATGACGTTGGTGGCGCCGTCGGACAGGCGCACGCCGCTGCCCGCGAGGAGCACCTGCACGGTGTCGCGCAGGTAGTCACATGCGGGGTGGAGCATGTGCTGCATGTGCGCGCTGACGTCCAGGGCGGCGGTGTAGTCGTAGACGCCCAGGTGCACGTGGGAGCAGCGGCCCTCACCGGCCTCCACGAGCGAGCGCAGGTGCGGCCGGCCGCGCGCGTCGAAGAGGGCCTGGGGCGTCTCCACCATCAGCTCCAGCGAGAGCGCGCCGGGGGGCAGGTGGTGGGCGGACTCCAGCTCCGACAAGAGCTTCGCCAGGGCGGTCACCTGTTCGGGCACGGTGACCTTGGGCAGGGTGACGACGAAGGACGGGGGCAACCTGCCACCGGATTGCTCCAGCAGCGTGGTGACGAAGAGGTCCAGGGTGCGCGAGGCGCGGGCGTAGAGTTCTTCCGTGAAGGACTTCACGCGGATGCCGATGAACGGCGGGAGCGAGCCCTGCTCCAGGCCGCGGGCCACCTCCGTGGCGGCGGCGACGGCGTGGGCGTCCTCCTCCGAGTCGGGGCGGTGTCCGTAACCGTCCTCGAAGTCGATGCGGAAGTCCTCCACGGGCTCGCGCTGGAGCTTGTCCACGACGCGGTCATGGACGCGCTGGGCGAAGCCGCCGCGCTGGGGCAGGCCCAGGCCATGGGCGAGCTGGGAGCCGTCGGCGGCATGGTCGCGCAGCGCCGCGAGCGCCAGGTCCCCCATCTTCCGCGCGGTGCCCGCGCGGAAGAGGTGGGCGCCGCCGTACACGGTGTGCACGGGCTGGCGCCGGGAGGACTCGCCCGGGTACGCATGGGCGAACGCCACGTTGGCGCGGCGCAGGGCCTCACGGGAGGCGGCGGAGGCTTCAGGCGTGAGCGTGGTCTTCATGGACGCCGGATATCACGGCCGGCGCTTGAGCCACGCGGCCACCTCCGGGGCCACGCGCTCGCGCAGGGCCACGTCCTGCGTCAGGCGCTCCAGCGTCTGCGCCGTGGCCTGCTGCGCCTCCGGGATGGGGTTCGCCTGGAGCAGCGCCTTCACCTGGTCCAGGTGCTCGCGCGTGCGCAACAGGCCCAGGCCTTCCACCACCCGGCGCAGCAGCATGGGCGCCGCTCCCGTGCGCGTCACCAGGTCCTTCCAGCGCTTCTGCAGCTGCTGCCACCAGGCGTCGCGCCCGGTGCGGTTGCTCAGCAGGCCCGTCGCGAAGATGGCCACGTCCTGCGTCTTCACCGCCTCCGTGAACAACAGGCCCTGGGCCCGCTCCGTCAGCTTCGCGTCCTCGAAGGACGTGAGCGCCATCAGGTAGCGCCGCTGCGTCGCCGGGTCCGGCTCCTTCGGCAGCCGCTGCAGCAGGTCCTCGAAGAGCGCCGCGTCGCCCGCGCGCGCCACCATGCCCACCGCCGTGTCCAGCAGGTTCGCGTCCAGCGCCGTCTTGTCCCCCTGGAGCATCCGCGCCACCAGGGGCCGCGCCTGCGCCAGCACCTCCGGACTGCGCGCCAGCCCGCCCACCGCGCGCACCAGCGCCGCGCGGCGCAGCTTCACCGGATCCGGCTCGCCCTGCGCCGCCTGCCAGCCCAGCTTCTTCAGGCCGCCGCCCAGCAGCCCCTCCACCCACCGGCGGAAGCGCTCCTGGTCCTCGCCTTCCGTCAGCCGGTTCTCGATGTAGCCGAGCCGCCCGACGAGCTCGTCCAGCACCGCCTCGTCCTCCTCGTCCCCGAAGCGCGCCGCCAGGTCCAGCAGGTCCGCCACCGGCGCCTGTCCCGCGCGCACCAGCGCCCACGTGTCCGCGAGCAGCGAGATGCGCTCCGACGGCGCCAGCGTCCCCAGGTTCGCCGCCAGCGCGTCCAGCGCCGGCTTCTCGTACGCCACCCGGTAGAAGCCCGTGGAGCCGCCGTTGGCGCACAGCCACTTCACGTCCCCCGTGCCCTCCAGCGTCACCGTGGCCTGCGCGTCGCGGAAGAGCACGCGCTGCTCCTTCACGCCGCCCGCGTCCTCGAAGCGCAGCACCATGGGCACCGGCCACGTCTCCGGGCTCTTCACCCCCGGCTCCGAGTAGAAGCGCCGCTGCGACAGCGCCACCTTGCGCCCCTCCAGCTTCACCGACACCAGCGGGAAGCCGCTCTGGCCAATCCACTTGGTGGCCAGCTCGTTCACCGGCTGCTTCGCCGCTTCACCCAGCGCGTTCCACAGGTCTTCCTTCACCGCGTTCGCGCGCGCGTGCTTGCGCATGTACAGCCGGATGCCTTCGCGGAAGGGCCCCTCCCCCAGGAACCCCTCGATCATCCGCAGCACCGCGCCGCCCTTCTCGTAGGTGATGGCGTCGAAGCTCTCACCGGCCTCGCCCGCGTTGCGCACCTCACCGTGGATGGGGTGCGTGGACTTGAGCGCGTCCAGCGCCAGCGCGCTCGCGCGGTGCGCGTCGAAGTCCAGCCACATGCGCCAGTCCGGCCGCCACTGGTCCACGATTTTAAAAGCCATCCACGTCGCGAACGCCTCGTTGAGCCAGAGGTCGTCCCACCACACCATCGTCACCCAGTTGCCGAACCACTGGTGCGCCAGTTCGTGCGTCACCACCTCCGCCACGCGCTTCTGCACGGACAGGGGCGCGGTGGCCGGGTCCAACAGCAGTGCCACCTCCCGGTACGTGATGAGGCCGGCGTTCTCCATCGCGCCCGCCTCGAAGTCCGGGATGCCCACCTGGTCCACCTTGCCAAAGGCATACGGCAGCCCGAAGTAGTCCTGCAGCCGGGGCAGGACCTGGAGCGCCGCGTCCTGCCCGAACTTCGCCAGGTGCGCCTTCTCCGGCAGCGACCACGTGCGCACCGGGATGCCCTCCGCCTGCTCCTCCGGCGTGCCCACCAGCGGACCCACCACCAGCGCGATGAGGTACGAGCTGAGCAGCTCCGTCTCCTGGAACGTCACCTTGCGCAGCGCCCCGTCCGCCTCGTCCTTCACCACGCGGCCGTTGCCCAGCACCGTGTGCCCCTGGGGCACGCGCACCGTGAGCGCCCAGCGGGCCTTGAAGGCCGGCTCGTCGAAGCAGGGGAACAGCCGCCGCGCGTCCGCGGCCTCGAACTGCGTGGCGGCCACCTTGCCCGCCGCGTACAGGCCGCGCAGGCCCTCGCTGAAGTGCCCCGTCCACAGCACGTCCAGCGTGGCGCTGCCCGCGGGCAGGGGAGCGTCGAACGTGAGCACCACCGTCTCGCTCACCGGCGCCACGCGCTTGGACGCGGGCTTGCGCGCGTCGTTGCCCGCGCGGAAGGTGACGTCGCCCAGCTCCAGCGCGTTGGCGTGGAGGATGATCTCCGTCGTGGGCTGGGACAGCTCCAGCTCCACGCGCTGCTCGCCCGTGAAGGTGCGCCCCTCCAGGTCCAGGGTCACCGTCGCCTGGTAGCGGCGCGGACGGAGGGTGGTGGGCAGGCGGAAGTTCTTCTCGTCGGTGGGATGCGCCATAGGGGCGGCAATCTAGCGCCGGCCGCGCCTTGTGCTCGTGCTCCATTTCCCAGTGTCCGCCGCTTCACGGGCGCTCCACCCCGCTGCCCGGGTGCCCACGTGGAGAGCCCGTGCAGCTCGACCGCGTCATGGGAGGGCCGCGTCTCCAGCGCCTCCGTGTTCAGTCCAACCCTCCGGGGCCTGTCGCGCCGTACATCCACCTCCACCGGGCGACACCTCCGTTGGCCGGAGGGCAGGAAGGTGCCTCCGTGGATGGCTTTGGAGCGCGGGACTCGCGCAGACTGCCGGGCCATGGGCTCTCGTCTTGTCCACGTCCTCCTCGTGTCCCTGGTCACCGTGCTGGGACTGCTCCTCCCGTGGGTGCAGGCGGACGACTGGGTCCGCCTGCTGGAGACGGTGCTGGCGTCGGCGGCCATCTGGCGGCTGTCCGGGGTGGAGCTGGGCGTGGTGCACCGGCTCGCGGAGCTGGCGGTCTGCGCGGTCGCGGGGGCGATGCTGGGCAACGCGCAGGCGTTCGCGCTGCGCCGGGCGGGGCTCCAGGTGTCTGGCTGGGCGGGGATGACGTCCACGGCGGTGGCGGTGGGCCTGGTGGGCTCGCGCGCCCTGGCCGTGGCGCTGGGGCTGTCGCCTGGGATGGCGCCCGTGGGGATGGGGCTGGTGCTGGGCCTCACGCAGGGGTGGCTCTTGCGGCGCGAGGTGCATGGCGCCGCCGTGTGGGTGGCGGCGTGCGCGGTGGGCTACGGCATGGCCGGGCCGGCGGCGGACTGGAAGGCCCACGCCTGGAAGTCGGCGGTGGAGATGGGCGCGACCTGGCGCCTGTCCTCCATCACCCTCACGGCGCAGGTCGTGACGTGGGGGGCGCTGGCGATGTGCATGGCCATTGGCGGCGTGTTCATCCTCACGAGCCTGCGCACGCAGGTGCTGCCCGCCCCCGGTTCGCGGTTGCCCGGCGCCGTGGGACAGCTCGCGTTCCTGGGACTGGCGCTGCCGCTGATGGTCGCGCTGGAGGCCCGGGAGAAGAGCGAGCCGCGATGGATTC
>NZ_RAVW01000183.1 GCF_003611585.1 Corallococcus exercitus | reverse complement strand
GGTTCCCACCCTCTCCCCGCGGCCCCGTCTGTCGGATTTCTTCCAGGGGGTGGGAGTGCTCGGCCGCGCCTTCCGGCTCATCTTCCGCTCGCGCCGCCTCTTCCTCCTGTCCAGCCTGTGCGCGGTGCTCACCGCCATCGCCCTGGTGGCCCTGGCCGTCCTCCTCTACCGCTATGCCCCCGGCCTCCTGGAGTCCGTGTGGGCCCGGCCCGAGTCCTGGTACGGCCGCGCCGGCTGGGACCTCGCGCTCATCCTGGGCGCGCTGGTCGCCTGGGTGGTGGGCGCCAACGTGGTGCCCCCCCTCCTGCTGACGCCGCTGCAGGACCCGCTGTCGGAGGCCACGGAGGCCGAGTGTGCGCAAGCGGACGCCGTCCTCTCCCCCGCCTCCTTCCTGCGAGGGATGACGACAGGGCTGTTGCACACGCTCGCCCGCATGGCGCTGCTCTTCCTGGGGCTGGCGGTGCTGCTCCCCCTGAACCTCGTGCCGGGCCTGGGCAGCATCGCGTTCACCGTGCTGGCCAGCGTGTGGACCATGCTCTGGATGGCGGCGGAGCACCTGGCCGCGCCCATGACGCGCCACCTGTACCCCTTCGCCCAGGTGCGCCGCATGCTGCGCGAGCGCCAGGCCCTCTGCCTGGGCTTCGGCGCGGGCGTCTACCTGCTGCTCTGGGTGCCCATCCTCAACACCTTCTTCCTCCCGGTGGCCATCGTCGGGGGCACCCTGCTGTACCGGGGCCTGCGGGAGGCCGGGGACCTGCCCCCGCCGCCGGACGCGCTGGGGCCCGCGAGCCCTTCCTCCGGCGGGCGTCCTGAAGCGAAATAAAGGGGCATGCCGGGTGTCCATACGGACAGGCCACTCGGGAACGCATTGCCTGCGGCAGACGTTCTCGGTCGCTAGTGACAAGGCCACGCCTTGAAGCACCTGGAAGCCGTGATTAGGCTTGCCCGGCCGCTGCCAGGTCCCTTGGCACCCGTCGAACCGTTCGGATTCACAGGGCTTTTCACGCATCACCCGGGGCGCCTCTCGCGCCTCAGCTGGGATGAACCGCATGCCGCGTATCTTCCGCCGCATCACCGCCGTCGCCGTTCTGTTGGGGGCCTGGGCATTCGCAGGCAGTGACCGTGCGCCCCTCCCGCTCACCGTGGGAGCGGCGGAGGCGGGCCAGGACTCCTGGGACGGCGCGCTGCCTTCCGCCAACAAGGGCGAGAAGGCGCCTCACGACCTCAACAGCCTCCGCGTCCTGACGAAGGTCATCCTTTATGTGAAGGAGAACTACGTCGACCCCAAGCGGGTGAAGCCCAAGGAGATGATGATCGCCTCCCTGGAGTACGTGGAGAAGAGCGTCCCGGACGTGCTCGTGGACGGCAACCCGGAGACGGGCAAGCTCAACGTCAACGTCAACGGCAAGCAGAAGGAGTTCGACATCTCCCATGTCGACTCCCTGTGGAAGATGTCCTTCGCGCTGAAGGACGTGTTCGACTTCCTGTCGAAGAACATGCGTCCCATCGAGGAGACGCGCGACATCGAGTACGCGGCCGTCAACGGCATGCTCTCCACGCTGGATCCGCACTCGGTGCTGCTGCGCCCGGAGCTGTACCGGGAGATGAAGCTGTCCACCAAGGGTGAGTTCGGCGGCCTGGGCTTCGTCATCCAGATGAAGGAGGGCAACCTCACCGTGGTGAAGGTGCTGCCCAAGACGCCCGCGGCGCGCGCCGGCATCCAGAAGGACGACCGCATCAAGAAGATTGGCGAGGAGTCCACCGTCAACATGGACCTCAACGAGGCCGTGTCCAAGCTGCGCGGTCCGGTGGACAGCCGCATCACCATCACCGTGGAGCGCGACGGCTGGGACAAGCCCCGCAACATGACGGTGGCGCGCGCGACGATCTCCATCGAGTCCGTGCAGCACAAGCTGCTCGCGGGCGGCGTGGGCTACGTGCGGCTGAAGAACTTCCAGGGCAACACCACGCGCGACCTGGAGGCCGCGCTGACGGACATCCGCAAGCAGGCGGAGGCCAAGGGCGGCTTCAAGGGCCTGGTGCTGGACCTGCGCGGCAATCCGGGCGGCCTGCTGGAGCAGGCCATCCAGGTGTCGGACACGTTCCTGTCCAAGGGCACCATCGTCGCGACGGTGGGCTTCAGCGACAAGCTGCGCGAGGAGAAGCGCGCGCGTCCCACGGAGGGCGAGGAGTCCTACCCCATCGCGGTGCTGGTGAACGCGGGCAGCGCCTCCGCGTCTGAAATCGTCGCGGGCGCGCTCAAGAACCTGGACCGCGCGGTCATCATCGGGCGCCAGACGTTCGGCAAGGGCAGCGTGCAGGTGCTCTACGACTTCCCGGACGACAGCGCGCTCAAGCTGACCATCGCCAAGTACCTCACCCCGGGCGACGTCTCCATCCAGGAGGTCGGCATCGTGCCGGACATCCAGCTGGTCCCCACGCGCGTCACCGCGGACCGGGTGGACGTGTTCGCGCCCCGCAAGTCCATGGGCGAGGCGGACCTGGATCAGCACTTCGGCAACCCGGAGTCCGCCACCATCGCCAAGAAGCGCGAGGAGGTCCTGGACCGCGAGAAGCCGGGCACCAGCCTCAAGTACCTGAAGGTGGATGAGAAGGCCGCCCAGGCCACCGCCGCCAAGAAGGAAGAGCCCAAGGAGAAGGTCGCCGCCAAGCCGGGCACCGCCAAGGACAAGAAGGAGCACGGCGAGAATGATCCGCTCCTGGACGTGGACGTGGCCGGCCAGGGCGAGGACCTGGACGACCAGCTGGACGCGGAGTCCCAGGAGGAGATCAAGGAGGACTTCGAGGTCCAGTTCGCCCGCGACTTCGTCCTGAAGGTGCCGGCCGTGAAGCGCGGCGAGCAGATCCGCCAGGGCAAGCAGTTCGTGGAGCAGAAGCGCAACGAGGAGGAGCAGCGCATCAACAACGCCATCGCCGCGCTCGGCCTGGACTGGAGCCCCGGTCCCACGCCGAAGAACGTGCAGCTGGACGCCAGCTTCTCCCCGAACGGCGACGCGAAGATCATCGCCGGCGAGCAGCTGGACATGGTCATCCACGTGGAGAACAAGGGCACGGAGCCGCTCAAGCGCGTGCGTGGCTGGACGGAGAGCGACAACGCGTTCCTCGACCGCCGCGAGTTCCTCTTCGGCGCCATCGCCCCGGGTGAGAAGAAGTCCTGGAAGGTGCAGGTGCGCCTGCCCAAGGACCTCACCAGCCGCCGCGACGACGTGAAGGTGAAGCTGTTCGACGACAACGGCCCGCTGCGCGACACCCTGGTGTCGGAGCTGTCGTTCGTGGAGCTGCCCCGCCCCACGTTCGCCTTCAACTGGCAGGTGGTGGATGACTGCGCCGAGTGCAACGGCGACGGCGTCGTGCAGCGCGGCGAGGACGTCACGGTGGTGATGGACGTCACCAACACGGGCGTGGGCCCGGCGCTGGACTCCTTCGCGCAGATCAAGAACGGCGGCGACGCGAACATCTTCATCGAGAAGGGCCGCTTCAAGCTGGGGGAGATCAAGCCCGGTGAGACGAAGACGGCGCGCTTCCAGGTGTCGCTGAAGAAGGGCTTCAAGGGCGACACCTTCCCGCTGAAGCTGGCCATCCTCGACGAGCCCCTGGAGGAGTTCGTCCTGGAGAAGCTCCAGCTGCCCGTGAAGGACGGCCCCGTGGCCCCGCTGGAGGCGAAGAAGGGCCTGGTGAAGCTGTCGGACAAGGCGGAGCTGTTCGCTTCCCCCACCGCGGACGCGCGTCCGGTGGCGAAGCTGCCGCAGGGTGCGACGCTGGCCCTGGAGGCCACCACCAAGGGCTACTACAAGGTCGCGCTGGAGAAGGACCGCTTCGCCTTCGTTCGCACGCAGGACGCGAAGGAAGTGAAGACCGGCAAGGCCGCGGCGCCCAAGACGGTGGCGTTCAGCACCTCGCACCAGCCGCCGGACATCAAGCTGGACGTGGACCCCTCTCACGGCGGCGTGGTGGTGAACGGCGACAAGTTCACCCTCTCCGGCGCGGTGAAGGACCCCAACGGCCTGCTGGACGTCTACGTGCTGGTCAACGACCAGAAGGTCTACTTCAAGGCCGTGGACCCCAAGGGCGGCGAGCCCAACACGCTGAAGTTCACCTCCGACTTCACCCTCAAGGAGGGCAACAACAACGTGCTGGTGGTGGCCCGCGAGAGCAGCGAGTTCGCCAGCCGCCGCACGCTGGTCATCCGCCGCCGTCCGGCGGAGGTGGCGCAGAAGGTCGTGACGCCCGCCGCCGCGGCCACCACGCCGGTGAAGCCGCGCCAGCAGTAGTCGTCCCGGGCTTCCGGGCACGGACCCGGAGTGCCTGACCCACGGGCGGCTCGCTTCCAGGCGTTTCCTGGAGGAGGGCCGCCCGTTTTGTTGACGCTTCACCGAGGGCCGATTTAGGGTCCGCGGCAGGTGGGCGCCCGCTTGGCCGGCATGCGTCCCGGAGGCGTGATTCCCCCATGCGGACGTTCAGTCGGTGCCTGTTGCTCGCGACGGCGCTGTCCGGGGCCGCGGCCCATGCGGACGACAACGACCTGATCCTTTCCCGTTTCGGCGTCGAGCGCCGGGGCGCCACTGCCGTCATCACCAACACGGAGTTCGCCGAAGCCAGCGCGGACTTCCGTGCCTTCGCGCGCACCTTCGGCGCGGTGACGACGTCGGCGAACCTGATGCCCCCACGCACGACGGGCCACTCCGGCTTCGCGTTCAACGCGGAGCTGTCCGTGGTGTCGCTGCCGGAGGACGTGGCGCTGCCCACGGAAGCCGAGCAGCCCGGCTCCGTGCTGGTGCCGTCGCTCCACGTGCGCAAGGGCCTGCCCTTCTCGCTGGAGCTGGGCGGGCGCGTGGGCTGGATTGAGAAGAGCAGCATGGTGACGGCCACGGGCGAGCTGAAGTGGGCCGTCAACGAGGGCTTCACCTACCTGCCGGACGTGGGCCTGCGCCTGCACGTGACGAAGCTGTTCGGCGCGCACAACCTGGACCTGACGACCACGGGCCTGGACATCGGCGTGGGCAAGCAGTTCCCCCTGGGCGGCATGGTGACGCTGACGCCCTACGGCGGCCTGGACCTCAACTTCGTCAGCGCCACCACGCGCACGCTGGACTTCGACCCCAGCCGCACCGTGGCGGACACGGCGGGCAACGACTCGCGCGACGCGCTGACCAACACCGCGTCGTACTCGCGGGTGAAGGCGGGCGACAACCTCACCCCGCGCTTCTACGCGGGCGCGCGCTTCATTGGCGGCGTGCTGCAGCTGGGCGCGGAGATTTCGCTCACCAACCTGGGCAGCTTCGACCAGGAGGGCGCGGGCAGCCGCGACCTGCCGTCCGTCTTCGCCTTCAACACCACGCTGGGGCTGGACTTCTAGTCAGCGCAGGGCCTCGCGCACGCGGCCCGGGCGGTTGGTGATGAGGTAGGACACCCCCAGGTCCCGCAGCTCGCGGGCGCGCTGGGGGTCGTCCACCGTCCACGCCGCCACGCGCAACCCGGCGTCCCTCCACGCGGCCACGCGCTCCGGCGTGCACGCCTCGTGGAAGGGGTGCACCGAGTGCGAGGACACCAGCGGGCTCAGCGCGTACGCCTGCAGCGCCCAGGGCTTGTCCGGGTCGATGAGGAAGCCCCGGCGCAGCGTGGGCGCCACCGCCGCCAGCCGGAAGAGGCACAGCGGGTTGAAGCTGGACACCACCACGCGGCCCGCCAGATCGCGGTCGCCCAGGAGCCGGGCCACGCCCGCCGCCAGGCCGCCGTCGTCGAAGCGGTCGCACTTGAGCTCGATGTTGACCAGGAAGTGCTCCGGCAGCGCGTCCAGCACCTCCTCCAGGAGCGGGATGCGCGCGGGGGCGAAGCCCAGGGGCGTGCCCACGTCCGCGCGGGAGAGCTTCCACCAGGGCGTGGTGCGCACCTCCCAGGGCTGCCCCGCCAGGCGGTCCAGGCGCTCGTCGTGACACACCACGACCTCACCGGAGCCGCACACCATGGCGTCCAGCTCCACGCCGTCGGCGCCCTGGCGCACGGCCTCCGCGAAGGCCTCCAGGGTGTTCTCGGGGGCGTCGGCGCTGGCACCACGGTGAGCGAGCAGGAGCATGGGCGCGAGAGTGTGCGCTGGAACGGCCCCCCGGCGCAGCGTCCACGACGGACAGGCGTCCGGGGGTGGACGCGTGCGCAACTTGCCTCGCGGGTGGGTTTATTGCAGTGTCGGAAGCATGCTGGGCCTCGGAGAATTCATCGTCCTCGGCTTCATCCTGCTGGTGGTCTTCTCGGCCGCCCGGATGGGGCAGTTGGGCAACGCGGTGGGCAAGTTCGTCTACTCCTTCCGCAAGGCGTCGCGCGGAGAGGACCTGGTGGACGTGAAGCACCTGCCCCACTCGCGCCGGGGCCACACCGACGCGGACTTCACCGAAGGCCCCAACAAGGACCGCCGCTCCTAGAACTCCTCCCCCGTCGGGAGGACCAGCGGACCGGGCGGACTGCCGGGCGCTGGCGCCAGGAGCAGGCGCGCGGCCTGCTGCCTCAGCGCGGGGAGCAGCCCTGTGTCCTCCACCAGCTCGCGCAGGTCCGCGGTGGTGAGCAGCGGCACCAGCTTCGCGCCCACCTCCGGCGGCAGGTACGGGTTGAAGGCGAGCGCCCGGCGCACCTTGTGGCGCACGGACCAGCGCGGCGACTTCCAGATTTCGACGAGCGGCTCCGGACGCGCGGGCCTGCGCGCCGCGATGCGCACCACCAGGTCCTCGGTGAGGCGCGGGTTGATGAGGACGTTGCGCAGCACGGCCGGGTTGCTGACGGTGGCCAGGCGCGACAGCACGTCCGGGTCCCGCGTGAGGCGGGCCTGCTGCTTCAGGTGGCCCAGGGACTGGTTGGCGGCGAGGGCGTCCGCGCGGGCGGCGGCGTCCGCGTCCAGCTCCTTGCGCGCGGGCCCTTGCGCGAAGAGGTCCGCCACCGCCTCCAGCGACTGCACGTGGGCCATGCGCCGGAGCGCCTCCACGTGGGGGATGTGCTCGGCCTCCTGATCCAACGCGGCCAGGAAGTCCGACAGCACGCAGGTGGCGGGGGCCTGCCCGGCGCGGGACAGCGTCAGCAGGTGGCCAATGAGTTCGTTCGTGTCGAACGGCTCCCGCCGGGCCAGTTCGCGCGCGGCGGCCTTGCGGCGCACGGTGGCGCCTCCGCCCAGGGCGTGCAGGTTGCGCGCGAGCGCGCGGGCCTCCTCCAGCGTGGACATGACGGCTTCAGCCTCCCGTGCGGTCGGCGGTGGGTTCGGAGGGAACGGGCTCCAGCGTCACCTCCAGCCGGAAGCCGGAGAGGTCCGCGGGGAACTCCTGGAGCATCACCAGGAAGGGCACCTTGCCGCCCGGCGGCACCGGGAGCGCGGCGGCGTCCATGCGCTGGCGGAGCGCGGTGGCGGCCTCGCGGGTGGTGACGGCGTGGAGTTCCTCCGGCGTGGCCAGCGCGCCCGCGAGCCCCTCCGCCGAGCGCACCCGCTGGTCGCCGTCGAACAGGGCGGCGCGCACGCGCACGGCCGCGGCGGCACCGCTGCGGTTCTCCGCCTCTCCGCGCACGACGAAGAGCATGCGGCCGTCACTCGTCTCGTAGAGGCCGTTGGACACGTCGCTCGCGATGAACGGGCGGGACGCGGGCAGCACCAGCGAGCGCAGCCGGTCCGGGGACAGCGTGGACGGATCCACCTTGCCGTCGCGCAGGTACACGGTGCCCAGCGCGCCCAGGGCCACCACCAGCACGGTGGCGATGGCGAGGTTGAGGACCAGCCCCGTTACCTTGCGCGCGCGGCCGGGCAGCCGGCGCTGGGGCATGCCCACGTCTTCCATCCGGGCGGACGGCTTGGCCACGGTGACGGCGGGGCCTGTGCGCATGTTGGCCAGGTCCACCACCTCGCGGCGGGGCGTGGTGATCTTGAACGGGTCGCCGTCGTCGTACGCCGGCACGTCGCTCAGCAAGGAGATGCCGCCGGGCTCGTCAGCGCCAGCCTCCGCGGGCACGTCACCCAGCAGCGCGGCGCGGCCGGTGTCCGTGGGGGCCATCCCCTCCTCTCCGGAAGCACCCGCGCCGGAGAAGTCGAACAGGTCGCCCATCGGCTCCGGAGCAGCGCCGGAGTCCATGGGCGCGGCGGGCAGGTCCGGGGTCGGAGCGGCCACGTCGATGGAAGCGAACGGGTCGTCGCTCTCGAAGCCGGGCGAGGGCACCACCGGTCCCACCGCCGTGGCGCCGCTCGGCGAAGGCGCGACGGCGACGTTCGCGGCATGGCGCAGCGACACCGCGTCCGGAGCCGCGGGAGCGTCGATGGAGAAGTCGAAGAGCGGATCCGGCGCGAGGTCCGTCGAACCCGCGGCAACAGCCATCGGCGCGCCACCCGGGCGAGCAGCCCCGCCAGGGCCCGGGGGCGAAGCGGTACGCGACGGAGCCGCGCCAACAGCAGCAGAGGCGCCAGGAGTCGGAGGCATGGCGGCGCGCGTCGCGCCAACGGCCGCGGGGGCTCCAGGAGCCGAAGGCATGGCTGCGCGCGCCGAGCCACCGGCCGCAGGGGCTCCAGGAGTCGGAGGCATGCCCGCGCGCGCCGAGCCACCGGCCGCAGGGGCGCCAGGAGTCGGAGGCATCCCCGCGCGTGCCGGAGCAGCGCCCACGCCTCCGGCCGCGGAGGCGCCGGGAGCCGAAGGCATGGCAGCGCGCCCCGGGGCAGCGCCCGCCCCGGAAGGAGTCACTGCACCCGGAGGAGTGCGCGCCGCACCCGACGCAGGAACCCCTGGCGCCAGCGGGGATGCAGCCCTTGCCACGGCAGGTGCCGGGCCCCTGGGTGCCACGGCAGCCGGAGGAGCCGAAGCAGCCCCGAGCCCCGGCGCGGACGAATCGGTCCCGGAGAAGTCATCCAGGCCCAGGAACGACGCATCATCCACGGTGCCGAAGTCAGAGGTCGGCGCACCCGCACCGTGGCCGACGACCGCCGCCGGCCGTGCCCCACCAACCCCAGGCCCCGGAGGCGGCGCGGCAGGACGGGAGACCGGCGCGGAAGGTCCGCCCGGAGCCACGGCCGACGGACGGGCCGCACCCGCGGGCCCCACGGCGAACGCCCCGGGAGGAGCGGCCCGGGCCGCAGGAGGCGCAGGAGGCGCGGGAGGCGCGAAGGCCCCCGGAGGCACCGCGCGGAAGGTCCCCGACGGAGGAGAAGCCACGGGCCGGGGCGCCGCCACCGGAGCGGCGGGCGCGGGCGCATCCGACATGAAGTCCGCGAACGGGTCCTCCAGGTCCAGTCCAGCCAGGTTCGTGGGCGACGGCAGCGGCGCCGTGGGCCGCCGGGCCGCGATGCCCGGGGACGACGTGGGCGGGTCGAATGGCATCGTCGCCCCTCCCGTGTCCACGTCGATGTCCACGTCCACGTCACCCCAGGTCTTCACCGGGGTCTTCACCGCGGGTGCGCCGGGCGCGTAGTACGCGGATCCAGGCCGGGTGACCTCCCCGGTGGGCTCCGGGGCTTCTCCGAACGCCTGGAACGGGTCCGCCTGCCCGGCCGGAGGGACGGCTGGCGGGGGGGCGCTCAGGGCGGGCGCGGCCTCACGCGCCACCCGGAAGGTGTTCTGGCATTTGGTGCAGCGGACCTTCACCCCTTTTTCCGTCACCTTCTCGTCGGGGATCTTGAACCGCGTCTGGCACTGTTCACACTGGACGATCATGGGGTCGGGTCGGGGGGACTCGAAGCATAGGCCCACCCGCCAACCACGGCGAGTCGGACCCGGGCAACTTGCTCGCTTCCAACCCCTTTGATACGAGGTTCGCCCCTTTGGAAATCAGGT
Source organism: Corallococcus exercitus (assembly GCF_003611585.1). Classification (GTDB taxonomy): domain Bacteria; phylum Myxococcota; class Myxococcia; order Myxococcales; family Myxococcaceae; genus Corallococcus; species Corallococcus exercitus. Next base: position 8,144 of record NZ_RAVW01000183.1, on the reverse strand, counting down.
AGTAAACCAGTAAATGCCAAGGCGCAGCCGGGGTCGGAGACGACAGACATGAGCGAGGCCGAGCAAGCAAACGCTCCCAGCAGCAACAAGGAGCCGAAGATCATCAAGCGCTACACGAACCGGAAGCTCTACGACACCGTGGAGAGCCGGTACGTCACGCTCGATGAGATCGCCGCGATGATCAAGGAGGGCACCGAGGTGCGGATTGTCGACAACCGCACGAAGGAAGACCTGACCTCCGTCACCCTCGCGCAGATCATCTTCGAGGAGGAGAAGAAGAAGAACCAGATGCCGCTGTCGGTGCTGCGGGAGATCATCCGCCACCCCGGCGAGTCCATCTCCGGGTTCATCCAGAAAGAGGTCACGCCGCGCGTGGCCTCCATCCGCGAGGAAGCCGAGCAGCGGCTGGACAAGCTGCTGCGCCGCGAGGACGGCAGCCCGCAGGAGGCCACCCCGGACGCCGCCGCCGCCACGCCCGCGCCTCAGGCGGAGGGCAACGCCGCGAGCCTCAACCCGGCGGAGCTGCTCAAGGCCAGCCAGCGCGCCTTCGAGGACTTCCAGCGCCGCATCGACGAGCGCGTGAAGCAGGTGGTGGAGAACCTCACCGGCAACCTCCCCGCCCTGGGCCGCGACATGCAGGCGCTCTCGCAGCGGCTGGAGGAGCTGGAGAAGAAGCTCGACGCCGTGGAGAAGGGCGACAAGAAGGACACCAGCGCTTCCTGAAGCGCCGGTGCGACTGCAAGCACGTGGCGCCCGGGGGGAAACGGGCGCCGCCGCTCAGGCCACCTTGGGCGGGGTCCGCTTCCGCTTCGCCGGAGCGGCTCCACCGTCAATCTCCGCCGCGATGGCCGCGAGCATCCGCGCCCCCGGGCTCTGGGGTGCGTACTCCCAGATGGTCTTCCCGTGGCTCTGAGCCTCGTCCACCTTGACGCTGTAGCCCAGCGGCGTGGCGGCGAGCGCGTCGGGGAAGTACGCGCGCAGGCGCTCCAGGATGGCCGTGGCCAGCGCCGTCTTGCGGTACAGCGTGGGTACAACCTTGGTGACGCGCAGGTCCGTGCGGCCTTCCGCCTCGCCCACCTGGCGCACCGTCTCCGCCAGCTCCGCGCACCCGTCCAGCGCCAGGTACGTCAGCGCCACCGGCACCACCACCTCCGTGGCCGCCACCAGGATGTTGCGCGTGGTGAGCCCCATGGACGGAGGCGCGTCGAACAGCACCACGTCGTAGCCCGCGCCTTCCGCCTCCCGCATGCGGTCCGCCAGCCGGTGCGCGCGCCGGGGGTCCTGCGCCACCACGACCGGGAACTCCGCCATCTCCTTGTACGCGGGCAGCACGTCCAGCCCGCTCACGCCCGTGGGCCGCACCACGGAAGGAAGTGACACCTCCGCGTCGGTGAGCAGGTGGAAGACGTTGCGCGGCAGCGTGCGCACGCCCACCCCCAGGGACTTGCCCGCGTGGCCCTGCGTGTCCAGGTCCACCAGCAGCACGCGGCGGCGCTGCTTGAGCGCCAGCCACGCGGCGGTGTTCACCGCGAGCGTCGTCTTGCAGGTGCCGCCCTTCTCGTTGATGAACGCGATGCGCCGCATGGCCTGGGGAGCAGCGCGCGCTACGCCTTCTTCTTCGAGGACGTGTTCGACACCAGCGTGTCCAGCTTGCCCTCCACGGACGCGAGCAGCCGCTCCAGGTCGTCCACCTTCGAGCGCAGCTGCTCCAGGTCCGCCGTGGACGGCAGGTTCATGGCGGACAGCGCCGTGCGCAGCGCGGAGTCCAACGTGCCTTTCGCCGCGAGCGAGCGGGACACCAGCCCCTGCACCGCCGCCACGAACTTCTCGTTGGAGAGCAGCTGCTGCGCGAGCTTGCCGACGCGCTCCTCGCCCGTCTCCACGAGCTTCTTCATCACCGGGTTGTTCTTGAGCATGGTCTTGGAACCGTTCAGGTCCGGCCCGCTCCCGCACCAAGCGACTTGGCCGGCGGGACAGGCGGGACGTCAGGAAGAGGACGTCGCACTCTGGGAGGGGCCAACGCGACGTGTCAAGCAGGGGAACAATGGGGGTTTCTGCTCGTGGACTCTCGTTGACTCTCCGGGAGGCCATCCCTACGGTTCGCGCGCCCTCTATGGCCGGACTGCTCGACAAACGCCTGTGGATCGTCTCTGGCAAGGGGGGCGTGGGGAAGACGACCGTCGCCGCCGCCCTGGCCCTCGCCTCGGTGCGCGCGGGCCGGCGCACCCTGGTGTGTGAAGTGAACACCCAGGAGCGCGTCAGCCGCTTCCTGGAGCTGCCCGAAGCGGGCCCGGAGGTGAAGCTGCTGGAGGAGAACCTCTGGGCGGTGGACGTGCGCCCCCACGAGGCCATGCGCGAGTACGGCCTGATGGTCCTGCGCTTCGAGACCCTCTACAAGACGGTCTTCGAGAACCGGCTGGTGCGCTACTTCCTGCGCTTCATCCCGTCCCTCCAGGAATTGGTGCTCCTGGGGAAGATCATGTTCCACCTCCAGGAGAAGCTGCCGGACGGCCGCTGGAAGTACGACACGGTGGTGCTGGACGCGCCCGCCACCGGCCACGCCATCTCCTTCCTGAGCGTGCCGCAGGTGCTCCTGCAGACGGTGCCGCCGGGGCCCATGACGCGCGAGGCGTTGAAGATGCGCGACCTGCTGGTGGACCCCTCCGTCACCGCCGCGGTGCTGGTGGCGCTGCCGGAGGAGATGCCGGTGAACGAGGCGCTGGAGCTGCACAGCGCGCTGCGGGACAGGGTGCACATCCGCACGCACGCGGCGGTGCTCAACCAGGCCTTCCCCCAGCGCTTCACGGAGGCGGACCTGGAGGCGCTCGCGGGCCATCCGGAGCTGCGCCGCGTGGCCCAGGCGCACCATGACCGGGCGTCGCAGGCGGTGCTCGCGGGCACGAAGCTGGAGCGCAACCTCCACGCGCCGGTGTACACGGTGCCCAGGCTGTTCGTGCCGCGCTTCGGACGCGACGCGGTGGAGACGGTGATGGGGCACCTGGACGCGATGGTGAAGGGAGGCACGGGAGCATGACGGCGCTGCAAGCGGCGCTCGCGAACAAGCGCGTGCTCATCTGCGTGGGCTCCGGTGGCGTGGGCAAGACGACGGTGGCGGCGACGCTCGCGCTGCGCGCGGCGGTGGATGGCCGCCCCAGCATCGTGTGCACCATCGACCCGGCGAAGCGGCTGGCCAACTCGCTGGGCCTCTCCGGCCTGGGCAACACGGAGGCGGAGGTCCCCGCGTCGGTGCTGGAGCCGCTGGGCGTGAAACCCAAGGCGGCCCTGCACGCGATGATGCTGGACATGAAGGCCACCTGGGACGACCTCATCACCCGCGTGGCCCCGCCGGATCAGCGCGAGAAGATCTTCGCCAACCGCTTCTACCAGTCCCTCTCCACGGCCCTGGCGGGCAGCCAGGAATACATCGCCATGGAGAAGGTCTGGGACCTGCGTCGGCGCACGGACTACCAGTTGGTGGTGCTGGACACGCCGCCCACCGCGCACGCGCTGGACTTCCTGGACGCGCCCAACCGGGTGCTGGACTTCCTGGACAACGAAGCGGCCAAGTGGCTCCTCACGCCCGCGCTGAAGGCGGGCAAGGTGGGCCTGTCCCTCTTCAACCTGGGCGGCAGCTACGTGACGCGCGCGCTGTCGCGCTTCACCGGCACGGAGATGCTCCAGGAGCTGTCCTCCTTCATGGTGACGCTCTCCTCCATGAACGAGGGCTTCCGCGAGCGCGCCCGCGGCGTGCGCGAGCTCCTGGAGGACAAGACGACGGGGTTCGTGCTGGTGACGAGCCCCAACCCGGAGCGGCTGGACGAGGCCATCCACTTCCACAAGCTGCTCGGGCAGAACCACATGGAGATGACGGCCATCGTGGTGAACCGCGTGCACCCCATGCCCACCCCCGCGCAGTGGGAGGACGCGGCCACGCTGACGCCCACCCGGCGCGCGAAGGTGGAGGAGACGCTGCGCGAGACGCAGGTGCTGGCGCAGCAGGACCTGGAGGGCATGGCGCAGCTGCGCGCGGCCTGTCCGGGCACGCCCCTCATCCAGGTGCCCCGCTTCGGGCTGGACGTGCACGACCTCACCGCGCTGTGGGGCACCGGCCGCTACCTCCTGGGCGACGACGTCCTCGCCTGAGGACCCCTCCCCCACCCCGAGTGACACACCGCGGGCGCCGGGCATATCCGGCGCGTGCCGGCGTTCATGCCGGGCAGGCGGGCGACAGAGCACCGGAGCCCTGCCCGCATTAGAGTGGCGGGCGCGGAAAGCCATCCGGGGAACCTGTCGGGTCTCCGGGGTGTCGATGTCCGGGGTGACGCGGGTGTCCGGACGGGAGCAGGTGCATGCACGGCAGGAAGCGGATGGATTCAGCCGGAGTCGCCCGGCGGTGGTTGTGGGTGAGCGTGCTGGGCCTGGGCGTGACGCTCACGGGCTGCCGCACCACGGGCGCGGCGGCGAAGCCGGACGACACGGCGAACAGACAGGTCGTGGCGTTCGACCCCGTCACGGTGACGGCGGACCTGGAACTGGACAAGCTCAACGACGAGGAGCTCTTCGCGGGCGGCACTTCCGCGTTCGCCGCTGACGACTTCAAGCAGGCGGCGCGCTACTTCGGCCGGCTCGCGGACTTCCACCCCAACAGCCCGCACCGGCGCCAGGCCCTCTACAACGCGGGCCTCGCGCACCAGCGCCTCAAGGAATGGGACGACGCCTACGGGCGCTTCTCCGACCTGGCGGATCCAGAGAAGGGCCAGGGCGACGCGCTGGACGCGTCCTTCCGCGTGGCGGAGACGCTCTACCACCTGGAGCGCTACGAGGAGGCCTCGAAGCTCCTGACGACGCTGGCCGCGCGCGCGGACCTGCCCGCGGGCCGCCGCATCGAGGCCCAGGTGCAGCAGGGCATCTGCCAGGTGGAGGCCGGCCGCACCGACGACGCGGAAGCGACGCTGCGCAAGGCGCTGGCCGCGTATGACGCCCTGCCGGACAAGACGGAGGTGGAGGACTACTTCCCCGCGCAGGCGCACTTCTTCGTCGGGGAAATCTATCGGCTGCACTACGAGGCCGTAAAGCTGGAGGCCAGCCGGGGCAGCGACGGGCTGGCGCAGGACCTCAACTACAAGGCGGAGCTGCTCCTGTCCGCGCAGGGCCACTACCTGCGCTCCATCCGCGTGGGCAACGGCTACTGGGCCACCGCCGCGGGCTCGCAGATTGGCGCCCTCTACGAGAACCTCTACGAGCACATGGTGAACTCGCCCACGCCCCCGGAGCTCAACGGCGAGGAGGCGGAGGTCTACCGCCAGGAGCTGCGCAAGAAGATCCGCGTGCTGCTCACCAAGTCCATCAACATCTACGAGCGCACGCTGGAGGCCGCCGAGCGCATCGGCTCCCAGAGCGCCTTCGTGGACCGCACCCGCCAGAGCCTGGAGAAGGTGAAGTCGCTGCTGCTCGCGGACGCGGACACGGAGTCGGGAGAGGTCTCCGTGCCCATGCCCGCGTCCAGCGCGGGCGCGAAGCACCGCTGAGCGCTGCTCCGTCGGCCATGGAACCACTCTTCACCCCGGAGCAGCTCGCCGACATCCACGCCTACCACCAGCCCTATTACATCCGGGCGGCGGTGGAGCCGCTGGTGCGGCTGGCCCTGTCGGCACTGCTCCTGGCCGTGCTCGTGCGGCCCGTGTACCGGGGAGCGGCGGCAGCGGCGGCGGCGCTGGAGCGCAGGTTCGGTGGCGCGCTGCGCACGGCCCCGGTGAGCCGCGCCTTCTTCAGCGCCATGGACCGGCTGTGGGGCGAGCCCGGCTGGGGCACCGCCATCTTCTTCGCGCTCTTCATCGACCTGGCCACCCAGGTGCTCTACGCCCCCGCGAACGTGTACTTCTTCTACGTGCTGGAGCACCGGCACGGCCTGTCCAACGACACGCCCGCCACCTTCGCGTGGACGTGGTTCAAGGGCAGCCTCGTGGGCGCCATCGCCCTGACCGCGCTCGTGGTGGGGCTGTACGGACTGGCCCGGCGCGTGCGCCGCTGGTGGCTGGTGCTGGGCGTGCCCGTGGCCCTGCTGATGCTGGTGGCCTCCGCCCTGGACCCCTACCGCGCCCGCCTCTACTTCGACCAGACACCCCTGCAGGAAGGGCCGCTGCGCTCGCGCATCACCGCGCTGATGCGGAAGGCGGACATCACCTTCTCCGACGTGGTGGTGGAGAAGACGTCCGTGATGTCCAAGCGCATCCAGGCGTACTTCGCCGGCCAGGGCCCCACGCGCACCATCGTCCTCAACGACGTCATCCTGAAGGAGCTGGGCGAGGACGAAATCCTGGCCGCCGTGGCACACGAGGCGGGCCACGTGAACGAGCCCCGCTGGCCCGGCCGCATCGCCTCCTCGCTCGCGGTGCTGGCGCTGCTCTTCGTCATCGACCAGCTGCTGCGCCTCTCCGCCCGCCGGGGCTGGTGGGGCGTCCAGCGCGCGGGCGACATCCGCACCCTGCCGCTGGTGTCGCTGGTGGTGTTCCTGCTCATCACGCTCGCGGCCCCTGTGTCGGGGGCCCTCTCCCGCGAGCGCGAGCGCGAGGCGGACCGCTACGGCCTTGAGCTCACCGGCGACCCGGGCGCCTTCCGCCGCATGCTGGTGAAGGCCGCCCGGGTGAACAAGATGGACCCGGAGCCCCCCCGCTGGATTGTCCTCAAGGGCATGAGCCATCCGCCCATCGGGGAACGGCTCGCCGCGCTCGACGCGCCCTGAACGCCTTTCAAGAAGCCGCCGGTGGATGGGCCTCCACTCCACTCCCCCTCGCCATCCAGGCCCACCCTCCGGCCGGCCGCCCCCGGACCGCTCCCCAACTGTCCGGCGGCACATCCGTCTTGAATACGTCTCCCCCTTCAGTGCTCCTCTCGCGCGGGCGTCCTCGTTCCTGACGGCGGCCCGCGCGGCGGGGCCCCCTACGTCGGCGGGGCGCCCTCCTTCAGCTTCTCCACCGCCACCAGGGTGATGGCCTTCACCAGGGCCTTCGCGCGGCGCCCCGCGGACGTCTCGCCGTGCGGGTCCACCTCCACCGCGTTGGCAATGTCCGTGAAGCCCTGCCGCTCGCCCCGGCGCAGGTGCAGCTCACCCCGGCCCGTGAGGGCCACGGGGTTGCGCGGATCACCCGACAGCGCGTGCGTGTACTCGGTGAGCGCGTCCTCCACCCTCCCGAGCTTCTGGTACACGGTGCCCAGCGCCGCGTGCGCCGCCGAGTCCTTCGGGTTCCCCTCCACGAGCCCCTCGAAGAGGATGCGCGCCTCCTCCAGCCGGCCCGCCGCCGCCAGGTCGCAGCCCACCTGCGCGATGGCCTTCGCCTCCTCGAAGGTCATCCCCTCCACCTCCGCCCAGGTCGTCTCCCCCCGCGCGAACGCCTTCAGCCTGCGCGCCGTTCCGGTCTCCATCCGCTGCTCCTCGCCGCCTTCGTGCTTGATGATGCGTCCCATGGCGGCCCTCACGCGCTGCGCAGGTTGGAGATGGCCGTCTTCGCCATCTCGTTGAACTTCGACGACATGTTGCTCATCAGGTCGAACATCGCCTTGCGCTTCTCCATCAGCGTCTGGAGGCGCAGCTCCAGCTCCTGCATGCTCGTGTCCAGCTTCGCGCCGCGCGCCTTGTCCGCATCGCTGCTGCCCAGCGTGGCGCGCTCCTCGCGGGCGCTGGCCATCTCGTTCATCACGTCCAGCAGCTCCGAGTCGGTGTCCTCGGTGATGCCCATGAGCAGGGCCTGCACCTTCTGCTCGATGCTCATGTTCGGGTTGTCCACGATGTCGCGCGCCCGCGAGCCGCCCGTGCCCCGGCCTCCGCCCGGCGGCTTCGCCACCACGTCGAGCTCCGCGTCCAGGTCCTTCCAGCTGGCGACGCCATCCCGGCCGCCGGTGCCCTCCGCCATCTCCAGGCGGTGGAAGTACTCCGGGTGGTCCTTGAAGAACTGCGCGGCGCGCTTGAGCGTGGGAGAGGCCGCCGGGTTGGCCAGCACCGCCTCCAGGTTCGCCATCGTCAGCTTGCCGTCCTTCGCCCCCACCGCCGCATCGAAGGTGTCCCAGTTCTGGTCCAGCACCTGGAGCGCGTCCACGTAGCCCGCGAGGTTGGGATCCAACGCCCCCGTGCCTCCGCTGCCCCCGCC
>NZ_RAVW01000182.1 GCF_003611585.1 Corallococcus exercitus | reverse complement strand
TTGCTGCAGCTGGCCTCGGCGCCCTCCGCCGCGCCCGGCGAAGCGGCGTGCACCTTGCTGCCCTCCGCCGCCTTGTTGGACGCGCAGCCGGTGGCCAGCGCGCCGAGGGACAGGGTGCCGACAACCGCCGCAAGAGCCTTGACGTTCATGTGTTGCTTCCTTTCGTACCGCAGGGGTGTGACTACGGGGGGACAGACAACTACGGCTTGAACTGCGTGGAGCCCCAGGCGTCGACCGTGACATCGGCCTGCTCGCCCACCTTCAGCACCAGCGCTTCGGTGCGCTTGATGCCGTAGGCCTCCAGGGGAATCTGGAACTTCGCGCGCACGCGCAACAGCTCGCCGGCGGCGCGGTTCTTCGTCTCCGCCGTCTCCTGGAGGTACGTGGCCGTCACCTCCACGGGCTCCTCGCGCGTGACGCCGTGAATCGTGAAGGTGCCCTTCGTCTTCAGCACCACGGGCTTCGCGTTGGCGAGCGGCGCGGGCAGGGCCACGTCCTTGAACTCGAAGACGATGTCCGGGAACTTCGCCGCGTCCAGCCAGCGGTCGTTCTGCAGGTGGCCGTCGCGCGTCTCGTTGCCCGTCTTGATGGAGCTGACCGGCACCTGGAAGCGTCCGCTGGCCTTCTGCCCCTTCACCTCCACGCGGCCCGTCACCTTGTTGGACAGGCCGTTGATGACCTCCAGCGGCGCGTCCAGCACGAACATCACCGTGTCGCGGCTGTTCGGATCATTGAAGACAAAGCGCTTGTCGGAAGGCGCGGGCTCGGCGGCGGACGCGGAGAGCGACAGGACGGCGGCGAGCATCAGGACGCTGCGGAACATGGCGGACCTCATTTACGGAAGCCGCGAACCTCGCGGATGCATGCGATACGCGACATCCGGAAGTCGGTTACAGCCCTTTCGCTTTTCCAGGTACTCACCTCGCGGCATCCGGGCGCCGTGCGACGTCCAGGTCCTCACGCAACACACTGCCCGGCGCAGCATGAAGCGTGACGCCACCTGGGTCAATCCGGACGCCCAGGTTCTCCAGCAAAGGGGCCAGCTCGGAGAAGGCGGGCTTCGGCAGGTGGCGGGCGAGCAGCGCATCGAACAGCGGCTGGCCCGCGACCCTGTCGACGGCGGCGCCGAAGCTTTCGAGCGTCGCGGTGGATCCGGGCGCGGCGAGCAACTCCAACACGTCCTCGAGCCGTGCGCGGCCTTCCGTCACGCGGCGCAGTTCCACGTCCAGGTGCAGCGCGAAGAGCGCACCGGTCCAGTAGATGCCCATGTAGTTTCCCTCCTCGGCGACGACCTCCTTCATGGTGCGTGAGCCCGCGGCGGCCTGGCCTCGCGCGAAGCCGTTCGTCAGCTCCCGCCAGGTCTGCTCGGCCGTCTGGCGCCTGGAGCGCACGCGTGCGAGCTCCGTGAAGTAGGTGGCCAGCCCCTCGGAGAGCCAGGCCTCCCGGGGCACGAATGCCGGGTGCGTGAGGTGGAGCATCTCGTGGAGGGCGACCCAGTCCTTCGCGAAGGACTCCGCGGTCGCGTCCTGGCCCACGAGGATGGAGATGCTGGGCGGGGAGCTCCACAGGGTCATGCCGAATTCGCCGGGCGTCGTCTTTCCGGGAACGGGCACGAGGCGCACGGTGACGCGCGGATACGGGAAGGACTTGCGCACCGTGAGCACTTCCCCACCGGCCTGTGAGATCCACTCACAGAGGTCCGCGTCGGAAAGGTGCGTGAAGCGGCCCAGCAGCGCGACCTCCAGGACGGACTTGTCGATGTGCACCGTGCACCGCCTGCCGCCGAAGGAATGGAAACCCGCGTCGATGAGGTCCGAGCCCCGCAGGTGGTAGAAGCCTTGCTCGTCGGGCGTCCAGGGCAGGAGCGCCCTCGTGCCGTACACGGCGATCTCCGCGCGCATGCCGGGCGTCACGCGGCGGGGGGTCAGCAGGTAGGCCTTGCCGGCCACGTGCCACGCATCCCCTTCCCCCATGCCTCCGAACATGTGCCGGCCGCGCTCTCCCGGAGAGGCGACCAGGGGATAGCGGTAGCGGAGGACGGTCGTCCAACCCGGCAGGTACACCGCGCCGTCCCTGGGGGTGATATCGAACTGGTTGCCTTTGATGTCCGTGGCGATCACGGACGTCACCCGTCCCGGCTGGCGGAAGAGGAACTCCGGCGGAAACGACCGCGAGGGAAAGACCTCCACGTTCAAGCCCGGCGTGGGTTCGCGCGTGTACGTGATGCGGTAGAAGAGAGGCGCTTCGTCCTCCCAGGGAGCGGGGAGCGGCGCGGAGGCACACGCGCCCAACGTGAGCGCGAGGACCAGAAGCCACGCGCGAGCCATCATCCTCTTCCAGGCGTCCACTTCGTCCCCAGGGCTCGTCATCCGCGCGGAAGGACTCCACGGCGGACCCCATGCCGTCCAGTCCGGAGTGCGGACGCCCGAGCCTCTGGGCCGTGAGGACGTCCGCTCAGTGGGGCTTCTTGCGCGAGGGGCGGGCCCGGCGCGCGGGCGTACTCCCCGCGTCCGCGATGGCTCCACGACGGCGCTTCGGGGGCGGGGCCTTCTTCGTTCCCGCCTCCACGGGAGCCCCTGCGATCAGCAGCGCTCGCGCCGCATCGAGGATCTCCCCCGCCAGCGGCTGGGACGCGGTGGCCCGCGCGAGCGTCATCGCGCCGAAGCACAGCGCCACCGTCGCCAGCATCTGCTGCCGGGGCGTCGCGCCCTCGCGCGCGGGAAGCTGCGCCTGGGCCTCGCCCACCAGTTCCTCCAGCCCCTGCCCGAACGCGGCCTGCACCTCCGGCGTCGCGCGCGTGAGGTCCGACAGGAGCGACGGCATCATGCAGCCTGTTTCGCCCGTGTCCCGGTCGTACTGGCCCAGGTAGCGCTGGGCGAAGCGCTCCAGGAACTCCGGCCCCCGCGCCACCCTCAACCCCGAGAGCCAGCGCGACTTGTTCACCGCCATGAAGGCGCGCAGCGACTCCGCGAGCAGCGCCTCCTTCGAGGCGAAGTGGGCGTAGAAGCCGCCCACCGTCAGGCCCGCGGCCCGCATCACCCGCTCCACGCTCGCACCGCTGAAGCCCTCCGCGCGGAACAGCTTCTCCGCCGCCGCGAGGATGCGCGCGTGCGTGGCCTGCTTGTGTTCAGCGGTGTAGCGCATCGCCCCTACTCCTTGCCGCCCGCGCCCGGCGGCCGGAACACCATGCACGTCGTGGTGCCGTGCGCGTAGAGGGTCCCCTTCTCGTCCACCAGCCGCCCCTGCGCCGTCGCCACGCGGCCGCCCAGGTGGATGACCTCCCCCCTGCACAACAGCCGCCCCGTGTCGTGCGCGATGCCCTTCACGTAGTTCACGTGCAGTTCCAGCGTCGTGTAGCCCGCGCCCACCGGCAGCATCGTGTGGATGGCGCACCCCATCGCGGAGTCCATCAGCGTCGCGGCCAGGCCGCCGTGCACCATGCCAATGGGGTTGTAGTGGTGCTCGCCCGGCTTCACCGCGAACACCACCCGCCCCTCCTCCACCTCCACCGGAGAGAAGCCCATCAGCTCCGCGATGGGCGGCCCCGGCAGCTCCCCGCGCTGGATGGCGCGCAGGTACTCCAGCCCCGACAGCGTCTTCGCCGCCGAGGCGCCCTCCCGGGGGTCTCTCCACGTCACCGTCCGCGTGCGCGGATTCACGGGCTGCTCGCTCATCAGGACTCCCTCGGGCTTGAACTCATGGAAGGATGGTCATAATACCATCCCGTTCAATGAATGGGGTCAAGGAGTTCGCGATGGGACAGCGGCGCATTGTCGTGACGGGAATGGGGCTCATCAGCCCGTGTGGCATCGGCGTGGAGCCAAGCTGGGACGCGCTGGTGAACGGCAGGAGCGGCGTGGGGCCCATCACCCTCTTCGACGCCAGCCAACTGGACTGCCGCTTCGCCGGCGAGGTGAAGGGCTTCAACCCGGAGGTCTACATCGAGCGGCGCGAGGTGCGGCGCATGGACCGCTTCGCGCAGTTCGCGGTGGCCGCGTCGGACATGGCCATCGAGGACGCGGGACTGGTCATCACGCCGGAGAACGCGGACCGCGTGGCGGTCATCGTCGGCTCCGGCATCGGCGGCATCAGCAGCCTGGAGGAGACCCACAGGAAGGCGCTGGAGAAGGGGCCGGACCGCATCAGCTCCTTCTTCATCCTCCAGATGATCATCAACATGGCGCCCGGCTACATCTCCATGCGCCACGGCATCAAGGGCCCGTCCTGGTCCACCAACTCCGCGTGCTCCACCAGCGCCCACGCCATTGGCGAAGCGCTGCGCGGCATCCAGCGCGGCGAGTTCGACGTGGCGGTGGCGGGCGGCGCGGAGGCCCCCATCTCCATGCTGGGCGTGGGCGGCTTCGCCTCGATGAAGGCCCTGTCCACCCGCAACGACGCGCCCCAGGCGGCCAGCCGCCCGTTCGACAAGGACCGCGACGGCTTCGTGCTCGCGGAGGGCGCGGGCATCCTCATCCTGGAGGAGTACGAACACGCACGCGCCCGGGGCGCCCGCATCCTCGCGGAGCTGACCGGCTATGGCGCCAGCTCCGACGCCTACCACGTCACCTCGCCCGCGCCCGAACACGAGGGCGCCCAGCGGGCCATGCGCGCCGCGCTCAAGGACGCGCGCCTCGCGCCCGCGGACATCGGCTACCTCAACGCCCACGGCACCTCGACGGACATCGGCGACTACCTGGAGATGGAGGGCATTGCCCGCGTGTTCGGCGACGCGGCGAAGAAGCTCGCCATCTCCTCCACCAAGTCCATGACGGGCCACATGAACGGCGCGGCCGGCGCGGCGGAGGCCGTCATCAGCATCCTCGCCCTCACCCGCGGCGTGCTGCCCCCCACCATCAACCTGGAGAACCAGGATCCACGCATCCCGCTGGACTGCGTGCCCAACACCGCCCGGGAGACGCGCGTGGACGCCGTGATGAGCAACTCCTTCGGCTTCGGCGGCACCAACGTCGCCCTCGTCTTCCAGCGGGCCCCGGACGCGCGTTAATACTTTGTAAAAATTATGGCGCCCGTTTACTGACTTTTCCCCAGCCCTGTCGCGCCGCGTCAGTCAAGGGTTGACAACGCGGAGTCCGGGCGCCGCCGCCGCACACCGGGGCTGCCTGAAAGCGCCGTGATTACATGGGATTACGTCCCGCTACGGCCAGGGTGGGGGCAGTCAACCCTTCGCGCGTCGCCTGCGGGACAGCGCTGCGGCGAACCGAAAACGTTGATTGCAAATCGGTAAATCGGTTTGCAGAGTGGATCCAGAGACCCGGTGCTGGAGCGCACCTTGTGACGCGGCCCGCCGGGGGTTGGAGCCATGAACAACGACAACGCGCTGAACGCGAACGTGGGGCTGAAGCTTCGAGGCCTGCGCTTGCAACGCAACATCAAGCAGGCGGACGCCGCCAAGGACCTGGGCGTTTCGCCCGCGTACCTGAACCTCATCGAAAAGGGCAAGCGCGTGATGCCCTTCCCCCTGCTGTGGAAGGCGCTGCGCTACTTCGAGCAGGACCCCGAGCAGTTCATGTCCACGCTGGGCGAGGGCCGCGTGGACGAGGCCCTGGCGAAGCTGCTCGATGAACCGCTGCTCAAGAGCCTGGACATCGACTCGGAGTCGCTCCAGTCGCTGTCCGCGGAGCCGAAGCTGGCCGGCACCGTCGCCGCGCTGTTCAACCTCTACAAGAACACGCGCACGCAGCTGGAGAACGTGCTCGCGCAGCTCAACGTGGAGGAGCGAACGCGCACGCAGGGCTCCACCTCCGGCATGGGCAACACGCCGGGCGTGCGCTTCGACTACTCGCCCTTCGACGAGGTCAGCGACTTCCTGGAGAAGCACCGCAACTACTTCCCGGAGCTGGAGGAGCAGGCGGAAGGGCTGCGCCGCGACTTCCGCCTGGAGCAGCAGCTCACCAGCAGCCAGCTCATCCGCATGCTGGAGGAGCGCTTCGACTTCAAGGTGCAGATCGAGCGCGCGGCCAGCGGTTCCTCCGTGGTGCGCCGGCTGGACCTGGACGCGCGCACGCTGACGCTGTCGCCGGACCTCACGGAGCAGCCGCTGAAGTTCCAGGTGGCCGCGTCCATTGGCCTCATGGTGATGGACCGCGAGAAGCTGGTGGAGCGCATCCTGGGCGCCGGGCGCATGCGGCACGGCGAAACCGAGCGCCTCATCAAGGTGAACCTCGCGAACTACTTCGCCGGCGCGCTGATGCTGCCCTACGGCGAGTTCTTCAAGGAGGTGCAGCGCACGCGCTACGACGTGGAGCTGCTCTCCAACGTCTTCGGCACCACCTACGAGACGGTGGCCCACCGCATCTGCAACCTGTCCGACCCCAAGCGCCAGGGCCTGCCCTTCCACTTCCTGCGCGCGGACATCGCCGGAAACATCTCCAAGCGCTACAGCGGCACCGGCATCCGCTTCGCTTCGGGCGGCGGCTCCTGCGCGAAGTGGGCGGTGCACCTGGCGTTCCTCAACCCGTCCCAGATCACGCGGCAGTACTCCATCATGCCGGACGGCACGACGTACTTCTGCTTCGCGAAGGTGCAGCTGCAGCCCATTGAAGGCTCCATCGTGAAGGGCACGGCGTACTCCATCGGCCTGGGCACGCACGCGGAGAACGCGAAGTACCTGGCGTACGGCCTGCCCACCAACGACCTGCGCAAGGACGCCATCCCCAGCGGCATCTCCTGCCGCTTCTGCGAGCGGACGGACTGCAACCAGCGCGCGGCGGCCAGCTACCGCTTCGCGTTCGCCTTCGACGAGTACACGAAGAAGGACTGCTTCTTCTCCCCGCTGCTCGTCCACGAGAAGGAGAAGGCCGAACGCAACGGAAACGCCGAGCCCGATGGCAACGGGGCTGAAGGCGGCGAGAAGCACGATTCGCTGGACAGGGGCGCCCGCCGCCGCAAGGTTCACGAGAACTGACATGCACCCGTCCGACACCGAACGCGCCCACATCACCGACGCCATCCAGAAGCAGAAGAACGCGCTCGCCCCGCTGCGCATCACCGGCTCCCCCGCGGAGGTGGGCCAGGGGCTGGTGGCGCTGGCGGAGCTGTACGGGATGCTGGAGGACCACGCGGCCAGCCGCGAGCACTACGAGGAGGCCTACGGCTTCTTCAAGACCGCGGGCAACAAGCCCGGCCAGGCGCAGGCCCTCTTCGGCCTGGGCGTGGTGAAGGCCCACTTCGAGGACCACAAGGGCGCCATCGAGCACATGGCCACCGCCGCCCTGCTCTTCAACGAGGCCCGAGACCGCGAGGGTGAGGCGCTCGCGCGAGCCTGCATCGGCGAGTCCCTGCGCGCCATGGGCGAGGCCGACGGCGCCGAGGAGAAGTACCAGGAGGCGCTCATCCTCTACCGCCAGACGCGCAACACCGAGCGCATCGCGCGGCTGCTCCTGGACATCGGCGACCTGCGCATGGCCAAGGGCGAGTACGAGCCCGCCCGCAAGCGCTTCCTGGAGGCCGTGCCGCTGCTGGAGCAGGGAGAGGACCCGGACGCGCTCGCGCTGGGGCACCTGCTGCTGGGTGAAGCGGAAGGCCTGCTGGGCCACCACGACAACGCGCGGCCGCACCTCTTGCGCGCGGTGGACGTGTACGGGGAGCTGCACGACCACGTCTACGAGGCCCGCGCGCGCTGGGACCTGGGGCTGTCCTGCTACTACCTCCAGGACTACGCCGCGGCCCGCGAGCAGTTCGAGGCCGTGCTGCCCATGTACGAGGACCTGAAGCAGCACAACGAGGTGGCGAAGGTGAAGAACGTGCTCGCGCACTTCACCGCGCGCGGCGTGTAGCCCCGCGCGCGGCCTTCATGCGTCCGACTTCGCGTCAGGCCTGGAAGCCCGCGCCCACCGCCAGCGCGAGCAACCCGATGACGCCCGCGGCGATGGCGGCGTAACGCCACTCGCCGCGCAGGCCCAGCAGCGTGCCCGCCATCGCCAGCCGCGCCACCGGCGTCACCAGCAGCATGGACGCCGCGCCCTTGCGCAGCAGGTCGATGGCCACGTGCACGGACTCGTCGCGTGGCAGCAGCTCCAGCGCGAGCGACGTGATGAACATGGCGCCGCTGGTCACCGCCCCGGTGCGCAGCACGCGGGCAATCCACCGCTCCCCGGCCGCGAGCCGTCTGGCGCCCCGGCGCTCTCGTGGGAGCGCCTCCGGCTGGGTGATGGGTTCCCGCGGCAGCTCCTGGGGGAACTCCGCGTCCAGGACCACCGACGTCGCCCGCGCGTTGCGCGTGGGCGGCCCCACGTCCTGCATCATCACCGACGGGTGCACACCGGGTATTTCAGGCTCTGCTTCACTCATTTCCATACGCTCGGCCACAACCCCTCCCCTCCCTTCCACAACATCTGTCCGGCCACGACCAGCAGGACGGCCGCGAAGAGCTTCTTCAGCACCGCGGTCGGCGTCCTCAGCATCAGCTTGCTGCCCACGGAGGCTCCGGCCAGCACCCCTACGACCAACGGCGCCACGAGCCCCAGATTCAATTGGCCGCGCCAGGCGTAGGCCGCGACGCTCGCCGCGCCGGTGACGCCCACCATCAGGTTGCTGGTGGCGCTGGCCACCTTGAAGGGCACGCGCATGCCGTAGGTCATCAGCGGCACCTTCAGCGGGCCACCGCCCACGCCCAGGAGCGCGGACAGGCCGCCCGCCACGAAGGAGCCGGAGATGCCCAGCGGGTAGTTGCCGGGGACGTAGTTGGCCGCCGTCGCGGGCTCCTGGCGGGGGCTGCGCAGGAGCATCATCTGGAGCGACACGAAGAGCGTGAAGAGGCCGAACACCACGGCCACCATCGCCTCCGCGACGAAGGCGGCGACCAGCCCCCCGACGATGGCGCCCATCACCGTGGCGAGCTCCAGCGTGAGCCCCAGCCGCAGGTCACTGAGCTTGTTCTCCACGTAGCTGGCGGCGGCGGCGCAGGAGTTGGCCACCACGCACATCAGGCTCGCGGGGACGGCCTGCTCCAGGGGGATTCCGAATCCCAACACCAGCGCGGGCACCAGGACGATGCCGCCTCCGATGCCCAGGAGCGACCCCAACCCACCCGCCAACACACCCGCCGCCATGAGGAGGAAGACCGTCATTCCCTATCGAGGATAGGAGGCACTCCCCGCTTCGGATAGCGGCACATCCCGGAGGGCAACCTGCTCGATCGGTTGGATGCCCTGCACGCGAACACGGCACCGGGACGCGGGCCGTGTGGATCCGTTCACTACGCGGCGGTGGCGCCCAGCGTGCCTTCCGGAAACTCCTCCAGGAAGCGCGCGCGCGTGCGCGGCGTGTAGGTGCCGCGCGCCATGTAGCCGTGCAGCTTCTTGATCAGCCCGCGCGTCACCTCCAGCGCGGCGTCCAGCTCCACCGCGAAGTCGAAGTGATCATTGCGGTACAGCTCCTGGAAGGAGAGCTGCGAGTACGCCGGGAGCGCCCTCATGCGGCCGAGCGGACTGGAGAGAAAGAGGCCGGAGACGTAGAGGCCGCGCACCCAGCCATCCAGCTCCGCCTTGGTGGGGGCCTGCCCCACGCGGTCCTGTGACGCCAGCCGGACCAGCTCGTAGATGCCCCGTCCGATGCCGCGCATGGGGATGCCGGAGCTCTTCACCACCTGGAACTTCTCGCGGATGCGCGAGGTGCCCACACCGTCCGTGCCGTCCTGTTCGCGCAGGAAGAAGAGCGTCTGGGCCCACTCCACCTGACGCCGTGCGTCCCAGGCCCGCTCGCCCTTGCGGCGGTGGCGCAGCACCAGCCCGTCCACCAGCGGGTGGAGGCGCCGGTCCAGGCTCAGGTGGGTGAAGTAGCCGGCCAGGATGGCCAGGCCCGCCTCGGTGCCCACCAGGGCCCCGGAGGCCACGAGCTCCGCCATCTTCAGGCCCAGGCCCACCGGGGCGCGCTCGTGGTACAGCCGCGCGAAGGGGGGCCAGCCGGTCTCCGGCTGCATCAGCACGCCCAGGCCCCCGCGCACGCCCTCGCACAGGGGCAGGTCCGGCAGCGCCGCGCCGAAGCGCGCGTAGGGCAGGTCCTCGGACAGCGCTCGCACCCAGTCGGCGGGGAGCCCGTCCGGATGGGCCGCCAACCGTTCGATGGCCGTCAGATGCAGCAGCAGGGTGGGCATTGGGAGTGCACAGCTATCCAGCGTGCCGGGGCATTGCAATGCCCGAGTGGCAACCAGCGCTTTGCGAGCAACACGGCACGCGTCTACAGTCGCGCCCCTCGGATCACCCCCTTCCTCTCCAGGAGTCCAAGTCGCCATGCAATTCAGTCTCGTCTCCGGTGAAGCCGCGCCGGTGAGCGGTGAGCTGCTCGTCATCCCCCTCTTCGAGGGCGAGCTGGGTGATTCCGCCCCCGCGCCGCTGGCCGCCGCGGACTCCGCCCTGGAAGGCAAGCTGCGCGCCGCCGCCACCCAGGAGGGGTTCAAGGGCAAGGCGGACCAGACCTTCCTCCTGCACACCCTGGGGAAGCTGGGCTCCGACCGCGTCCTGCTGCTGGGCCTGGGCAACCGCGCGCGCTTCCAGCCGGAGGTGCTGCGGCTGGCCGCGGGCCGCGCGGCGAAGACGGCCCAGCGGCTGAAGGCCACCGCCATCGGCTTCCGCGTGCCCGCCACCGACGACGCGGCGATGGCCGTGCGCGCGGTGGTGGAGGGCCTGGAGCTGGGCGTCTACCGCTTCGACAAGTACAAGTCCTCCGCGCGCGAGGACAAGGGTGCCCCCAAGCTCACCCGCGCCACGCTGTCGCTGCCGGAGGGCACGGAGAAGTCGCGCGCGCTGGATGACGCGCTGAACCTGGGCCTGAAGCTGGCGGAGGCCGTCAACTGGGCGCGCGACCTGGTCAACGAGCCCCCCAACGTGGTGACCCCCGCGAAGCTGGCGCAGGCCGCGCAGCAGGCCGCCAAGGAGGGCGGGCTCACGGCGGAGATTGGCGGGCGCAAGGAGATCGAGCGCCTGAACATGGGCATGTTCCTGGGCGTCACCGCCGGCAGCGTGCAGGAGCCCCGGCTCATCCACCTGGTCTACACGCCGAAGAACGCGAAGGACGCCAAGCGCGCCCCGCTGGCGCTGGTGGGCAAGGCCATCACGTTCGACTCGGGCGGCCTGTCGCTCAAGCCCACCGAGGGCATGGTGGAGATGAAGACGGACATGGCGGGCTCCGCCGCGGTGCTGGCCGCGATGAAGGTCATCGGCTCCGTGGTGAAGCCGCCCTTCCCCGTGCACGCCTTCATCGGCGCGTGCGAGAACATGCCCTCCGGCACGGCGTACAAGCCGGGTGACATCCTCACGGCGCGCTCCGGCAAGACGGTGGAGATCACCAACACGGACGCGGAAGGCCGCCTGGTGCTGGGCGACATGATCACCTGGGCCTGCGAGCACAAGCCCTCCGCCGTCATCGACCTGGCGACGCTCACGGGCGCGTGCATGGTGGCGCTGGGCAACTACATCGTGGGCGCCTTCGGCGACGACGACGACACGGTGAACAGCGTGCTCACCGCCGCGCGCGCCGCGGGCGAGGAGATGTGGCGCCTGCCCGTCACCGACCTGCAGAAGGACGCGCTGCGCTCCGAAGTGGCGGACATGAAGAACTCCGGCGAGCGCTGGGGCGGCGCCATCAACGCGGCCCTCTTCCTCAAGGAGTTCGTGGGCAACACGCCCTGGGTGCACCTGGATATCGCCGGTCCGTCCAACAGCCCCAAGGAGCGCGGCTACCTCAACAAGGGCGGCACG
This sequence comes from Corallococcus exercitus, assembly GCF_003611585.1. GTDB lineage: Bacteria > Myxococcota > Myxococcia > Myxococcales > Myxococcaceae > Corallococcus > Corallococcus exercitus. Next base: position 6,287 of record NZ_RAVW01000182.1, on the reverse strand, counting down.
GGCGTCGGCGCGCGCACGCTGGTGGAGCTGGTGCGCCGCCGGGCCACGGAGATCGCCTCGCAGCCGGAGCCCACCAAGGCCGAGGCTCCCGCGAAGGCTCCGAAGGTCGCCAAGGCCCCGAAGGCCGCCAAGGGCAAGTCGGCCCGCGCGTAGTCACCCCGGAGGCTCCGGGCATCGGAGCCTCGCTCCCCACGCGCAGGTCGCGCGTGGGGCTTCACGGAGTCCGGGGCGTCGCGCGCACCGCCACGCTCGGCTCCGGGAGCGGACGGACGCCCGCCATCAGGGCGTCCACGCTCCGCGTGATGTCGGCGGAGGCCTCCGTGGGCCAGGTGGCCAGCATCATCAGGACGCGGCCGCCGTTGCCCTCGCGCACGGCCACCTTGCCGCGCACGCCCTCCCCCACCTGGAAGTCGAAGCCCACGGCGTTGTCCGACAGCGCGATGGGCTGCGGATCCGTGGTGGTGAAGCCCGGCTGCTGGCGCAGCCCCTGCGTCAGCCGCTCCGCGAACTGGACGGGCGTGGCCACGCCGGGCGCCACCTGCAGCACCACCTGCGCCCCCGTCACGCGGTGGCGCAGGATGACGGGAATCGCCAGCCCCTCCGGGGTGCGCTCGTTCGTCTCGTCCAGCTGCCACTCCGCCGTGGGCCGGATGATTTCAAAGCCCAGGTCCTCGTCCACGTAGCGCCGCGTGGTGGACGCGATGGCGGACTCGTCCGAGCCCCTGCCTGAACCGCCCGTGCCGGGCTCCGCCTTCGTCACCGCCGTCCGGGACGCGCCACACGCCGTGCTCAGCAGAAGCACTCCCCAACCCAACATCCGCATCGCGCCCATGTCGCTCGTCCCCCGCCAGCCACCAGCCGTGGCGACGAACGTGGACACCCACCCCGGGGCCCGCCAGGGGCACATGGGGGCGGTGTACGCTGTCCGACGGAGGAAACTTCCCGCCTGGGGCCCGGGCTACGTCAGGCCGCCCTGCAGGGTCCGGTAGGTGTTGGCCAGCCGCTCCGCCACGTCCGCCGGCAGCACGTTGCGCGCGGAGAACAGCGCGTAGGACACGAACGCGTCCAGCGCCTCCAGCGCCATGGCCCGCCCCACCGCCTCGCCGCCGCTGGTGGACACGTTGGCGCGCAGCCGGGCCACGTCCACGCGCCCGTCCGGCCCCAGCGTCACGCCCTGGTAGGCGTCCTCCAGCCCCGGGGGCGGCGACTCCACGAAGCCGCGCAGCAGGTCCACGTCGCGGCCCGCCTCGCGCAGCGCGCGGTGCACCAGCGACAGCAGGAGGTTGTAGCGCTCCTCCGCGGAGAGCAGCTCCCAGGCCATGCCCTCCACCGCGGGGCCCGGGGCCGGAAGCACCTCCGCGGGCCAGACGGCCAGGTGGCCGCCGCGCACCGCCTCCTCCACGCCGCTGTAGAAGGCGTACTGGCTGCCCGCGTAGGCGGCCCTCAGCGCGCCCAGGGACGTGCCCTCGCCCAGCTTGGCGAACAGGGCCTCCTCCCCAGGCAGCGCGCCCTGGGGGCCGGGCGTCACGCGCATGTCGTCCGGGAAGCGGCGGCGCAGCCGGCCCGTCTCCTCCGCGCGCTTGATGCCGGTGAGCACCAGGTCGCGCGTGCGCTCCGGCAGCTTCACCGCGTCCACCGCCGGGGCCTTCGCCTCCAGGAAGAGGAAGCTGCCCTCCACCATCTCGAAGAGGTTGAGCACCACCTCGCGCACCACGAACGTCATGGCGCTGTAGAGGCTGGCCTCCGAGACGAGCCCCTGCGACGTGAGCACCTGGCCAATCCGGCGCGCGGGCGTCACCTGCGCGAGCGCCTGGGTGAGCTTTGCTTCTGTCAGCAGCCCCAGCCGCACCATCACCGCGCCCAGCCGCTCCCAGCGCTCGCTGGAGGTGGCGAACACCACCTGCCCGTCGCGGAAGGCCACCGTGCGGCGCACGCTGGCATGCTGCACGACGAGCTGGCCGGTGCGGATGCCCGAGAGAATCTGGGCGAACACCTCCTCGACCGAGAGCGTCCCCAGGCTGCCGGCGAAGAAGCCGGACGCGCCGTGGGACTCCGGGAGGAGCACCAGCCCCTCCGGCGCCAGGAAGTGCGCCGAAAGGGGCCGGGTGGGAGAGACGACGGCGGCGAGCGGCCGCTCCAGCTCGAGCGAAGCCGCCTCACCGCTCACGCGGGGCGTGGCCCTGGGTTTGGACGCCACCGCATCCCTCCCTGCAGCGGCTGAAGGACTACTTCGCGCCCTTCAGCTCCGCGTCGATGACGCTCTTGAACTCGTCGAAGGGCTGCGCGCCCGACAGCATGATGCCGTTGATGAAGAACGCCGGCGTGCCGTTGACGCCCAACTTGGAGCCGTCCGCCTGGTCCGCCTTCACCGTCGCGGCCTTCTCGCCGGAGTCGAGGCAGCTGTTGAACTTGGCGGTGTCCAGCTTCAGCTCGCTCGCGTGCTTCTTCAGGTCATCCACGCCCAGCGCCTGCTGGTTGGCGAAGAGCTTGTCGTGCATCTCCCAGAACTTGCCCTGGTCGTTGGCGCACAGCGCGGCCTCGGCGGCCTTCTGCGCCTGCTTGTGGAAGTCCAGGGGGAACTGGCGGAACACCAGGCGCACCTTGTCGCCGTAGGTCTTCGTCACCTGGTCCACCGTGCCGATGGCGCGGCTGCAGAACGGGCACTGGAAGTCGCTGAACTCCACGATGGTGACCGGCGCGTTCTCCGGACCCTTGGACGGGCCGGTGGCGGCCACCTGCTTGCGCTCCGCGGGCGGGCGCGGGGGCTCGGGCAGCTCGTACTTCACGTTGGCGCCCTGGCGCAGGCTGTCGAAGAACTTCTGGGCCTGCTCCTGCTTCTGCTGGCCGGACAGGAAGTCCACGATCTGCGGCTTCATCTGCTCGTAGGTCGCGCCCGGGGGCAGCTGGCCCTTGGCGCCCTCGAACACTTCCTTGATCTTCTCTTCCGGCGGCGCGGGGATCTTGTCGTCGATCTCCGCCTTGAGCAGCTGGTCCTCGGTGATGCCGCGCTTGGTCGCCTCGGCCTTCACCAGGCGCTCCGTCACGAGCCCTTCCAGGCCGCGCTTGCGCAGCTGGAACTTCTGCTTGTCCAGGTTCGCCAGCGGCTCCTTGATGCGCTCGTTGAGCTCACCGAAGGTGACCTTCTCGTTGTTGCCGAAGGTGGCCACCACGGTGTCCGGCGCGGGCTCCGTGGCATTGGCGGCCTGGGCCTGCGCGGCGGGCGCCGTGGCGTTGGCCGGCGCCTTCTCCTTGTTGCAGCCGGCGGTGAGGGATGCCGCGAGGAGGGCGGCCAGGGCGATGCGAGTAGAGCGCATGGACATAGGCCGCCGACTTAATAGAGGTCCTCGGGGCTGGCAAGGAATTGACAGCCCGGCGTTCAGGCGACCAGGGGCTCCAGCTCCAACGCGCCCGCGAGGCTTCCACGGCCCGGCTCACGGCCCTCCACGTCCCGGCGGCGCGCGGTGACGATGTCGTAGCTGGAGGGGTCCGCCAGCACCTTGCGCACCAGCTTGTGGTTGAGCGCGTGGCCCGTCTTGAACGCCGTCATGTGGCCAATCACCGGCCGGCCGAACAGCGACACGTCACCGATGGCGTCCAGGATCTTGTGACGCACGAACTCGTCCGGGAAGCGCAGGCCGTCCGGGTTGAGGATGGCGGCCTCGTCCACGACGACGGCGTTCTCCAGCGAGCCGCCACGCGCCAGGCCCAGCGTCTTCAGCTTCTCCACGTCGCGCAGGAAGCCGAACGTGCGGGCGCGCGAGATTTCCCGCGAGAAGCCCCGGTCGTTCACGTCCACGTCGAAGGACTGGCCCTGGATGACGGGGTGCTCGAAGTCGATGGTGCAGCTGATGCGGAAGCGCCGGGCGGGGGTGAGCGAGGCCTGCTTGTCGCCGTCCGTCACCGCCACGTTCTTCTTGATGACCAGGTACTCGCGCGGCGCGTCCAGCTCGTGCGACCCGGCCTCCATGATGGCGTGGGTGAAGGGCGCCGCGCTGCCGTCCATGATGGGAACTTCCGGCCCGTCCAGCTCCGCGCGCACGTTGTCGATGCCCAGCGCGGCGAGCGCGGACATCAGGTGCTCCACCGTGCCCACCTTCACGCCGTCGCGGCCCAGGGTGGTGGCCAGCGACGTGTCCACCACGTACTCCGCCAGCGCGGGGATGCTCACCGGGCGCGCCAGGTCCGTGCGGACGAAGACGATGCCATGCCCCGCGGGCGCGGGCTTCAGGGTCAGCGTCACGGGCAACCCGGAGTGAAGCCCCACGCCGCGGCAGATGGCCGGCTGGGAAAGGGTGCGCTGGAAGTCGTTGAGCTGGAGCATGTCGGTGTCGCCTCTGGGGACTGCTTCTTGCTGACGCACGCGGGGTACGGCCCCGTCAGGCCGTTCCACCGCGGTCTGACGCGGTGCACATAGGAGCAATCAACATGCCACGGGGCCGTGACACAAGAATTGCGTTGCGGGGGTCCCCTGCCCTTCCCAACCCCCTGGAACTGCTGGAACACCAGGGGCCGGGACGGGGTACGGCCTGGACCGGGGCGCGGACACCCCTCTTGGGAAACCCACCACTGCTCCTCCCACCGTGACAGCGATGTCCGGAATCCATCCTTCGGACTCCGGCGCCCCCGGGTGGTTTCGAGCCAACCGGGAGTGCGTGTCACCCACGCAACAGGGGCGCGTCTCTACCGCAGGCGAGTGCCCGGAAGCAAACGCAGCTCCGGGACTCACGGGGAGTCCGGGGCTTGACGGAATCCCTGTCCGGGAGGGTGGGTCAGCGTCCGCCAGGCGACAGGAAGCGATCGCGCAGGGCTTCGGCGTCCGGCCGGTCGAAGCCGCGGCCCTGGAGGAGCGAGCGGCGGCTGACGGCGTGGAAGGTGGTCTCCAGCGTCTGGGAGAAGCGGCGGAGGTCCTCCGCCAGGCGGCTGCGGATGCCGGGGCCTTCCGGGGGCCAGGGCAGCTCCACCAGCAGCGAGGTGAAGCGGTCGAAGGCGTCGTAGTCCGCGTAGCGCAGGAGCTGGTAGCCGCCGTCGTGGAAGTAGTCGAGGAACGACTTGAGGGCCTCCAGCACGCGCTCGGCGGACACCACGTCGTCGGAGCGCAGGTGGCTTTCGGCGGCGCGGCAGAGCTGGGCGTAGACCCAGAGGTCCTTGCGCAGGCGCAGCGCGGCGTCCTGGGCGCTGGTGAGGTGGGCGAAGGCCTCCTCCCCCAATGAGCCGTTGGGGGCCAGCGCGTCCACCAGCGCGACGATCTGCTGGCGCAGGAGCGTGGTGAAGGCCTCCGCGGCGCGCAGGGGGGCGGCGGGGTCGCGGTCCAGATCCACCAGCACCTCCCGCGCGATGCGGTCCGTTTCGCGGGCCAGGTCGCGCGCGGCGCGCAGCGCGGCGGCCTGGAGGTGCTTGGCGCCGGCCTTGGGGGACAGCTCCGTGTGCAGGTAGCTGGCGACGGCGGACACCTCGCCGCGCACCAGGGACAGCAGCACGCGCACGCGGCGCGGCACGGGCGGCTGGGACTCCGGGTCCACGTGCGTCAGGTAGTGCAGCACGCGGAAGAGGCCCAGGAACGCGGTGGTGAAGAGGGGCCGCGTGTCGGCGGGCAGCGTGCCCAGGACGTCCAGCAGGCGCACGGAGCGCAGCCGGTCGTACTCGACGCGGAACTCCAGCGGGCGGAAGGGGCGGAAGTAGCGGTTGAGGACGATCTCCCGCAGCGTCAGCTTGCCCACGTCCTGGAACAGCGACAGGCCGATGAGCGGCAGCTGGAGCAGGTTGTCGAGCAGGTTCTTCAGCGCGTCGAAGGCCTCGCGCACGACGAAGAGGCTCTCCGGCGGGGTCTCCTGGTCCAGCTCCTCTTCGATGAGGAGCCGGCGCACGCGGTCGTCCGCGAGCTGGGTCTCCACATACTTGCGGAAGACCATCTTCGGGTCGCTGTCCGGGTCCTGCAGGTGCCGGGCGACGCGCACCGCGCGCTCCATGGCGTCGCGCACGTCCACCAGCTCCTCGTGGAAGTCGCGCGTGACGAGCGGACGGGCGCGGGCGTCCAGCACGGAGTTGTGGAGGTTGAGGTAGCGCTCCACGGCGCGCAGCCACATCTCGAACTCGAAGAGCAGCTCCTCGCGGCCCTCCACCGGGACGCCCCGGAGCCAGCGCTCACGCTCCGCGAGGAAGCCCGCGCGCGTGGCCTGCGAGGCGCGCATCAGGTCGCCGTAGTAGTCGCGGGAACCGGGGAGGACCGTGGGCACGGCGGGCGCGGAGGCTTGGCTCATGGCGGAGGAGGTGGGGCTGTCTCTTATACA
>NZ_RAVW01000181.1 GCF_003611585.1 Corallococcus exercitus | reverse complement strand
CCGGGGCGGGCGTCGGCGGCAGCCCGATGAAGGTCTCCCGGCGTCCTTCCGCCGGGCCGTCCTGGCGGGACACCGGCTGCGGCTGCGGCGTCGCGATGGGCGCCGGCTGCGCGGGCTGCATCTGCGTCGCGGCCTGGGCCAGGTCCAGCGCGGGCATCGCCACACGGTGCGTGCGCGACGGCGGCATGGGCGGCGGCCCCCCCGGGGACTGGCCGGAGGCCCCGGCCGAGGACGGATCCACCTCCGCCTCGTCCAGGAGCAGCTCCGGCGGCGGCGGCGGGACGCTCATCGGCTCGTCCTCGTCCAGCGGACGGCCGATGTGCGTGGCGTCCTCCGCCGGGAGGAGCTGATCCGCGAAGAAGTCGTCGACCTCCGACGCGAAGCGGTCCTGCAGGTCCCCCTCCACCACCCGCTCACCCTGTTCGGTGAGCTTGAGCTGGGCCTCGCGGTCCATGGCGATGTAGTGGAACTTGCGCAGGAAGAAGAAGTAGCTGTCGAACTCCAGCGAGACGGACGGCTCGAGGGCGGCCTTCACGTCCGCCAGCTTGTTCGAGCGTCCCAGGCGGCCGTTTTCCCGCAGATTCTGCAGGATGAGCAGCGCCTCGCCACTGACGGTGTCACGATGGATGGCCGGCTTCGTCATGGGTGCGCGGACTCTACGCGGCACCCGCCCGGCGCTTCAACGTCTGCCGCGTCGAAGAAGCCCGGGGAAGTGCCCGGGAAGCCCCCGCGCCCTACCGGATGCGCAGGAGTTGCTTCACCGTCTCCAGCACTTCCACGAACCGCACGGGCTTGCGCAGGTAGATGTCCACCCCCAGCTGCATCGCCCGGTCCTGGGCCTCCTTGCCGCCCGCGGAGATGGCGATGACCGGGATGCCCTTGAGCTCCTCCTCCTCCCGGATGCGCTCCACCAGGGCGAAGCCGTCCATCACCGGCATGTAGAGGTCCAGCATCACCAGGCTGAAGCGGTCCTCGCGCAGCCGCAGGAGGGCGTGGTGCCCGTCCGGCGCGAAGTGGACCTCCAGCGGCACCTTGCCGTGCAGGTCGTTGCTCGCGAGCTTCTTCAGCACGTAGCTGTACATCTCGATGATGTGGGGGTTGTCCTCGACGATGAGCACACGGTACCCGTCCTGCTCCGAAGGGGTCACCGCGCTGTCGTTGGGTCCCGCCGAACTCAAGATGTCACCCAGTCGCCGCCGGTCCTGCTCGCTCTCCACACGGATGCCCACGCCGCCCGGCTGATCGGGCGCGGCGATGCGCACCCACGCCACCGTCCCGGCGACTTCTACCGGATCCAGCAGTCCCGGGAAAGAAAGAGCAAGTCGAAGCTCGTCCCCCACCGCGAAGAGCTGCTCGGTCTGGACGAAGAAGCCTCCGGCGGAGAGGTTTTCCGTCACGTCCCGCAGTGGACGCCCATGCGGGTAGTCCACCCGGAGGACGGTGGGGACACGAGGGTGCTGCCGCTGGTCCGCAGGGTCCGGGCTCATAACAAGGGGTTGAAATCGCTCGGAAATTTGCTGATGGCGGTCCAGTCTACCGCCGAGGGTTTATGTTGACAACGAAGCCATTGCGGCAATACGTACGGCCCGCCATGGCGGAGCCCCTGTTCACTCCTGAAGAGCAGAAGAAGTTCGACGCGGGGATCGCGGAAATCCTCTCGCACTACCCCTCTGATCGCAAAAGCGCCGGCATGCTTCCCGCGCTGCGCCTGCTGCAGGACCTCAAGGGGTGGTTGCCTCCTGAAGGTCTTCGGCTGGTGGCGAAGAACCTGGAGGTCACGCCGGAGCGCGCCTACGAGGTCGCCAGCTTCTACGTGATGTACCACCTCAAGAAGCCGGGCAAGTACGTCATCGACGTCTGCACGAACCTCTCCTGCTCCCTGTGGGGCGCGGAGAAGATGCTCGCGTACCTGGAGCAGAAGCTGGGCCTGACCGCCGGGGAGACGAACGACAAGTTCACCCTGCGCGAGACGGAGTGCCTGGCGTCCTGCGGGACGGCGCCCTGCCTGCAGATCAACGAGGATCACCACGAGCGCCTGACCCAGGCGAAGCTGGACGCCATCCTGGCCCGGCTGTCGTGAGTCGCCCCTCCTCCCCCTCGCTTTCCTAGGACGTTCATCCATGGCCTCTACGGCAAAGGCGGTCGAACCCGTCATCTCGGCGGCCTGGGGCAAGCCCCAGTCCTGGACCCTCGACAGCTACCGGTCGCGCGGTGGCTATGACGGGCTCAAGCGCGCGCTCTCCATGGAGCCCGCCGCCATCATCGACGAGGTGAAGAAGTCCAACCTGCGCGGCCGAGGCGGCGCGGGCTTCCCCACGGGCATGAAGTGGAGCTTCGTCCCCAAGGACAGCCCCAAGCCCAAGTACCTCGCCGTCAACGGCGACGAGTCCGAGCCGGGCACCTTCAAGGACCGCTACATCCTGGAGAACGACCCGCACATGATGCTGGAGGGCATCGCCATCGCGTCGTACGCGCTGGGCGTGCACACCTGCTACGTGTACCTGCGCGGCGAGTTCAAGTTCCAGGCGGAGCGCACCCAGGCGGCCATCGACGAGGCCTACAAGGCCGGCATCTTCGGCAAGTCGCTGATGGGCAAGGAGGGCTTCGCGCTCGACTGCTTCCTGGTCCGCGGCGCGGGCGCGTACATCTGCGGCGAGGAGACGGCGCTGCTGGAGTCCCTGGAGGGCAAGAAGGGCTGGCCCCGCCTGAAGCCCCCCTTCCCCGCGGTGGTGGGCCTGTTCGGCAGCCCCACGGTGGTGAACAACGTGGAGACGCTCGCCAGCGTGCCGCCCATCCTCGCCAAGGGCGCGGAGTGGTACGCGAAGCTGGGCACGGAGAAGTCCGGCGGCACGCACCTGGTCTGCCTGTCCGGCTCCGTGAACCGCCCCGGCGTCTACGAGGTGGGGATGCACACCACCATCCTGGAGCTGATCCACGACGACAAGTACGGCCAGGGCATGCCCAAGGGCCGCAAGGTCAAGGCGGTCATCCCGGGCGGCTCCTCCGCGCCGGTGCTGGGCGCGGACGAGCTGGACGTGGCGCTGGAGTTCGAGGCGCTGAAGATGAAGCAGACGATGGCCGGCTCCGGCGGCGTCATCGTGATGGACGACGCCACCTGCATGGTGCGCAGCCTCTGGCGCGTGGCCCGCTTCTACGCGGAAGAGTCCTGCGGCCAGTGCACGCCGTGCCGCGAGGGCACGCCCTGGCAGACGCGCCTCTTGCGCAAGATCGAGGAAGGCCGCGCGGAGCTGAGCGACATCGACATGCTGTCGAACGTCGCCTCCTCCATCGCGCCCTACCCCCCCATCGGCCTGGGCAACACCATCTGCGCGCTGGGTGACGCGGCGGCGCTGCCCACGCACTCCTTCCTCATGCGGTTCCGGGACGAGTTCGAGGCTCACGTGCGGGAGCATCGCTGCCCGTTCGGTGACCGCCCCTGGGGTTCCTTCGGAGACTGGTCTTGAACATCGAATTGGTCCTCTTCGGCGTCTTCGCCGTCATGACGCTGGTGTCGGCGGGGCTGGTCATCACCGCGCGGAGCCCCATCAACTCCGCCATGGCCCTGGTGTCGACGTTCTTCTTCCTGGCCGGCATCTACGTGCTGCTCTGGGCGCACACGGTGGCCGCGGTGCAGGTGCTCGTGTACGCGGGCGCCATCATGGTGCTCTTCCTCTTCGTCATCATGCTGCTCAACCTGGGGGACGCCCCCCACCGCGGCAAGCCCACGGTGACGCGGCTGCTGGGCGGTGCCTCCGCGCTGGGCCTCCTGGCCGTGCTGGTGGTGACGCTGGGCCGCGTGAACGCGCAGCCCGCGCAGCTGGACGCGAAGGGCCAGGCGGCGTTCGGCACCATGGCGGCCATCGGCCAGTCCATCTTCACCACCTGGCTGCTGCCGTTCGAAGCGGTCAGCCTGCTCCTGCTGGTGGCCATGGTGGGCGCGGTGGTGGTGGCCAAGTCCCGCATCTGACCTTCAGCGCCCCTCAGGACAACCCAATGGTCCCCATCACCTACTACCTCCTGCTGGCCGCGGCCCTCTTCTGCATGGGCATGTTCGGCGTGCTGGTGCGTACCAACGCGCTGGTCGTCTTCATGTGCGTGGAGCTGATGCTCAACGCGGTCAACCTCACGTTCCTGGCCTTCGCGCGCATGCATGGCGAAGGCACCGGGCACGTGTCCGCCTTCTTCGTCATCGCCGTGGCGGCCGCGGAAGCGGCCATCGGTCTGGCCATCGTCATCGCGGTCTTCCGCAGTCGCGGATCCGTGAACGTCGACGACATCCGGACGATGAAGCACTAACGCCCCGTCACCCCTGAGCCCATCCATGGACGGAATCACCGAATTCTTCAGAACGGCTCCCATCCCCCCCGAGGTGTTCTCTCCCTCGCTGGGGCTGATCATCCTGCTGCCGCTTTTGGGCGCGTTCGTGTGCGGGGTGTTCGGCAAGTGGCTGGGCCGGGCCAACGTGCACCTGGTGGCGTGCTCCGCCATCGCCGGCGCCTTCGTGCTGAGCCTGCTGGCCTTCTGGGCCACCAGCGACGCGGCGGGCGGGCGCGTGGTGAGCATGCCCAACCCGTTCGGCATCGAGCGGGACACCATCCGCTACGCCATCGCGCACGACTACGGGACGTGGTTCGCCGCGGGTGACTTCCGGGTGAACTTCGGCCTGCTGGTGGACCACCTGTCGGGCATCCTGCTGCTCATCATCACGGGCGTCGGCTTCCTCATCCACCTGTACTCCACCAGCTACATGGAGCACGACGACGGGTACTGGCGCTTCTTCGCGTACCTGAACCTCTTCGTCGCCGCGATGCTCACGCTGGTGATGGCCGACAACCTGGTCCTGCTCTTCGTGGGCTGGGAGGGCGTCGGCATGGCCAGCTACCTGCTCATCGGCTTCTGGTACACGGACAGCGCGAAGGCGTGGGCGGGCCGCAAGGCGTTCGTCACCAACCGCATCGGTGACTTCGCGTTCCTCATCGCCACGTTCCTGCTCATCCTCACGGTGGGCGCCTTCAACCGCCAGGCGGACGCGCGCGACTTCAACGCCGCGGGCAGCAGCCGGGCGCGCTACGAGCAGGGCATCTCCCAGAAGGGCCCCGTCACCTTCAAGGGCCTGGAGAAGCTGGCCCTGGCCCTGCCGGAAGGCACGGGCGGCGCGGTGTCCCTGGCCACGCCCATCGAGTCCGGGCCGCTGTCCGGCTACACCTTCGGCGGCGTGATGACGTCCATCATGCTGCTCTTCCTGCTGGGCGCCGCGGGCAAGAGCGCGCAGCTGCCGCTCTACGTCTGGCTGCCGGACGCGATGGCCGGCCCGACGCCGGTGTCCGCGCTCATCCACGCCGCCACGATGGTGACCGCGGGCGTGTACCTCTTCTGCCGCATGAGCGCGCTGCTGGTGCTCTCCCCCACCGCCATGGCGACCATCGCCATCGTGGGCGCGCTCACGTCGCTTCTGGCGGCGCTCATCGCGTTCGCGCAGGACGACATCAAGAAGGTGCTCGCCTACTCCACGGTGTCCCAGCTGGGCATCATGTTCATGGGCGTGGGCATGGGCGTCTTCTGGGCCGCCGAGATGCACCTGATGACGCACGCGTTCTTCAAGGCCTGCCTCTTCCTGGGCGCCGGCAGCGTGATGCACGGCAACGGTGACGAGACGGACATCAAGAAGCTGGGCGGCCTGTGGAAGGAGATGAAGGTGACGCACGCCACCTTCCTCGTCTCCACGCTGGCCATCACGGGCATCTTCCCCATCATGTCCGGCTTCTTCTCCAAGGACGCCATCTTCCACGGCGTGCACCACAACCACCTGCACGGCCTGGAGTGGGTCTCCACCTTCGTCTACGTGATGGGCCTGCTCATCACCGCGGCCACGGCGTTCTACATGTCGCGCGTCTACCTGCTCACCTTCACGGGCAAGCGGTCCCCGGAGGCGAAGCTGGCGCACGCGCATGAGAGCGCGTGGCACATGACGCTGCCCCTGGTCATCCTGGCGTTCCTGGCCTTCATCACGTTCACCTACGCCCTGCCCCTGATGCCCCGCACGGGCGGCGGGACGCAGCCGGTGTTCGAGAACTTCCTGTCCCCCGTGCTGCGCCCGGCGGAGACGGTGGCCCGCGTGGCGGAGACGGTGCACATCGACACCAGCTCGCCCTCCCTCGGGGACTACGCCTTCGCGTGGATGTGGGCGCTCCTGGGCGGCGGCGCCGCGGCGTTCGCCTACCTGAAGTTCTTCCCCTCGCGGGTGGGCCAGCCGGTGCCGGTGTTCGCGCGCGCGGTGCGCCGCACGGCGCAGAACAAGTTCTACGTGGATGAGCTCTACGAGTTCATCCTCATCCGGCCGGTGAAGTTCCTGGCCTTCATCCTCTTCCGCGTGGTGGACGCGCTCGTCATCGACACGGTGCTGGTGCGAGGCACCGCGTACGTCACGGAGAAGGTGGGCCTCGGGCTGCGCCGGATCCAGACGGGTGACGCGCAGGCCTACGCCGCCATCATGGCGCTCGCCATCCTGGGCGGCGCGGTCTACGCCCTCGTGCAGGTGCTTTCATGAGCTTCTTCGACACCCACCTGTTGAACGTCGTCATCTACCTGCCGCTCGTCTTCGCGGCGCTGGTGCTGATGCTCCCTGCCAGTGAGCACGGGCAGGTCCGCACCATCACGTTCGTGGGCATGCTGCTGGACCTGGTGTTCGGCGTCTGGGCGTACTTCCGCTTCGAGCCCTCCGGCTCGGAGTTCCAGATGGAGTTCCGCGTCCCGTGGTTCCAGCAGTTCGGGATGAGCTACCACCTGGGCGTGGACGGCCTGGCCGTGAGCCTGCTGCTCCTGACGGTGTTCCTGGGCCCGCTGGTGGTGCTCGCCTCCACCACGTACATCCAGCACCGCATCAAGGAGTTCCACCTGGCGCTGCTGGTGCTCCAGACGACGATGCTGGGCGCGCTGGCGTCGATGGACGTCCTGCTCTTCTACATCTTCTTCGAGGCCATGCTCATCCCCATGTACCTGATGGTGGGTGTGTGGGGCGCCGAGGACCGGCGCATGGCGGCGGTGAAGTTCTTCCTCTACACGCTCGTGGGCTCGCTGCTGATGCTGGTGGCCATCGTGGCCGTGTACTTCATCAGCGGCCCCCCGGGGACGCGCTCCTTCGACTACGGGCAGCTCTACAACAACCTGCTCGCCGCCAATCAGCAGCTGGCCGCGTGCGCCAACGGACCGGAGGGCGCGTGCGCGTCGCTCACGGGCCTGGCCGCCACGCTGCACACCTACGGGCCGTGGATGTTCGCCGCGTTCGCGCTGGCGTTCGCCATCAAGGTCCCCATGTGGCCGGTGCACACCTGGTTGCCGGACGCGCACGTCCAGGCGCCGGTGGCGGGCTCCATGATCCTGGCCGGCGTGATGCTGAAGATGGGCACCTACGGCTTCTGGCGCTTCGCGATTCCGCTCTTCCCCGTGGCGGCGCACGCGGCCCGTCCGTTCCTCGCGGTGCTGGCCGTCATCGGCATCGTGTATGGCGCGCTGATGTGCCTGGCGCAGCGGGACATCAAGAAGCTCATCGCGTACTCGTCCGTCAGCCACCTGGGCTACTGCATGCTGGGCCTGCTCGCCGTCACCGGTGAGGGCGCCACGGGCAGCGCGTACCAGATGCTCAACCACGGCATCTCCACGGGCGCGCTGTTCCTCCTCTTCGGCTTCCTCTACGAGCGCCGCCACACGCGCCTGATGTCGGACTACGGCGGCATCGCCAAGGTGATGCCGGTGTTCACCGCGGCGTTCGTCATCATCACGTTCTCGTCGGTGGCGGTGCCGGGCACCAACGGCTTCATCGGCGAGTTCCTGGTGCTGATGGGCACGTTCAAGAGCAGCCTGCCCCTGGGCTTCGGCGCGTTCGCCACGCTGGGCGTCATCCTGGGCGCGGCTTACATGCTGTGGATGGTGCAGAAGGTGTTCTTCGGCAGCATCACGCACCGGGAGAACCAGCACCTGCGCGACATGAACGTGCGCGAGATGCTCACCACGGCCCCCTTCATCGTGCTGGTGGCGGTGATGGGCCTGATGCCGCAGCCCTTCCTGGACCGCATCGCTCCGTCCACGGACCGCTACGTGGCGCGCGCCAGCGTGGGCGCTCCGGGCGCCACCCAGGCGAAGGACGACCAGCTGCGCGTGGAGGTGATGTCGCTGCCCTCCACCGCCGCCGTGGCCCGCCCCTCCGTTCCCGCCGCGCCGCTCGCTGCTCGCGAGTAGGCCCCGAAAGACTCCATGAACCTGCCAAATATCACCCTGGCGGAATTCCTCCCCATGCTGCCCGCCATCATCATGGTGGTGGCGGCCTCCGTCCTGCTGTTGTCGGAGGTGTTCCTCTCCGCGACGGCGTCCCGCGGCTACCAGGCGGTGCTCACCGTCGTGGCGGCGGTGGCCAGCGGCGCCGTGGCCGTGGGCCTGATGTTCGAGCCGCCGCGCGAGGTGTTCCTCGGCTTCGGCGTGCTGGACCCCTTCTCCAGCTTCCTCACCCTGGTGGTGAGCGTGGGCCTGGGGCTGGCGGCCCTGAGCGCGGTGGGCTTCCTGCGGCGTCGCGGCGCGGAGCGCGGTGAGTTCTACGCGCTGATGCTCTTCGCCTCCGCGGGCATGAGCCTGCTGGCGATGTCGTCGGAGTTCATCACCATCTTCGTCAACATCGAGGTGCTCTCCATCGCGACGTACGCGCTGACGGCGTACCTGCGCCGCGGCACGCGTCCCAGCGAGGCGGGCTTCAAGTACTTCATCCTGGGCGCCTTCTCCTCCGCCATCCTGCTGTACGGCACGGCGCTCCTCTACGGCGCCACGGGCACCACGAAGCTCAACGACATGGCGGGGCCGCTGCAGCAGGCGCTGTCCACGTCCCCGGCGCTCGTCTACGTGGGCGCGGTGCTCATCGCCGCGGGCTTCGCGTTCAAGGTGGCGGCCGTGCCGTTCCACATGTGGACGCCGGACGTTTACGAGGGCGCCCCCACCCCGGTGACGGCCCTCATGAGCGCGGGCGTGAAGGCGGCGGCGTTCGCGTCGCTGGTGCGCGTGTTCATCACGGTGGGCAAGGGCATGGACCCCAAGCTGCCGCTGATGCTCTTCGCCACGCTGGCGCTGCTCACGATGATCGCCGGCAACCTGATGGCGATTCCGCAGCGCAACGTGAAGCGCATGCTCGCGTACTCCTCCATCGCGCACGCGGGCTACCTGCTCCTGGGCGTGGCGGCGCTGTTCGTCGCGGCCCCGGGCGAGCACTTCCGCCTGCTGTCCGCGTCCTCGCTGTCCGGTGGCACGCCGCTGGACGTGGCGCGCTCGGATGCGCTGCGCGGCATCCTGTACTACCTGCTGGCGTACACCTTCAGCGCGACGGGCGCCTTCGCCATGGTCTCCGCGCTGGAGCGCCGCGAGGACGAGGAGAAGGGAACCGCGTGGGACCTGGAGCGCTTCGCGGGCCTCGCGCAGCGTCGGCCGGGTTGGGCCTTCGCCATGGCGGCCTTCATGCTGTCGCTGGGCGGCATCCCCCCCACCGTCGGCTTCATGAGCAAGCTGCTCATCTTCCAGGCCGCCATCGACGTGGGCCTCGTGGGCCTCACGGTGGTCGCGGTGCTCAGCAGCGCGGCGGGCGCGTATTACTACCTGCGCGTCGTGGTCTACATGTTCATGCACCCCATCCCCGAGGGCGCCCAGCCGCTGGAGCGCAACTGGGGCACGGAGGCCGCGCTCGTCATCGCCACCGTCGCCGTGGTGCTGCTGGGCATCCTCCCCGGCCACGTCACCGACTGGCTGGCCCAGGCCGGCACGCTGTTCGGCCAGTAGCCGCACGCCGGCAGCTCGCGGCACCCGACGCCCGCCTCGGCCCCTGGCCCTGGCGGGCGTTGTCGTTGCGGGGCATGGCTCACGGCGTCATGGCCGTGGGTGCATTGCAGAAGTGAAATGGATCCGCGCCGCGTCATGCGGATCAACGGCGGGGCGGCGGATGATGCGGGGAGTGGAAAAGAAGGCGGCCCGGCACCCGTGAGGGTGTCGGGCCGCGGGTCTTCTCAAGGTGACACACCGGAAGTGCTGAAAGGGTGGGGGGGAACCACTTTCAGCCTCGCTTCGATGCGTCCCGACGTAGGCTTTAGCAGGTGTCGTGCCAGCGCTCGCGCGGGACGAAACTCCAGAGTTCTCAGGCACTTGGACGACAGGGCGACAGTTCTGCCCCCGCCCTCCCCCATTGCAGGGCTGAAATCACGTTTCATGGATGAAAACACCCAACGAATTCGGGCGGTTGGTTTTTTCATCCCTGAACGGGGGCAATTTCGGATCTGAAGCCGTACCGGGAGGCCGGGTGGAGATCCGCTGGGAGGCTATTCGCGGGCCCCCGCGGGCGGCCGGAGGTTGAGCCGCTTCATCTTCCGCCACAGCGTGGTGGAGGAGACGCCCAGCTCGTCCGCCACGCTTGCAAGGTCCACTCCGTGGCGCTCCAGGGCCTGGACGATGGCGCGGCGCTCGGCGTCCTCCACCACCTCCGCCAGCGTGGGCCCGGTGGCCTCCGCGCCGGTGGAGCGCGGGGCGTCGCTGGGCGGCAGGCCCGCGGCTTCAGGGGTGGTGGCCGGGAGCACGCGGCCCTGGGGGCGCAGCGGGAAGTCCTCGGGGAGCAGTTCGTCCCCTTCCGCCAGCGCGGCGGCCTGCTCCACCAGGTTCTCCAGCTCGCGCACGTTGCCGGGGAAGCGGTACGTCATCAGGTGCTCCACGGCGGACTCGGACAGGCGCCGGGTCCGGGGGCTGCGGGCGTTGGCGCGGTCCAGGAAGTGCTGCGCCAGCGCGGGCACGTCCTCCAGGCGCTCGCGCAGCGGGGGCACGCGCAGCATCACCACGTTGAGGCGGTAGTAGAGGTCCTGGCGGAAGCGCTTCTCCTTCACCTCCAGCTCGATGTCGCGGTTGGTGGCCGCGGCGATCCTCACGTCCACGCGCAGCGAGGTGGACTCGCCCACGCGGCGCACCTCGCCGTCCTGGAGCGTGCGCAGGAGCTTGGACTGGAAGGTGGGGCTCGTCTCCGTCACCTCGTCGATGAAGAGCGTGCCGTTGTCCGCTTCCTCGAAGAGGCCCCGGCGCGCCCTCACCGCGCCGGTGAAGGCGCCCTTGGCGTGGCCGAAGAGCTCCGTCTCCAGCAGCGTTTCGCTGATGGCCGCGCAGTTGACGGGCACGAAGGGCTGCTTGTTGCGGCGGCTGTGCGCGTGGAGGGCGCGGGCCACCAGCTCCTTGCCCGTGCCGCTCTCGCCCTGGATGAGGACGGTGGCGTCGCTCTGCGCGACGCGCACCAGGCGCGTGGTGAGTTCGCGCATCGCCGGGCTGCGGCCCACCAGCGCGGACAGGCCGTGGCGCTCGGCGAAGTCCGTGGCGAAGCTGTCCACCGCCGCCTGGAGCTTGGAGCGCTCCAGGGCGCGCTCCACGCGGTAGAGCACCTCGCCTTCCTTGAAGGGCTTGGTGATGTAGTCGTACGCCCCCAGGCGCATGGCCTCCACCGCGCTCTCGATGGAGCCGAAGGCCGTCATCATGATGACCTGGAGGCGCGGGGCGACCTCCAGCGCGCGCCGCAGGAGCGTGAGCCCGTCCATGGGCTCCATCTTCAGGTCCGTGAGGAGCAGGTCCACGCGCTCCTTGCCGAGCACGCCCAGGGCCTCCTCGCCAGTGGCGGCTTCGAAGATGTCGTAGCCCGCCTGCTTCAGGAGCAGCGCGGTGGTGGCGCGCATGTTGCGCTGGTCGTCCACCACGAGGATGCGTCCTCGGGGAACCGGGGTGGTCGCGTCGGTCATGAGAGGGACTGGGGCTGCGTGAGCGGCAGCCAGAAGGTGAAGGTGGTTCCGCGTCCGGGGGCGCTCTCCACGGCGATTTCGCCGCGGTGCTCTTCCAGGATGCGCTTCACCACCGCCAGCCCCAGGCCGGTGCCCTGGGCCTTGGTGGTGAAGAAGGGTTCGAAGACGCGGTGGAGCAGCTCCGCCGGGATGCCCGGCCCCTGGTCCATCACGTCGATGCGCAGCTGCTCGCGGCCGGCGTGCATGTCCCGGCGCGCTTGCACCCAGACCTCGCCCCCCTGGGGCATGGCCTGGATGGCGTTGACGGCCACGTTGAAGAGGGCCTGGCGGATCTGCCGCCGGTCCATGGGCACCGTGGCGATGCCGGGCTCCACCTCCACGTGGACGTGCACCGGGCGCTCCGTGGAGGCCTGTGCCCGCGCGGCCTCCAGGGCGTCCTGGAGCACGCGCAGCAGGTCCTCCGGCTGGAGCACCGGGTTGCGCGGGCGGGTGAAGTCTAGCAGGTCGGCCACCATGCGGTTGAGGCGGTCGCTCTCCTCCGCCACGATGTCCAGCAACATCGCCGTGTCGCCGGTGGGATTCATGATGCGCCGGAGCGTGGCCACCGCGTTGAAGATGACGCCCAGGGGGTTTCGCACCTCGTGGGCGACGATGGCGGACAGCTCGCCCAGCGCGGCCAGGCGCTCGCGCTTCACCATCTCCGCGCGGGTGGCGGCCAGCTCCGCGTAGCTGGCCCACAGGGATTCGTAGAGGCGCGCGTTGGCGATGGACAGCGCCAGCTGGCCGCACGTCGCCTCCGCCAGCTCAATCAGCTCCGGGCCAAAGGGGCGCGGGCCGCGCACGTCGTCCACCAGCACCACGCCGATGAGCTCCTCGCGCGAGGTGAGCGGCAGGCCCAGCAGGGCCTTCTCCCCCAGCCGGTCGATGAGCACGGCGCTGACGGAGACGCTCGCGGACGTCAGGTCCTCCACCGCGATGGGCTTGCGCTCCAGGGCCACGCGCGCGGCCAGGTCGTCGCTGTCGAGCGGCACCACCACCGTGCGGAACAGGTCGCGGTGGGCCGCCGACGCCGCCGCGCCCCGGAGCACCTTGGCCTGCTCGTCATAGAGCAGGATGAAGCAGTTGGACACGTCCAGGAGGTGCACCAGGAAGTCGGACGCGACGTCCAGGATGCTCGCCGTCTCCAGCACGCCCGACGTGGTGCGCGCCAGGTCCAGCAGCAGGCGCGTCTCCGTGAGCTGGCGCGCGGACTCCGCCCGGAGGCGGCGCTGCTCCAGCAGCGTCACCAGCAGCTCCGCGAGCGTGGCCAGGAGCCGCGCGTCGCGCTCGTCGAAGGGGCGCTCCTTCGCGCGCAGCGCCTGCACCACGCCCACGCACTCCCCGCCCCGGGTGAGCCGCGCCGCTGTCCCGTTGCCGAAGCGGCCCTGGGACAGCGTCTCCAGCGCGCGCCCCTGCGCCTCCGACGACAGCACGCCTCCGTCCTCCCGCAGCGACGAGGCCAGGAGCACGCCGGTGGCCCGGGCCGCGTCCCCCGCCGTCACACTCCCCTCCTCCAGCCCCACGTGGGCGGCGAGCCGGGGCGCCTCTCCCGGTCCGGAGGTGACGTGCAGCGCCACCGCGCGGGCCTGGAGCAGCTCCGCCACGCGCGCGAGGAACGTCTCCGGCGACGGGGGCACGGGCTGCGCCACGAAGCGCGCCATCTCCGCCACCGCCTCCACCTCCCAGCGGCTGCGCGCGCCGTCCGCCTGGAGGTGTGCGTCCGCGAGCGCCGCGCCCACCACCTTCGCGAACAGCGTCAGCACCGAGCCGTGCCGGGGCGCCACCCACGGGCCCGCGACCCACAGCACCTCCGACTGCGGCCCTCCCACCGGCAGGTACGCGTGCGTGGGCTGCGCCTGGTCCGCGCCGCCGAACACCGGCCGCCCGTCCGACAGCGCCTCCAGTGCCAGGTGCGAATCCGCCGGCAGGGACACGCCGTCGCGCACCACCAGCCGCGTGCCGTCCCAGCGCAGGATGCGCGCCCGGAAGCCCGCGGCCTCCAGGCCCGCCAGCGCCACGCGCCGCACGCCCTCCTCCGAGCGCGCGGACACCAGCCCCGCGGACGTGTCCACCAGCCGCTCCGCCACCACCAACTCCACGGGCCGGTCCGACATCACCATGCAGCTGAGCAACAGGGCGAAGCGCCCCCCCTCCAGCCGCAGGGGGTTGGCCTGCACGTACACCTCGCCCGGCGCGCCGTGGACGCTGAGCACCTTGTAGAGCTGCGGGCGCCCGTCCAGCGGCGCGCCCGTGGCCAGCCGGTGGAAGCGCTCCCCCATCCGGCTGCGCTCCTCCGGCTGCACGAAGTCCAGGAAGGAGCGGCCCTCCACCTGCTCCAGGGTCAGGCCCAGGAGCCGCGCGTACGCGGCGTTGGCCACCTGGACGCGCCCCTCCGCCTCCACCACCAGCATGGGCTGGGCGAAGGGCTCCACCAGGGCGCGCAGCTCCCGCTCGCTGTAGACCTTGGGACTCATCCGCGACGCAGCACCCGTTTGTCCCCCACCCTCAGCGTGACCTTCTCCCGGTCGAAGTACTCCGACAGGGGGATGGTGAACTTGCGGCTCTGGCCCACCAGCTCCTTGAAGCCCTGCGTGGTGATCTCCTTCTGGTCCTTCAGGTACGCCACCAGCCGGCCGCGCAGGTCCTCCAGCGCGCCCGCGTCGAAGCACAGCTCCTCGCTCACCCGCACGCCCACGCCCGACGCCACCAGCACCTTCAGCAGCTCCTGCAGCTTCGCGGGCGTCAGCCCCAGCTTCTGGGAGAGTTCCGTGACCGTGGGCGGCGCGAGCCCCGCCGCGGAGAGCTCCGCGGACAGGCGCGTGCGCGCGGCCTCGTCACCCAGCGTCAGCGTACGGCCCCGGCCCTTCAGGCGCACCAGGTCCTTCTCCGCCTCCACGCCGCCTGCGTCCACCAGTGCCTGCACCACGCGCTGGAACAGGCGGCCGTCCAGCTGGGCGGAGAGCCGCTGACGGAGCTCCTCGCGCGACAGGCCATCTCGCATGGGCTCGCGCTCGTGGAACGCGGCGAGCAGCGCGAGCGAGCGCTGGCGCAGGCCCTCGAACACGTCCTGCGCCACGTAGAGCCGCCGGTCGCGGTCCACCAGCAGCACCTGCCCCTTCGCGCCCAGCAGCTCCAGCGTCCGCGTCAGCACCTTGGGCGAAAGCCCCGAGCGGCCGAACAGCTCCGTCTGCGTGAGCCCCGCGTAGCCCGCCTGCCTGAGGAGCCACGCCACCTGCCCGGCCGCGTCCGCCTCCAGCAGCGGCCGCACCACCGAGGACGCGCCCCGGCGCCGGCGCGGCGGCGTGATGGAGAGCACGCGCCCTCCGGCCACCGTGGCGCCCCGGCCCGGCAGCGCGCGCGAGCCGCGCAGGATGAAGCGCTGACCGACGAGCGCCCCCACCGGCGACTCCAGCCGCAGCTGCGCGAGCCCCGTCTCCCCGGGCGCGAGCGAGTCCAGGTCCAGCAGCGCCACCGTGGCCTCCACCTGCGCGGTGCCCAGGTGCAGGAGCAGCTTGCGGCGCTTCGGCAGCGGTCCCTCCGCGGCGGGCAGCAGCGTCAGCTCCACGTCCAGCATGGACGTCTCCGGCAGCTCGCCCGCGCGCGTGAGCACCATGCCCCGGTGCACGTCCTCCGTCTGCACGTCCGCCACGTTCACCGCCGCGCGCTGCCCCGCCTCCACGCGGGTTATCGGCTGGCCGTGCACCTGCACGCCCCGGACGCGAAAGGGGCCCGGACGCGCGCCGGCCACCGAGGGCAGCAGCGCCACCGCGTCGTCCACCGCCAGCGCGCCGGACAGGAGCGTGCCCGTCACCACCGTGCCGAAGCCCTTGATGGTGAAGGCCCGGTCCACGGGGAGGAACACGGGGCCCTCGGAGGGCCGCCGTGGCAGCGCGCCGCCCGCGCGGCCGAGCGCGGACTTCAGCTCCGGCAGCCCCGCGCCCGTGCGCGACGACACGGGCACCACGGGCGCGGCCTCCAGGAAGGTGCCGGCGGTGAGCGCGGCGAGGTCCGCCTCCACCAGCGCGCGCCAGTCCTCGCCCAGCGCGTCCAGCAGGTCCGCCTTGGTGAGCGCGACGACGCCCGCCTTCACGCCGAGCAGCCGGCAGATGTCCAGGTGCTCGCGCGTCTGGGGCATGACGCCCTCGTCGGCGGCCACCACCAGCACCGCCAGGTCCACGCCGCCCGCGCCCGCGGCCATGGCCTTCACGAAGCGCTCGTGGCCGGGCACGTCCACCACACCCGCCACCTGTCCGTCCGGCAGGGGCAGGTGGGCGAAGCCCAGCTCCAGGGTGATGCCCCGCCGCTTCTCCTCCGGGAGCCGGTCGGTGTCGGTGCCCGTCAGCGCCTTCACGAGGGACGTCTTGCCGTGGTCGATGTGCCCCGCCGTCCCGATGATCATCGCCGCGTCAGCGCCCTTGTCCTGAAGCCCGGAGCCCGGAGCCCTGAAGCTAGGCTCCGGCCTTGTCGGGGTCGTCGTCGAAGTGCGCGTCGCCCATCACCGGCTTGTAGTCCCACGGGAAGACGAAGAGCGAGTCCGTGGACAGCCCCACGTGGTCCGGCGTGAAGCCCTCCGGCCGCGCGATGAGGCACGCGGTGCGGATCTCCTTCGCGCCCACCTTCTTCGCGAGCGCCGTGGCCAGTTCCAGCGTGTCCCCGCTGGACGCGATGTCGTCCACGATGAGCACGCGGCGGCCCTTGATTTCGGTGGGCATCTCCTCGCTCACCTGCGGCTGGCCGCGCTCCTGGGTGCGCTCGCCCTTGTCGCGGCTGCGGCGGCTGATGCGCACGGGGAAGAACTCGCAGCCCAGGGCGCCCGCGAGCGCCCCGCCCACGAACACGCCGCCGTGGGCCACGCCCACTACCGCCTGCGGCTCCCACGCCTGACGGATGGTGCGCGCCAGCTTCTGGACCTTGCGGTCGAACTCCGCCCACGACAGCTCCACCACGCCGGTGGACTTCTGCCGGGACTGGTCGCGGCCGGTGGGTTGGCGCGGGGCCTCTACCTGGGGCGCCAGCACCATGTCATTGGGAATGGAGACGAGCTTCTCCGCGCCTTGCTTCTGGGCGGCGGAGGGCACGACAGGCTTCGGGGAAGGGTTGCGCTGGTCCTGGGACTTCGGCGGCGCTGCCCGCTTGATGGCCACGGCGAAAGCTCCGGGTGAGGTGCGGCGGCCCTGTCATATCCCGAGCACCGCGACCCCGCCACAACCGCCGCGCCTGCCTCCCCGGACGATGTGAAGCGCTGTATCATCCTCCGAGCCGCAAGGATGTCTGTCTTCAGGCCCTGCCTTCCGTCAGCATCTGCTGGATCTCCGCACCGGGGATGACATAGCGCGTCGTGCAGAACTGGCAGGTGGCCTCCGCCTGGCCTTCCTTCGCCAGCAGGTCCTGGAGCTCCTCGCGGCCCATGGCGAGCAGCGCGAGCTTCACGCGGTCGCGGCTGCACGAACAGGTAAAGCGCAGGGGGTAGCGCGACATGACCTCCAGGTCCGCCTCCGGCACCAGCGAGCGCAGCAGGGTCAGCGCCCCGTCCTGCGCGTGCGCCTGCACGGCCGTCTGGAACTGCGCCTTGAGCCGGGTGCCCAGCGCCTTGAAAGCGTCCCGGTCCCCGTTGGGCAGGGGCTGCACGAGCAGGCCCACCACGGTGGCGAGCGGATCCTCCTGGCCGTCCACCGGGCCGGGCAGCTGCGCCATCAGCAGGTGCGAGGGGACCTGATCCGACTGGTGGAAGTAGCGCTCCAGGTCCGCCACCAGGTCGAAGTGCTCCAATTCCACGGACGAGCGGTAGTACTCGCCGCCGCCCTGGTCGCGCAGCACGGACAGGAAGCCCTGGTTCCCGAGCACCGGGCGCCAGTGGTACTTGCCCTCCGTCCCCACGTACTCCACCAGGGTGTTCTTCACGTAGCCGCGCACGACGCCGTTCGCGTCGCCGTCCACGAAGAGGCCGCGCAGGGGGCCGTCGCACTCCAACTGCACGTTGATGCGGGAGTCCGTGCCCTTCCTGAGCGAGCCCATGAGGGCGGCGGCGGTGAGGCCCTGGGACAGCAGGGCGGCGGAGGCCGGCATGCTCTGGTGCGTGGCGCGGGCCTGGCGGGACAGGGCCCCGGTGGTGGCGAGGACCAGGCGCAGGTCCGACGCCTTCAACAATCCACTGACAAGCTCATCGGGCATAGGGCTGGTTAGCGTGCCCCACCCGTTCGCGCCCGCCAACGGAAGAGGGACGGGGGCGGGACGCCCGCCTGGCGGCCAGCAGTC
>NZ_RAVW01000180.1 GCF_003611585.1 Corallococcus exercitus | reverse complement strand
GTCGGATACGGCCGGCCCGCCCCCCGGACGCCGTCCGCCGAGGAAGGCGAAGGCACCGGTCCCAGGCAGAAGCCCCTGCCGGCCATCGAATACGGCCGTCCGCCGAAGCCGCCGCATGGCGAGCAGGGCCGTCAGCCCAAGCCTCCGCATGGCGAGCAGGGCCGCCAGCCCAAGCCTCCGCATGGCGAGCAGGCCCGTCCGCCGAAGCCTCCGCATGAGGAGTACGGCCGTCCACCGAAGCCTCCACGTGATGAACAGGGCCGCCAGCCCAAGCCTCCGCACCACGAGCACGACCGTCCGCCGAAGCCGCCACCGGCTATCGACTACGGCCGTCCGCCGAAACCACCGGCGGCCATCGACGCCGGTCGTCCGCCGAATCCCGGGCCGGCCATCGATGCCGGTGGTCCGCCGAAGCCCCCGGCGGCCATCGACGCCGGTCGTCCGCCGAATCCCGGGCCGGCCATCGATGCCGGTGGTCCGCCGAAGCCCCCGCGCGCCGTTCAGGGCCAGCCGCCGAAGCCTTCGCGTGACGGGCACAACCGTCCGCCGAAGCCACCAGCGGCCATCGACGCCGGCCGGCCGCCGAAGCCTCCCCCGGCAGAGGCCTCGGGGCGTCCTTCAAAGCCCTCTCGTGAAGAGCAAGGCCCTTCGCACAAGCCCTCACTGGCGCGTGCCTCCGCACGTCCCGTGAAGCAACAACGTGAGGAGCGGAACCGTCCGCAGAAGCCGCCTGCAGCCTCCGGGCACCCGCGCCCCGGGAAGCCGCAGCGTGAGGAGCAGAATCGTCCGGCGAAGCCGCCGTCAGCCTCCGAGCCCTTGCGCCCCACGGTGCCCGTGGAGCAGGGCCGTCCGCCCATGCCTCCGCGCATCGACCTCAGCGGGTCCTCGCACCCGGTGACGACCGACGAACGCCGTCGTCCGGCGAAGCCCTCCCGCGCCAAGACGGCCAGGCCTCCGAAGTCCTCCCGCCAGCAGGCGCCTCGGCCGGAAGGCGCGTCCAGCCCTGCGCCACGCGGCTCCCGCCCGAAGCGCGGCGGACCGAAGAAGCGCTAAGCCTTCGAACATGACGCCGCCCGTCAGCGGCGCATCCCACGAACCTGTCCGACTGTCGGACAGGTTTGGACAACCGCTGGCCCCCCTGCGCTGACACGCACCCCAGCGGAAACCTGTCCGACAGTCGGACAGGTTTGGCCGCATCGGTGGGGTGTACCGCCGGGATTCCCGAGGGCTTAGCATCGCGGCCAGTGCGGTCTTGCACCGCGAGGGGGAACCGCCATGCGTTCATGCATCCTCGTCCTGGGCCTGCTGGCCCTCACCGGCGCCTTCCGCGCTGAAGCCGAGGGCAAGTCCGTCGCGCTCATCTGGAAGGGCTCCAAGGACAAGGCTGAAGCCGAAGGGCAGCTGGCCACCTGGTCCGAGCTTGGAAAGCTGCTCGAGAAGACTGGCCTCACCCTTCCGGAAGACCACCCCAGGCTCGTCGAGAGCAAGACCGTCCCGGGCCTCAAGCCCGGCTTCTGGGTCTGGCTCCTGGGCACCTGTGCGTCCGACGAAGCGGCCCCCATCCTCGAACACCTCAAGCTGCTCGCCCCGGGGGCCTACTCCCGCGAGGTGACGCTCCCCGCGAACAAGCTCGCCTGTCCCGAGGGGCCGGAGGCCCCGCCGCGGGCCCGGGACGAAGTCCTCAAGCTTCGCTCCGGCGAAACCCTGCGCGTGTTCACCCAGGAGGAGACGGAGTCCCCCGACGAAGAGGGACGCGGCAACACCGTCTCCCGGACCCGGTTCCACTTCGTCCTCTTCAGCAAGGACGGCGAGGTCCTCGACATGGCGGACACCGAGGGCGACGTGGACGTCAGCGGAAACGACCCGGGCACCGGCCCCACCGCCTACCGCTGCACGAACACGCAGCTCGAAACGTCGAAGAAAACCGGCAAGGTCGTCCTCACCCGCCACTGCGGCGCCAGCGCCTTCGCCGAGTGTGGCTCCATGCGGTCCGCGGACGAGAGCGTCACCGTGGCCGTGGACAACGGCGTCGTGTCCGCGAGCGCCGAGGAGCGCAAGAACGTCGAATACTCCGAATGCGACTGACCCACGCCATCGCGGCGGGCTTGCTGTCGCTCGCGTCCACCCCGGCCTCCGCTGACGCCCCCGCACAGGCCATCCTCTGGAAGGGCTCCAGGAACAAGGCCGAGGCGGAAGCCCGGAAGGCCACCGGGTCCACCCTCGAAGCCTTCCTCCGGAAGGCGGGCCTGAGCCTGCCGGAGGGCTACCCGCGGCTCATCGAGAGCAAGACCCTCCCCGGCCTCAAGCCCGGCTTCTGGGTGTGGCTCTTGGGCCTCTGCGAACCCGAAGCCGCGCCCTCGATCCTGGGCCCCATCAAGCGGCTCGCCCCGGAGACCTACGCGCGCGCGGTGCGGATCCCCACGGAGCAGCTGTCCTGTCCCCAGCAGGAAGGTGCGCCGCTGGAAGCGCGGAAGCTCACGCTGAAGCGGCCCTCGGGCGCGACGCTGCGCGTGTTCACCCGCGACGAGACCACGACTCCGGACCCGGAGCACCCCAACCTCCGCCTCACGCGGACTCGCTACTTCTTCACCCTCATCGGGGCGAACGGGGCGGTGCTGGACTCAAAGGACCTGCCCGGTGACGAGCGCTTCAATGGAGCCCCGGCGCCCGGCTTCGAGTCCCCGCGCTGCGACGTCACGCGCCTCAGCGCGACAGGGAAGGACACGCTGTCCTTCATCCGCCACTGCACCACGGCCACCACCGAGTGCGGAGCGCTGGCCTCGCTCGACGAGCGCACCGTCGTCACGGTGGAGGGCGACACGGTCGTCCCCGGCGTCACGGAGCGCGCGAACGAGGAGGACCTGACCTGCCACTGACCGCTCAGGGGAAGCGGTACACGGTGACGTAGCCGTCCTGGTACACCACCTCGCCTCCCAGCTCGTCCGTGATGAACTGGTGGCGGATGGGGTGGAAGAAGTGCGTCACGTACCACTTGAAGTGGTGCTCCTTCAGGAAGCGCCGCATCTCCTCGCGCTCCTCCGGCGTGACGGTGCCGAACGCGCTGCGCATCCCTTCCGCCGCGCGGATCAACCGCGAGTCCACCAGCGCCGCCTCCCGCACCGGCAACCGCGACAGCCGGGCGAAGGACACCGGCTTGCCGTGGAACATCTGCTCCCACTGCCCCTGCACGTTGTCCGTCAGCACCGCCGCGGGCATGGGCGCGTCGCGAATCTCATCGAACACCGGCGGCAGCCGGGGCACCGGCGGCACCAGCATCTGGAGGCCCCGGTACTCCACGTTCGGCACCAGCGCCACCGCGAGCGCCACCGCCACGCCCAGCCGCGCATCCCGCCGGGACGCCCACGTCCCCGCGTGCGCCGCCGCGAACGCCACCAGCACCGACAGCGACAGGAACGTGAGCAGCACGAAGCGCACCGGCATGCCCCCGCGAGAGAACAGCGGCACCACGTGCTTGAACACCACGTAGGGCATCGGAATCTGCACCTTGAGCGGCACGCCGAACGCCGTCAGCGGCTCCGTCAGCGACAGCCACACCGCCAGCGCCAGGAGCAGCAGCACGTCCCGCCGCCACACCCGCTCCCGCCACGCGGGCACCAGCGCCACCGCGAGCGCGACAGCGAGGAGCAGCACCACCGGCGACACCCGGTCCTCCAGGCCGATGTTGAGCACCGTGCCCATGGACAGCACCGCGAAGCCCAGCCCCAGCCCCGCCCACCTGCGGCCCTCCGGCACGCCCCGCCACAGCGCGAAGAGGGCCAGCAGCGGCGTTACCCAGCCCAGGAAGGTGCCGGTCTCCTCCGCGTTGGTCGCCATCTTCCCGCGCAGGATGTTCAGGGAGAACTCCCGCGCCTTCGCGGGCAACTCCGTCATCCACGCCGAGCGCGTGTCCGGAACGAAGAACGAATACAGGTCGGAGAAGTAGTCGGAGTCGCCGTGGTGGATCTGCAGCGGCGCGGGGAACGCATGCAGCATCAAGGGCACGAGGGGCGGCACGCACGCGAGCCCCGCGGCCACCCCCGCCACCACCGCCCTGCGCACGAGCGGATCCCTCCACGTGTCCACGGAGAGCAGCGGCCCCCGCTTCCACCGCTCCGCCACCACCCACAGCAGCGAGAAGAGCGCGATGTAGACGAGGTAGTAGTAGTCACACAGCAACACGTACAACGCGCACAGCGCCAGCCCCACCAGCCACTTGCGCTTGCCCTCGTCCAGCCAGCGGAAGAAGCACAGCAGGTAGAGCGGCAGCCCCTCCAGCGCGCTCAAGTTCAGGTGCGCCGTCGCGTGGGCCAGGTGGTAGCGCGAGAAGTTGAACACGCACGCGCCCGCCAGCGCCGCCGCCGCGGCAATCCACGGCCCGTGGCCCGCGCGCTCCAGCAGGTAGCGCAACAGCAGCCACGACGTGTAGCCCGTCAGCACGAACGAGCCGAACAGCACGACGTTGTACGCCGTCTCCACCGGCATGAACGGCAGCAGCACCACGCCCCACAGCGTCTTCGCGGGCGCCAGCGTGTGCCAGTACAGCTCCGCCCCCAGGGGCCAGTGCAGCAGCGGCGCGAAGAAGGGGTTCTGCGGCTGCACCCAGAGGGCCTGCCGCATCCACCACAGGTGCCACATGTTCATGTAGACGTCTTCGCGGCCGCCCATCACGTGCCCCTGCATCTGGGACAGGAGCGGCCAGGTGTGGAACGCCGACAGCGCGAAGAACGTGAGCAGCACCAGCGGGTGCAGTACCCGCCGCATCAAGGGGGACATAGGCGCGGGGGACAACTTCAGCGGGGCCGTTCGGCGGCCATCAACATGTTGTCGCCCAGGTTGAACGGGATGGACCAGCTGGACGGGACACCCCGCCGCGCCAGCTCCAGCACCGGTGCCGCGGGCGTGAAGCTCGCTCCCACCTTCCGCAGCAGGTAGTCCGCGGAGATGATGTGCGTGTACGTCCGGACGTCCGTGACGTGGAAGCCCACCTCCTCCAGCAGCATCGCCAGGGTGCGGCGGCCGAAATAGAACAGGTGCATGTCCATCAGCCACGGCCACTGGCCGCCCATCAGCCGCGCCAGCAGGCTGCCCGCGTCGATGGTGGACAGGTAGATGCGGCCGCCGGGGCGCACCAGCTTGAGCGCGGCCTTCAGCTCCTCGCGCGGATCCGCGAAGTGCTCCACCACGTCCCACAGCGTCACCACGTCGTACTGGTGCCCCTTCGCCGCCAGCTCCCGCAGGGGGATGCCGTGCACCGTGAAGCCCAGGCTCCGCGCGTTGCCGGCCGCCCAGCGCGACAGCTCCAGCCCCTCCGGGCGGAAGCCCGCCT
The DNA here is from genome assembly GCF_003611585.1 of Corallococcus exercitus. Lineage (GTDB taxonomy): Bacteria > Myxococcota > Myxococcia > Myxococcales > Myxococcaceae > Corallococcus > Corallococcus exercitus. Next base: position 12,936 of record NZ_RAVW01000180.1, on the reverse strand, counting down.
CGCGGGCCACGTCCAGGAAGTAGCCGCAGTAGGCCCCCACATCCAGCAGCGTGCGGCCCTGGGCCGGGCCCAGCTCGCGCAGCACGCGGCGGAACGTGTGGTAGCGGTTGTCCTTCTCCGCGACGTAGAGCGGGTCCTCCACGTCCTGGTACGCCTGCAGCAGCGCGTCCGGGGACTGGAGGGGCCACTGGAACATCATTCCGCAGTCCTCGCAGCCCCAGATGGGCGGGTGGCTGCGGTGACCGAAGGACGTGCAGTTGTAGGCCGCCGCCCCCTGGGGTTGGGTTCCGCCGCGCGCCCGGTGACGCAGCCGCAGGCGCCCTCCCCTGCACAGGTAGCAGGCATCCGGCACGGGGGCCAGGTGCGGTTCGGAGGCACGACGGGCGGCGTTGTCCATCATGGCGGCGCACCGTAGCCGCTGGGGCCCACCGCCTCAACACGTCGGATGGGACGAGCCCGGCCACCGGTGGCCATCACACCAGGCGCCCTCCAGGCCCTAAGCCCCTTGCTTTCCGGGCGACACGCCGCGAAATAGGCCCCCGTCTGGAATCGTTTTTCCAGGTTCACCTCCCCCTGAAGTCCCGTGACATGCGCGCCTTGAACGACCCCGCTTCCGCCCCTGCCCCCACGCTCCAGCTGGGCCTGCCGGGATTCTCCTTCGAAGACCTGTACCGCCCCAGCGGCCTGCGCCGGCTGGCGGAGCGCTTCGACGCGCAGCTTCAGGGCGACGCACCCGACCTGTTCCAGGCCTTCGACGCCTACCGCAAGTCCGGCGGCACCAGCCCTTCGGGCCCGGCCGAGTCCGACCTGCTCATCCAGGTGGCGCGCCACGTGTCGCGCTTCGTCGCCACGCTGTTCGGCATCACGCCGGAGTCCGAGCGCCTGGCCCGCCACCTGCGCGGCGAGCTGCCCCTCTTCGACTTCAAGCGCGAGTTCATCACGCGCCGCGTCTTCAAGAAGGGCGCGCAGGACCGCCCGACGCTCGCGGAGTTCCCGTCGCTGGACGGCCGCATGCGCCTGCTCATGCAGCTGGGCTTCCCGGACGCGCTCGAGCACGGCGACCTGGAGCGCGGACTCGCGGAGTCCATCCTCACGCTGCTGGACATCGAGCGGCTCTACTCCGGCAACCTGCCCCCCGCGCACCAGGAGCGCGCCCCGGTCCTGCGCGAGCGCTGGGCGGGGCTGCGCGCCGCGCTCACCGCCACGCCCGAGGGCGCGGACGCGTTCGGCTCCAGCCTGGTGACGAAGGGCGACGACGCGGCGGAGCTCCAGTCCGTGCGCGCGCTCCTGTCGCTGGCGGACCGCTGGACGTACGCCCGCGCGCTGCACCCGGAGACGAAGGCCCTCTTCCACACCTGGCCCACGCTGCGGCTGCCCAAGCCGCTGGTGTTCGACCAGCTGGTGCAGCTGCAGCGCCCGGACGCGCAGCTGGAGGAGAAGACGGAAGGGCTGGAGCACCACCTGCGCCACCGCGACGGCTTCAAGCTCACCGACCGCCGGGGCACCCCGCGCGACGTGATGAACGAGGTGGACTACTGCGTCATCTGCCACGAGCGGCAGAAGGACTCGTGCAGCAAGGGCTTCCCCGCGAAGGACCCGGTGGCGGAGGGGCACTCGTTCAAGAAGAACCCCCTGGGCATCCCGCTCACCGGCTGCCCGCTGGACGAGCGCATCTCCGAGGCGCACGCGCTCAAGCGCGAGGGTGACTCCGTGGCCGCGCTGGCCATGGTGACGCTGGACAACCCCATGTGCCCGGGCACCGGCCACCGCATCTGCAACGACTGCATGAAGGCCTGCATCTTCCAGAAGCAGGAGCCGGTGAACATCCCGCTGGCGGAGACGGCCACGCTCACCGACGTGCTGGACCTGCCGTGGGGCTTTGAAATCTACGGCTTCCTCACGCGCTGGAACCCGCTCAACATCCGCCGCCCGTACGCCCTGCCCTACGTGGGCCGCAACGTGATGGTGGTGGGCATGGGCCCCGCCGGCTACACGCTGTCGCACTACCTGCTCAATGAAGGCTTCGCCGTCACCGGCGTGGACGGCCTCAAGATTGAACCGTTCCCGGATGAGCTGGTGGGCCGCAACGGCCACAAGCTGGCGCCCATCCGCGACTGGCGCGAGCTCACGCGCGAGCTGGACGAGCGCGTGCTGGAGGGCTTCGGCGGCGTGTCCGAGTACGGAATCACCGTGCGCTGGGACAAGAACTTCCTCACGCTCATCCACCTGACGCTCGCGCGCCGCGAAGGCCTGCGCATCTACGGCGGCATCCGCTTCGGCGGCACGCTGACGGTGGAGGATGCGTGGGCGCTGGGCTTCGACCACGTGGCCATCGCCGCGGGCGCGGGCCGCCCCACCATCATCGGGATGAAGAACAACCTCATCCGGGGCATCCGCAAGGCGTCCGACTTCCTGATGGCGCTGCAGCTCACGGGCGCCTTCAAGCGCGACTCGCTGGCAAACCTCCAGGTGCAGCTGCCCGCCATCGTCATCGGCGGCGGCCTCACCGGCATCGACACCGCCACGGAGCTGATGGCGTACTACCCGGTGCAGGTGGAGAAGACGCTGGAGCGCCACGAGAAGCTGGTGGCGGACCTGGGCGAGGCGGCCGTCCTCGCGCGCCTGGACGCCGAGGAGCGCGCCACCTACCAGACCTTCCTGGAGCACGGCCGCGCCGTCCGCGCGGAGCGTCAGAAGGCCCAGGCGGAAGGCCGCTCGCCGGACTTCATCCACCTGGTGCGTGCGTGGGGCGGCGTGAGCCTGGTGTACCGCCGCGGCCTCACGGAGTCCCCCGCCTACCGCCTCAACCACGAGGAGGTGTCCAAGGCGCTGGAGGAGGGCATCCGCTTCATCGAGCGGATGAGCCCCACGGAGGCGCTGCAGGACGACACCGGCGCGGTGCGCGCCATCCGCTTCGAGCGCATGGTGACGGTGGACGGCAAGCTCAAGGGCAGCGGCCAGTTCTTCGAGCTGCCGGCGAAGACGGTGTGCGTGGCGGCGGGCACGTCCCCCAACGTCACCTACGAGAAGGAGTACCCGGGCACCTTCCAGCTGGACGACGCCAAGGAGTACTTCCAGGGCCACGAGCTGGTGGAGGAAGGCCCGGGCTTCAAGCTCCAGCCGGTGGAGGCCGCCGAGGACCCCGAGGCGAAGGTGGGCTTCTTCACGTCCTACGCGCAGGACGGCCGCTTCGTGTCCTTCTACGGCGACAACCACCCGACCTACGCGGGCAACGTGGTGAAGGCCATGGCCAGCGCGAAGGACGGCCACCCGCAGGTGGCGCGCCTGTTCGCGAAGGAAGTCGCCGCCATGGACTTCCGCGACACGGCCGCGCAGGAGGCGCGCGAGTCGAAGCGCGCCGCCCACTTCGCGAAGCTGGACGAGGCGTTCCTCGCCACCGTGGTCGCGGTGAACCGGCTCACGCCGACCATCGTGGAGGTGGTGGTGCGCGCGCCCTTCGCCGCGAGCCACTTCTCCCCCGGCCAGTTCTACCGGCTCCAGAACTTCGAGCGGAACGCGCCGCTCGTGGACGGCGTGCGCCTCACCATGGAGGGCCTGGCCCTCACGGGCGCGTGGGTGGACAAGGAGAAGGGCCTGATGGGCACCATCGTGCTGGAGATGGGCTCTTCCTCCCGCCTCTGCGCCGCGCTCAAGCCCGGCGAGCCCATCGTGCTGATGGGCCCCACGGGCGCGCCCACGGAGATTGGCCACAACGAGACGGTGGTGCTGGTGGGCGGAGGCCTGGGCAACGCGGTGCTCTTCTCCATCGCGCGCTCGCTCAAGGCCGCGGGCTGCCGCGTGGTGTACTTCGCGGGCTACCGGCTGAAGTCGGACTCGTTCAAGCAGGACGAGATTGAAGCCGGCACCGACCAGGTCATCTGGTCCGTGGACTCCGGGGAGCTCCTGGACGTACGCCGTCCGCAGGACGCGGCCTTCCGGGGCAACGTGGTGCAGGCCATGGTGGCGTACGCGGAAGGCAAGCTGGGCGTGAAGCCCGCCATCTCGCTGAGCGAGGTGGACCGCATCATCGCCATCGGGTCGGACCGGATGATGCGCGCGGTGGCGGAGGCCCGGCACGGCGTGCTCCAGCCGTTCCTCAAGCCGGGCCACGAGGCCATCGGGTCCATCAACTCCCCCATGCAGTGCATGATGAAGGAGATCTGCGCCCAGTGCCTCCAGCGGCACGTGGACCCCGTCACCGGCAAGGAGACGTGGGTCTTCTCCTGCTACAACCAGGACCAGCGGCTGGACCACGTGGACTTCGTCAACCTGAACCAGCGCCTGCGCGGCAACACGGTGCTGGAGAAGATGGGCGACACCTTCCTCGCGCAGCTCTTGAAGAAGGCGCCGCAGCTCAAGCGCGTCTAGCCGTCAGCGCCGCACGCCCGCGAAGGCCTTGAGCATGTCCTGATAGTTCTTCGTCAGGTCGGTTTCGCGGGTCAGCACCACGTCCACGTTGGCGTCGCCGAACTCCCGGCGCGCCTCCGGGAGCTTCTGGAAGGTCTCCACCTGGCGCCGCATGGACTCCACCTGCGGCGCAAGCTCCTTCTGCTGCTCCTCCGGCATGCGGGACTGGAGCGCCTCCAGCTTCTTGAGCTCCTCCTCGTACTGGAGCGTCCGGCCCATCTGCCGCTGGCTGATGACGGCGGTGACGACCTCCGCGATGCGGTTGACCTCGTCCGTGGACAGCCCCGCCGCCTGGCGCGCGTCGGCCTCCGCCTGCGCCTTGCGCTCGATGAGCTTCAGGCCACTCCGGGCCTTCTCCAGCGCCTGGGGCGTGCCCGCGTCCATCAGCGGCCCCATGTCCTGCAGGCCCCGCATCAGCGACCCGTACACCTCCAGCATCTTGCGCTGGTAGCCCACGTACGCATCCAACTTGGCCTTCGTCACGGTGTAGGGGCCGGACGCCGCGTCCTCGCCGGCCTCCCCACCTTCCAGGCGGGCGACCGTCTCCCTGGCACCGCCGCCCCCTTCCGAGCCCTCCGTCGCATCCTTTCGACAGCCGGACAGGGCCAGGACGACGGCCAGAAACCCCCACGACTTGCGCATGCCACCTCCCATAACCGCTGACGGGTGCCCAGTGTATGCTCCGGCTGGCCTCGCGAACGGCGGTTCCCGAACGCCCTCCACGGGCAGGCTGTTCCGGGCACTGAACAATCGATTCATTACCTTTGACCAACCGGGCCACGGTCATGTACGAACCGCGGTCCTGTCGCGAGCGGTGGAGGGACTTTGAGGATTTTCCTGGTAAGGCACGGCGATGCGGACGCAGAGATCCCCGAGGGTCTCGGCGACGAGGCGCGCGCGCTGACCGCGAAGGCCCGTACGAATGTCGCCGCGCACTTCGCGTCGCTGTCTGAGCGCATGGGGCCCATCAGCCTCATCCTCACCAGCCCGCTGGTGCGCACGGTGCAGACGGCGCAGATCCTCTCCAACTCCGTGAAGCATGAAGGCCTCCTGCGCGTGCACCGCTGCCTGCTGCCGGACATGCCGGTGGGCGCGGTGGAGCCCGTGCTCAAGGAGTACTCCGACGAGAACCTCGTCCTGGTGGGCCACCAGCCCTCCATGGGCGCGCTGGCGGCGCACCTCCTGGGGATGCAGTCCTTCCCCAAGCCGGTGAACCCGGGCACGGTCATCGCCATGGAGTGGCCGGAGACGCCCACCAGCACGGAGGACCAGGTGCCCGGCGAGAAGGGGGAGAATCCCCCGGCGCAGCACCTGAAGTTCCTGTTCTACGCCGCCCCCGGCCAGCAGGTCCTCGACGTCATCCAGTGACGTCCGGGAGCGCGGCGCCATGATGGACGAAGCCCGCTACAACTCCCTCGTGGCCGCCGCGTTCAAGCGCATCCTGACGGCGGCGGACGCCTTCGACCCCGACGTGCTGGAAGCCGAAGCCACCGGGGAAAAGGTGACGCTCACGGCCGCGTCGCAGGAGAAGTGCATCATCAACACCCAGCGCGCCGTCTGGCAGATCTGGGTGGCCGGCCAGGGCCAGGGCATCCACTTCAGCTACGACGACGCCTCGCGCACCTGGAAGGACGACAAGGGGCGCGGGCTGGAGCTGTTCGCCTTCGTCGCCGGCGTGGTGAAGCACCTCACCGGCGAAGCGCTCACCTACCCGTAGCGCTGGCGGAAGACCCGTGGCGCCTGGCCACGGGTCCCGCGTGCGACGGCAGGTGCTTCAGACCTTCATCACTTCCTGCTCCTTGGCCGCGAGCATCTCATCCACCTTCTTGATGCCGGCGTCGGTCGCCTTCTGGACCTCCTCGGTGCGGCGCTTGAGGTCGTCCTCGGTGATCTTCTTGTCCTTTTGCTGAGCCTTGAGGGCCTCGTTCGCGTCGCGGCGCATGTTGCGGACGGCGACCTTGGACTCCTCGCCCCGCGCCTTCACCTGCTTCACGATGTCCTTGCGGCGCTCCTCGGTGAGGGGCGGGAACGGCAGGCGGATCATCTCGCCGTCGTTCATCGGGTTGATGCCCAGGTTGGCTTCACGCAGGGCCTTCTCGATGTCCTTCAGCACGCCCTTGTCCCAGGGCTTGATGGTGATGAGGCGGGGCTCCGGCGCGTTGATGCTGGCCACGCCGTTGAGGGGCGTGGGCGTGCCGTACTGGTCCACCTTGATGCCGTCCAGGATGGCGGTGGAGGCGCGGCCGGTGCGCACCTTGGCCAGGTCCTGCTTGAGCGAATCCAGTGCCTTGTCGATACGGCTCTTCAATTCAGAGGCGGCGTCAGCCATTGCTGTCTCCTGTCAGAAGTGGGGTGTTCGCGTCGCTGCTCGGAAGCCTAGGCCCAGACCGTCTCGGCCGCGCCGACGACCGTGCCGAACTCGCCGTGGCCCGTGACGGCGCGCTGGATGTTCCCGCGCGTGCCCAGGTCGAACACGATGATGGGCAGCTTGTTGTCCATGCACAGCGAGATGGCCGTGGAGTCCATCACGTTGAGGTTCTGCTTGAGGACGTCCATGTACGTGAGCGTCCGGTAGCGCTTCGCGGTGGGGTCCTTCTTCGGGTCCGCGTTGTAGACGCCGTCCACCTTGGTGGCCTTGAGGATGACCTGCGCGTTGATTTCCATCGCGCGCAGCGACGCGGCCGTGTCGGTGGTGAAGTAGGGGTTGCCCGTGCCCGCGGCGAAGATGACGACGCGGCCCTTCTCCAGGTGGCGCACCGCGCGCCGGCGGATGTAGGGCTCGGCGATCTGCTCCATCTTGATGGCGGACTGCACGCGCGTCTTCAGCCCCTGCTTCTCCAGCGCGTCCTGCAGCGCCATGGAGTTGATGCAGGTGGCGAGCATGCCCATGTAGTCCGCGCTCGCGCGGTCCATGCCCTCCGTGGCGCCAGCGACGCCGCGGAAGATGTTGCCTCCGCCGATGACGAGGGCGATTTCGAGCCCCGTCCGCTGCAGCTCGGCCACTTCCTCCGCGATGCGCGTGAGGGTGGGCGGGTGGATGCCGTACTTCCCCTCGCCCATCAGGGCTTCGCCCGACAGTTTGAGGAGGATGCGCTTGTAGGGAGAGGTGGATTCGGACATACGCGTCCGCTTCTATCCCCCGCCCCGCGCCCAAGCAACGACGGAAGTCGTGGCGCGCGCCGCACCGTCCGATGCCGGGCGGATGGGCACAGGACGCAGCAGGGCCTGGAATACCAAGGGCCGCGCCCCCGGCGCCCTTCCCCATGAGGAAGAGCCCCAGGCACGCGGCCCTGGAGAACAACGGGACGTCGGGAGGCGGCTTAGGCCTGGCCCAGCGTCTTGGCCACTTCGGCGGCCAGGTCGTCCTTCTTCTTCTCGATGCCCTCACCCACCTCGAAGCGGGCGAAGCGGCGCACGGAGACCTTCTCGCCAATCTTGGCGGCGCGCTCGTTGATCATCTCGCCGACCTTCTTCTTGTCGTCCTTCACCCAGAGCTGGTCCACCAAGCAGACGCCCTCGTAGTACTTCTCCATCTTGCCCACGAGGATCTTCTCCAGCATCGCCTCGGGCTTGCCCTGCTGCTTGAGCAGCTCGCGCTGGATCTCCTTCTCCTTGTCCATGGCCTCGGAGGGGACCTCCTCGCGGCGGACGAACTTGGGGTTGGCCGCGGCGATCTGCATGGCCACGTCCTTCACCAGCTCCTGGAAGTCCGGGTTGCGCGCGACGAAGTCCGTCTCGCAGTTGACCTCCACCAGCACGCCGATGCGGCCGCCGTGGACGTAGGTGCCCACGATGCCCTCGGCGGCGACGCGGCCGGCCTTGCCCTCGGCCTTGGAGATGCCCTTCTTGCGCAGCCACTCCTCGGCCTTGGCGAAGTCGCCACCGGACTCGGCCAGCGCCTTCTTGCAGTCCATCATGCCCGCGTTGGTGCGCTCGCGGAGGTCCTTCACCATCTGGGCGGTGATCTCAGCCATGTCGTGTCTCTTTCTTCGTCTGCTCCGAGCCTGGCGGCGTGCGCCGGGGGCGGAGGCTTGAGTTCAAGGGGAGGAAAACGCTGGAACGAAAAACGGAGACGGCCGGACAGCGGGCCTTGAGAGGTGCCGCCCGGCCGACTCCGGAAGCTGCGGAAGGAAAGCGATGGGGACGGGCGGTTACTCCGCCGCCGGCGTGCCCTCGCCACCCTCGGGCGCCTGCTCGGTGGCGGCGGGGGCGGCGGACGCGCCACCCTTCATCTCCACGAGGGGCCCACGGCGCTCGCCGCCACGGTCACCACCACCGCGGCGGTCATCGCGGTCGCGGCGGTCGCCACGGCGCGGGCCACGGCGGTCGTCACGGTCGCGGCGGTCGTCACGGCCCTCGCGCTCCTCCTGCTCGTCGCGCTCGGCGGCGCCGGACGCACGGTAGCGCGCCGCACCCTCGAGGCACGCGTCCGCGATCTTCGACGTGAAGAGCTTGATGGAGCGGATGGCGTCGTCGTTGCCCGGGATGACGAAGTCGATGCCGTCCGGATCGCAGTTCGTGTCCACCAGGCCAATCACCGGGATGCCCAGGCGGGTGGCCTCGTGGATGGCGATGTGCTCCTTCTTCGGGTCGATGATGAAGACGCAGCGGGGCAGCTTCGCCATGTCCTTCACGCCGCCCAGGTTCTTCTCCAGCTTCTCGCGCTCGCGGTCCAGCTGGGCGACTTCCTTCTTGGGCAGGCGCTCGAAGGTGCCGTCCTCGGCCATCTTCTCCAGCGTCTTGAGGCGGTCGATGCCCTGCTTGATGGTCTTGAAGTTCGTCAGCGTGCCGCCCAGCCAGCGGCTGGTGACGTGGAACTGACCGGCGCGGGCGGCCTCCTCCTGGATGACGTCCTGCGCCTGCTTCTTGGTGCCGACGAACAGCACCGAACCGCCGCGGGCCGTGATGTCCGCCACGAAGCGGAAGGCCGAGCGGGCCATCGTCACGGTCTTCTGCAGGTCGATGATGTAGATGCCGTTACGGGCACCGAAGATGTAGGGCTTCATCTTCGGGTTCCAGCGCTTGGTCTGGTGGCCGAAGTGGACGCCGGCCTCAAGGAGCTGGCGCATCGTGATGCCGCTGGCCGCGGCCATCGCCTGGGCCTGCGTCTGCGTATCCTGCTGGGTATCCATGGTGCGTGTACCTTCCGGTTGTTCCGCCACGCGCGTTGAGACAGCTGCCAGTCCTGGCCCTTCCACCGTGGAGGGGCACCGGAGACCGGTGACACGCGTGTGAGTAGTGGGTGTTGCGGACTGCCTCGGGCGTACGGCCCGGCCCCTCTTCATAACGGGGCGCGGCGTCCTTAGCAGAACGCTCGAGAGGGGCGCAAGCTTCGGCACACCGTCCGTCCGGGTCCTACCCCTCCGGGGACGCCTCCTTCCCCTCCAGGAAGGCGACCGGCGCGGCCCCGCTCCCCTGGACTGGGGAGGGCGACCGCGCCGGAGGGCACTGCTTCTGTCAGCTGGCGTCAGCGACTACGGGTTCGCCTCGTTGGCGCCGTGGCACTTCTTGTACTTGCGGCCGCTGCCGCAGGGGCAGGGGTCGTTGCGGCCCACGGTGCGGGCGGGCGCGGCGGCGGCCTCGCGCTGGGCGACCGGGGTGGCGGTGGCCTCCTCGATCTTCCCCTCGGCGTCGGCGCGGCCCTCCACGGCCTTCTTCTGCTGCTGGGCGAGCTGGCGCTGGATGCGGGCGGTCTCCTCCGCCGCGTTGGAGGCGGAGCGGGCCTGGACACGCATCATCTGGCTGACGAACTGCGTCTTGATGGCGTCCAGCATCTGCATGAAGCCCGTGTAGCCTTCCTTCTTGTACTCCTGCTTCGGGTCCTTCTGGCCGTAGCCGCGCAGGCCGATGCCCTGGCGCAGGTGGTCCATGGCCAGCAGGTGGTCCTTCCACAGCTGGTCGATGGTGGCCAGGTACCGGTACTGCAGGAAGCGCATGAAGTCTTCGCCGAACTCCTGCTCGCGGGCGGTGAAGACCTTCTCCGCCGCCCCGTAGATCTGCTCCTGGAGCTCGTCGCGGTTGCCGACGCCCTCGAAGGCCATCTCCAGGTTCAGCGACTCCTTCACCATGTTGGACAGCGAGGCGATGTCCCAGGTGTCGGAGCTGCGCGTGGGGGCGTAGGTGTCCGTCATGGACACGACGACGTCCTCCACCGCGTCCAGCACCATCTCCCGGAAGTCCGCCCAGGAGATGACGCGCTCGGAGCGCGTCTTCACGCGCGTCTTGAGGTCCTCCTCGTACTCCACGAGGGGGATGCCCGCGCCCGACGCGAGCACCTGGCGGCGCAGCTTGTAGATGGTGCGCCGCTGCTGGTTCATCACGTCGTCGTACTCGAGCAGGTTCTTGCGGATGTCGAAGTTGTGGCCTTCGACCCGCTTCTGCGCGCTCTCGATGGCGCGCGAGAGCCAGATGTGCTCGATGACCTCGCCCTCCTCCATGCCCAGGCGCTCCATGAGCATCTGGATGCGCTCGGACCCGAAGATGCGCATCAGGTCGTCTTCCAGGGACAGGAAGAAGCGGCTGGCGCCCGGGTCACCCTGGCGGCCGGCGCGGCCACGCAGCTGGTTGTCCACGCGGCGGGACTCGTGGCGCTCCGTGCCGATGATGAAGAGGCCGCCGGCGGCCATGACCTCTTCACGCTCGCGCTTGGTGAGCGCCTCGTTGTTCGCCTTCGTCTCCGCGAAGCGCTTCTCGTAGTCCGCGAGCGCCGCCTGGTAGCCGGTGAGGTCCAGGGGCTGGCCGTCCACGGCCTCGGGCGGCTCCGGCGGCGGGCCCATCTCGCTCTTGGTCATGACCTCCGCGTTGCCGCCCAGGAGGATGTCCGTGCCGCGGCCGGCCATGTTGGTGGAGATGGTGACCGCGCCCTTGCGGCCCGCCTGCGCGACGATGTCCGCCTCGCGCTGGTGCGCCTTGGCGTTGAGGACGCTGTGGGGCACGCCGCGCTTCTTGAGGAAGTTGGACACCACCTCGCTCTTGGCGATGGACACCGTGCCCACGAGCACCGGCTGACCGGCCTTGTGCAGCTCTTCAATCTGCCCGGCGACGGCTTCGAACTTCTCGCGCTCCGTCTTGTAGACCACGTCCTGCTCGTCGCGGCGCTGCGCCTGACGGTTGGTCGGGATGACGCGCACGTCCAGGTTGTAGATCTTCGCGAACTCTTCGGCTTCCGTGTCCGCGGTGCCCGTCATGCCGGACAGCTTGGAGTACATGCGGAAGTAGTTCTGGAACGAGACCGTGGCGAGCGTCTGGTTCTCGTTCTCAATCTTCACGCCCTCCTTGGCCTCGATGGCCTGGTGGAGGCCGTCGGACCAGCGGCGGCCCGGCATGAGGCGGCCGGTGAACTCGTCGACGATCTGCACCTCGCCGTCCTTCACCACGTAGTCCTTGTCGCGCTTGTAGAGCGTGTGCGCGCGCAGGGCCTGCTCGACGTGGTGGAGGGTCTCGATTTCGCCCGGGTCGTAGAGGTTGCCGACGTTGAGGCGCTTCTGGAGCTTGTCGATGCCGTCGTCGGTGAGGGCCACCGCGCGGTGCTTCTCATCCAGGGTGTAGTCCTGGTCCGGCACGAGGCCCGGGATGACCTGGTCCACCCGGTAGTACTTGTCGGTGCTGTCCTCGGTGGGGCCGGAGATGATGAGCGGCGTGCGGGCCTCGTCGATGAGGATGGAGTCCACCTCGTCGACGATGGCGTAGTTGAGCTCGCGCTGGACGTAGTCCTGCAGACGGAACTTCATGTTGTCGCGCAGGTAGTCGAAGCCGAACTCGTTGTTCTGGCCGTACGTGATGTCCGAGCGGTACGCCTCCTGGCGCTGCTTGTCGGACAGCTCGTGGAGCACGCAGCCCGTCGTCATGCCCAGGAACTTGTAGACGCGGCCCATCCACTCCGCGTCGCGGCGGGCCAGGTAGTCGTTCACCGTGACGACGTGCACGCCGCGGCCGGACAGGGCGTTCAAGTAGGAGGGCAGCGTCGCGGTGAGGGTCTTGCCTTCACCGGTGCGCATCTCCGCGATGCAGCCCTCGTGGAGGAACATGCCGCCGATGAGCTGCACGTCGTAGTGGCGCTGGCCGATGACCCGGCTCGCCGCTTCACGGGTGAGGGCGAAGGCCTCGAACAACAGGTCGTCGAGCGGCTTGCCGTTCGCGATCTCCTGCTTCATCCGGGCGGTTTCGCGCGCGAAGTCCTCGTCCTTGAGGGCCTTCATGCGGCCCTCCAGTTCGTTGATGCGGGCGACCTTCAGGCGGGCTTTCTTGAGCTCGCGCTCATTCTTGGTCCCGATGAGCTTCTTTAGCGTCCATTCAATCATGTTGGCTCTCTCGCCGGAGGATCCTCGAAGGAGCGCGGCGAGTGAAGGGAATTCCCAGGAGATGTAAGGGAGAACCAGACCAAAACCACGCGCGCCCCCCGAAACTTCCTCTCGGCTGGCCGCCCGGCGCGCGGTGGCCCAGAGTAAAGCGGAACCGAGTCCACGCAATGTCCCCTAAGCAGATTCACCGTCCCCGCGCCGCGAAGACTTCTTCCGGCCGCTCCTCCCC
>NZ_RAVW01000017.1 GCF_003611585.1 Corallococcus exercitus | reverse complement strand
TATCGTCGGCAGCGTCAGATGTGGATAAGAGACAGGCCCTCGACCCCGTGTGCGGCATGGAGGTGGACCCGCGCGCCCCCAAGGGCGGCAGCTGGGAGCACGAGGGCCACACCTGGTTCTTCTGCGGGCAGAAGTGCCGCCAGCGCTTCCAGGCGGACCCCGGGCACTTCCTCCAACCCCGGACGCCTCCACCCCCGGCCCCGCCGGGCGCCGTGTACGTGTGCCCCATGGATCCGGAGGTGCGCCAGGACGCGCCGGGGGCCTGCCCGAAGTGCGGCATGGCACTGGAGCCGGAAGCTCCTCCCGCCCTCCAGACGCGCGTCGAGTACACGTGCCCCATGCACCCGGAGGTGGTGAGCGATGGGCCGGGCACCTGCCCGAAGTGCGGCATGGCGCTGGAGCCGCGCACGGTGACGGTGGAGGAGCCGCCGGATCCGGAGCTGCGCTCGATGACGCGGCGGTTCTGGGTGGGGTTGGGGCTGAGCGTGCCGCTGATGCTGCTGGGCATGTCGGACATGCTGCCGGGCCAGCCGGTGCAGCACGCGCTGTCGCCCGCGGCGCTCGTGTGGGCGCAGTTCGTGCTGGCGACGCCGGTGGTGCTGTGGGTGGGGGCGCCGTTCTTCCAGCGGGGTTGGGCGTCGCTGCGCAACCGGCACCTGAACATGTTCACGCTCATCGCGCTGGGCGCGGGCGCGGCGTACGTCTTCAGCGTGGCGGCCACGCTGTTCCCACACCTCTTGCCGGAAGGCGCGCGCACGGGGCACGGCGGCACCGCGCCCGTGTACTACGAGGCCGCCGCCATCATCCTCACGCTGGTGGCGCTGGGGCAGGTGCTGGAGCTGCGTGCCCGCCACGCGACGTCCGGCGCGCTGCGGGCCCTGCTGTCGCTGGCCCCCGCCATGGCGAGGCGCATCGGGGACGACGGCCACGAGGAGGACGTGCCGCTGTCCCAGGTGGTCGCTGGATGGCGCCTGCGCGTGCTCCCCGGCGGGAAGGTGCCGGTGGATGGCGAGGTGCTGGAGGGCGCGAGCGCGGTGGATGAGTCGCTCGTCACCGGAGAGCCCGTGCCGGTGGAGAAGGGGCCGGGCGCGAAGGTGACGGGCGGCACGGTGAACGGCACGGGCACGCTGGTGATGCGCGCGGAGCGCGTGGGCCAGGACACGCTCCTGTCGCGCATCGTCCAGCGGGTGGCCGAGGCGCAGCGCACCCGCGCGCCCATCCAGCGGCTGGCGGACCGCGTGGCCGGCGTCTTCGTGCCCGCGGTCATCGCGGTGGCGGTGGTGACGGCCGGGGTGTGGGCCGTGTGGGGCCCGGAGCCGAAACTCGCGCACGCGCTGGTGAACGCGGTGGCGGTGCTGATCATCGCCTGCCCGTGCGCGCTGGGCCTGGCCACGCCCATGTCCGTGATGGTGGGGACGGGGCAGGGCGCGCGCATGGGCGTGCTCATCCGCGACGCGGCGGCGCTGGAGCGGATGGCGGCGGTGGACACGCTGGTGGTGGACAAGACGGGCACGCTGACGGAGGGCAAGCCGCGCCTCGTGACGGTGGAGCCCGTGGCGGGCCTGGACGCTTCCGAACTCCTGCGCCAGGCCGCGAGCCTGGAGCGCGGCAGCGAGCACCCGCTGGCCGCCGCCCTGGTCGCGGGCGCGAGGGAGCGGGGCGTATCCCTTTCAAGCGTGGAGGGCTTCCAGGCCGTGCCGGGGCAGGGCGTCCGGGGGCGCATGGACGGGCGCGACGTCGCGCTGGGCAACGCGGCGCTGATGCGGAGCCTGGGCGTGGAGGTGGAGGCGCTGACGGAGCGCGCGGAGGCGCTGCGCCACGAAGGCCAGACGGTGGTGCTGGTGTCGGTGGACGGGCGCGCGGCGGGGCTTCTGGGCGTGGAGGATCCGCTGAAGCCGTCCACGCCGGAGGCCCTGGCGCGGCTCCGGGCCGAAGGCCTGCGCGTGGTGATGCTGACGGGCGACAGCCCGACGACGGCGCACGCGGTGGCGCGCCGGCTGGGCATCACGGAGGTCATCGCGGGCGTGCAGCCGGACGCGAAGGGTGACGCGGTGAAGGCGCTGCAAGCCCAGGGACGCGTGGTGGCCATGGCGGGCGACGGCGTGAACGACGCTCCGGCGCTCGCGAGGGCGGACGTGGGCATCGCCATGGGGACGGGCACGGACATCGCCATGGAGAGCGCGGGCGTGACGCTGGTGAAGGGCGACCTGCGGGGCATCGCCCGGGCGCGCGGGTTGAGCCAGGGGGTGCTGCGCAACATCCGGCAGAACCTCTTCTTCGCCTTCGTCTACAACCTGCTGGGCGTGCCGCTGGCGGCGGGCGTGCTGTACCCCGTCTTCGGCCTGCTCCTGAGCCCGCTGTTCGCCAGCGCGGCGATGAGCCTTTCGTCGGTGTCCGTCATCGGCAACGCGCTGCGGTTGCGGCGGCTGAAGCCGTAGTCCTGGGCTGCCGGCCAGCCAGCCGTGCGGGGCGGGATGGTGGCCGCCCCGCGCGTGCCCACCGTGAGGCCAGGACTCGAAGGCCCGAAAGGAAGCCCACCATGGCGAACGCCGAAGCAATGCGAAACAAGGACGAGATGCGCGAGTGCATCGACAACTGCCTCGCCTGTCACCGCGTCTGCATGGAGACGCTGGCGGACTGTCTTCAGCGGGGAGGCAAGCACGCCGAGCCGAAGCACCTCCGGCTGCTGATGGACTGCGCGGACATCTGCGAGACGAGCGCGCGCTTCATGCTGCGGGGCTCCGACCTGCATTCGCGCACCTGCTTCGCCTGCGCGGAGGTGTGCGCCGCCTGCGCGACCGTCTGCGAGGGGATGGGCAACGACGCGATGATGAAGGCCTGCGCGGAGGCCTGCCGCCGCTGCGAGGAGTCCTGCCGGAAGATGAGCGGCGGGGTGATGCGGCAGCCCATCAACCCGGAGGCCGCCCAGCGCGCCGCCGACCTGCCCGCCTGAAGGGGGCGTGCACGGGAGCCCGGGCCCATTAGACTGGGCGCATGAATGCCCGCGAGGAGGGTCGCGCCCCTGGTGCGTCCCCCAGTCACATCTCCGTCGTCCGGCTTCCCCACTCCTGGTTCATCCTCTGCACGTCGCGCGAGCTGGGGGACAAGCCGCTCGCGCGCACCCTCCAGGGCACCCCCCTGGTGCTCTTCCGGGGCGAGGGCGGCAAGCCCGGCGCCCTGGTGGACCGCTGCCCGCACCGCAACGTGCCCCTGTCGCTGGGGCGCGTGAAGCAGGGGCAGCTGGAGTGCGGCTACCACGGGTGGCGCTTCGACACCGGAGGCCAGTGCCGGCTCATCCCGGGCCTGGTGGGCGAGCCCGAGGCCCGCTCCCGCTGCGCTGCGTCCCATGCGACGCGCGAGCAGGACGGCTTCGTCTGGGTCTACTCCACGCCCGGCGTGGAGCCCACGACGGAGCCCTTCCGCTTCCCGCTGCTGGACGCGGCGGACTACACCACCGTGCGCCGGGTGCTGCGCGCGCCCGGGTCGCTGCACGCGGTGCTGGAGAACACGCTGGACGTGCCGCACACGGCCTTCCTCCACGGCGGCCTGTTCCGCACCCCGGAGAAGAAGAACGAAATCGACGTGGTGGTGCGCAGGAGCGCGGACCGCGTGGAGGCGGAGTACCTGGGCGAGCCCGCGCCCAAGGGGCTCGTGGGGAAGCTGCTCGCGCCGGGCGGCCAGGTGGTGCAGCACTTCGACCGCTTCCTGATGCCCTCCATCGCGCAGGTGGAGTACCGCATCGGGGAGAAGAGCCACATCCTGGTCAACTCCGCCATGACGCCGGTGAGTGACTGGGACACGCTCGTGTACGCGGTGGTGACGGTGAAGCTGCCCGTGCCTCGCTGGCTGCTCAAGGCCGCGGTGCCCTTCGTGCTGCCGGTGGGCCTGCACATCTTCGGGCAGGACGTGCGCATCCTGGAGCGGCAGACGGACTCCATCCGCCGCTTCGGCACGGAGGCCTACGCCTCCACCGAGATTGACGTCCTGGGGCCCAGCATCCTGCGCCTGATGCGCGCCCAGGAGCGCGAGCGCACCGCGGCGCCGCCGGACACGGTGCACGAGACGCGCGTGCGCATGCGCACGTGAGGCTTCAGCTGGCTTTGGAAGCGGGGGCGGGCGTGGGCCGGGGCTGCACGAGCTCCGTGGAGAAGTAGCGCTCCATGCGGTCCGGGAACACCGTCACCACCTGGGCCTGCGGGCCCAGCCGCTTCGCCGCCTCCACCGCCGCCGCGTAGTTGAGGCCGGAGGACGGACCCACCGGGAAGCCCCGGCGGATGAGTGCCCGCGCGGTGCGCATGGCCAGGTCGTCCGACACGTCCAGCTCCACCCGGCCCGGCATGTCCGCCTCGCGGTACAGCCGCGACAGGCCGTCCACCACGCCCGGCACGCGCGCGCTGAAGCTGCAACACTCGATGTCGCAGCCCAGCCCGGCGATGGGCCTCGCCACGAAGGCCGTCACCGGACAGCCCGCTTCCGCGAACGCCTGGTACAGGCCCACGATGGTGCCGCCCGTGCCCACGCCGCTCACCACGCCGTGCACCAGGCCGCCCGGCACCTGCGCCAAAATCTCCTGCCCCGTCCACACGCGGTGCGCCTCCGCGTTGTCGGGGTTCTCGAACTGGCGGGGCGCGTAGCCGCCGCGCTCCTTCGCCAGGCTTGCCGCCCGCGCGATGGCGCCCCGGATGCCCTCCGCGCGCGGAACGAGTTCCACCTCGCCGCCGTAGGCGCGGATGGCGATGAGCCGCTCCTCCGTCACGCCCTCCGGCATCACCGCCGTGAAGCGGCACCCCATCTGCGCGCTCGCCAGCGCCATGGCGATGCTGGTGGAGCCGCTGGACGCCTCCACCACGTCGCCGCCCGGGCACAACTCCCCCAGCCGCCACGCCTTCTCCAGCATGTATCGGGCGATGCGGTCCTTGGTGGACCCACTGGGGTTGAGGAACTCCAGCTTGCACCAGATGGTGGGGCCTTCCGGGTCCAGCCGCACGGGCACGAGCGGCGTGGGCCCCACGGCCTGGAGGAAGCGGCCATCAGCGGGGAGCGGGCGGCAGGGAGGGCGCATGGCCCATATCCCTATCGCGAAAAGCGCTGGCAGGGGAGTTGCCCTGTCGTCCAGCGAGCGTCGGCGGCCGACCGTTCCCCTGGCTGTTCCGTCGGAGAAGACATTTTCCCACGTGCGACACTTGGCGCGCCGTGGGCCAGCCATTACGAAGGAGGGCCACGGCTTTCCTTTCCGCACGCATGCCTTCCGCGCCCATCATCCTCAACGTCAACGACGACCTGGCCAGCCGCTACGTCACGTCACGCGTGCTGTCCCTGTCGGGCTTCCAGGTGCTGGAGGCGGGCACGGGCAAGGAGACGCTGGCGCTCGCGGACGAGCAGACCGACCTGGTCATCCTGGACGTCCGCCTGCCGGACATGAGTGGCCTGGAGGTGTGCCGGCGTCTGAAGGCCTCGCCTCGCACGCGCAACGCGCTGGTGCTGCACCTGTCCGCGCAGGCGGTGGGCCCCGCGGACCGGGCCCAGGGGCTGGAGCATGGCGCGGACGCGTACCTCGTGGCGCCGGTGGATCCGGAGGAGCTGGTGGCCCAGGTGCACGCGCTCCTGCGCCTGCGCCGCGCCGAGCGCGAGGTGCGCGTCCTCTCCGACCAGGTGCAGCAGCAGCGCCGCCTCCTGGAGCTGGCCATGGCGGCGGCGGCGGACCCCATCGCGCTCTATGACGGGGACGGGAAGCTCATCTACGCCAACCAGGCGGTGGCCACGTCGCGCGGCTCGCACCACGTGCACATCCCGGGCAGGACCATGGATGCGCTGCGCGTGATGGACCCGCAGCTGGAGCCCTTCGCGAAGTCGCTGGACGCGGCGCGGCGCACGGGCCAGGTGCAGCGCGGCCGCGTCACCCTGTCCTCGGACAAGGGCACGCGGCACTTCGAGTACACGATGTCGCCCGCCACCGGGCCCACGGGCGCGGTGGAGGCGGTCATCGCCACCGGCCAGGACGTCACGGAGCTGCGCAACGCGGAGGACTTCCGCGAGCAGTTCCTCGGCATCCTGGGCCACGACCTGCGAAACCCCCTCAACGCGCTGTCCATGTCCGCGCAGCAGCTGCAGCGCCAGGGCGAGCTGTCCGACCGCCAGCGCGTCTTCACCGAGCGCATCCTCACCAGCGCCGAGCGCATGGAGCGGATGATCCGCCAGCTCTTGGACTTCGCCCGGGCGCGGCTGGGCGCGGGGCTGCCGGTGGTGCGCTCGCGCTGCGACCTGTTCGACGTGGTGCGCGGCGCGGTGGACGAGTCGCGCGCCAGCCAGCCCCACCGCGAGGTGATGCTGGACATGCGGGGCGACGGGCGCGGCCAGTGGGACGCGGACCGGCTGGAGCAGGTGGTGACCAACCTGGTGTCCAACGCGCTCAAGTTCAGCCCGGCGGACTCGCCCGTGCGCGTGAGCGCGGAGGGCCTGGAGTCCGAGGCCGTGCTGCGGGTGCACAACCTGGGCGCGCCCATCCCGGCGGAGCAGCTGCCGCACGTCTTCGCCGCGTGGCGCCGCGCCGGCCGCAGCGACCGCGAGCGCGGTGCGTCCGCGGGACTGGGGCTGGGGCTCTACATCACGGAGCAGATCGTGAAGGCCCACGGCGGCACCGTGCAGGTGAGCTCCACGGAAGCCCAGGGGACGACCTTCACGGTGCGGCTGCCGCGAGGCTGAAAAAGCTACGGGTTTGACGACTCGTGGACGGAAGCGTTGCGTCGACCCTTCCGGATGCGCAGGGGCGCCCCCACCCTGGGGGGCATGGTCCCATCCGAAAAGCAAATCTTCGCCCAGAGCGTGGAAGCCCTCTTCGTGCGTGCGTTGGGGCCATACCTGACGCGTGACGGACGCCAGAAGCTGAAGGCCGCGGGCCTGAACCTCTCTGAGCCGCTGCGCCCCCACTACTCCCTGGAGCAGTGGCGCGTCTTCCTGGACGTGGCCGCGCGGGACGTCTTCCCCGGCCAGCCCCTGGAGACGGCCTACCTGGAGCTGGGCGCCCGCTACCTGAAGGGCTTCCAGCAGACGTCCGTGGGGCGGGCGAGCATGCAGCTCGTCACCCACCTGGGCCCCAAGAAGACGCTGGAGCGCGTGCCGTACAACCTGCGCGCGGGCAACAACTTCAACGAGGTGCGGGTGGAGGAGCTGTCCGGGGAGGACGCCACCTTGTGGGTGAAGGACGTGCTGGCGGACAACCCCTTCTTCGCCTGCGGTTTCCTCGCGGAGACGCTGCGCGCTTCGGGCGCGGGCTCACCGGAGGTGAAGCCCATCGCCTTCGACGGGACGGCGGCGACGTACCGGCTGACGTGGTCGCAGGCGAAGTCGCAGCGGCCCGCGGGCACGCTGGCGCCGGTGCGCCGGCTCTACGGGTAGCGCACGGGCGCGGGCGGATCATCCGGCGGCAGGGGGATGAACTCCGTCTCCTTGGGCACGGGGGCGAAGCGCCCCTCCTTCCAGTCCGCCTTGGCGGCCTCCAGGCGCTCCTTGGAGGACGACACGAAGTTCCAGAAGAGGTAGCGCGGGCCGTCCATGGGTTCGCCGCCCAGGAGCATCATCCGCGCGGAGGACTCCGCCTTGAGGATGATCTCACTGCCCGGCTTGAACACGAGCAGTTCGCCGGGCTGGAAGCGCGTGCCCTCCACCTCCAGCGTGCCCTCGACGAGGTAGAGGCCCCGCTCCTCGTATTCTGCGGAGAGCTTCAGGCGAGAGCCCGCCTCCAGCTTCGCGTCCGCGTAGAACAGGTCGGAGTGCGCGCGCACGGGGGACTTGCCGCCGTGCACCTGGCCCGCGATGACGGTCAGGTGGACGCCCTCGCCGTCGATGACGGGCAGCGTGTCCGCGGGGTGGTGGACGAAGGCGGGGGCGACCTCCTCATGCTGCTTGGGGAGGGCGACCCAGGCCTGGATGCCGAAGAGGCGGCCACCGGCGGCGCGCGTGTCCGGGCCGGTGCGCTCCGAGTGGGCGATGCCCTGGCCGGCGGTCATCCAGTTCACGGCGCCGGGGCGGATGGGCTGCACGAAGCCCAGCGAGTCGCGGTGGAGGATCTCGCCCTGGAAGAGGTAGGTGACGGTGGACAGGCCGATGTGCGGATGGGGGCGCACGTCCAGGCCGCGGCCCGGGTCGAAGTCCGCGGGGCCCATCTGGTCCAGGAAGATGAACGGGCCCACCATGCGGCGGCGCGCGGAGGGCAGGGCGCGGCGCACGTGGAAGCCGTCGCCCAGGTCGCGCACGCGCGGGACGATGAGCGTCTCCAGTGAGGGCGGGGGCTCACGGCCCTGCAGGTCTTCTTCCCAGCTCATGGTGTGGCTCCTTTTCGAGGGGGGAGTGTGCCCCAGTTCATGTCGTCGCGCGCGCCCTGCTTCATCAGGAGAACGCGCAGGAGCGGGTGAAGCCGCCATCATCCGTCCTGCACGCCGAGCCCCCAGGCGAGCCGGGGCAGGGGCGCTCACAGGTGTTGGCATTGATGTCGTGCGCATGTTCGTGGATGCGGATGAGCGCCTCGGCGCAGCCCTCGTTCGTGGCGCGGCTGTGCGTGCCGGCGGAGCAGCCCTCGAGGGCCATCAGGATCGCGAGCCCGAGGAGACGCTGCTTCATGAGGAAGCATCCCTGCCTTCAACCTACGCGGCCACTTCGGACGGCGGCGCGAGGGTCCGCCGGGTCATGTCCACCAGCACGCCGATGATCCGCTGCGCGCTCGCGTCTCCGACGGAGGCCTCGCCCCACAGCGTCAGCCGCCGCACCTCGCCCCGCGCGCCCACCACGCGGAAGTCGAGCGCCAGCTTCACCGGGGTCCGCGGGGAGGAGGCCAGCCGCGCGGCCACGTTCATCCGGTCCTCCGGGTGCAGCCGCGCCAGCAGCGCGGTCAGCGGCTCCTCGGCGGGCAGGGAAGGCTGGCCCAGGAGCTCCGCCGCGCCGGGCGCCCAGCGCAGGAGTCCCTCCGGCATCCGCAGGTCGAACAGCGTCACGGACGCGGCGCGGAGGGCCTGTTGGAACCGCGCCTCGTTCTGGTGCAGGGCCTCCTCCATCCGCTTGCGCTCGGTGATGTCGCGGCTGATGCCGAACAGGCCGAACACCCGGCCCTGCTCGTCCCGCAGCACGCCCTTGGTGGACAGCCACACCCGGCCCGGCTGACCGGACTGTGCCTCCTCGTAGGTGAGCGTCCTGCGGAAGGCCATGACCTCCCGGTCGTGGGCCACGCTGGCGCGGGCCTCCGCGGGCCACAGCTCCGCGTCGGTGCGGCCCACCACCTCCTCCACCGTGCGGCCCATCAGCTGCGCGCCCGCCGCGTTGATGCGCGTGTACTGGCCCTTCAGGTTCTTCGTGTAGATGGCGTCGGTGGAGCCCTGCATCACCGCCTGGAACAGGGCGCTCGCGTGCAAGGGGGACTCATCGCCAGGGCGCTGGTTCAGGTACTGCCCGGACATCGCGCCCGACGCCACGCGTGGCTCCCAGGGCTGCTCGGTCAGCCAGACGTACAGCCGCCCCTCCCGGGCACGCGCGGCCCGGACGCGCAGCGTGCGCGCCCCGGAGCCCCTGTCACAATGGATCCACTGTTCCGAGCGCAGGCCCGTGCCGAGCGTCATCCCCCACGCGGCGCGCAGGCCCATCCAGTCCCGCCGCGTGGCGAGGAACGGCGCATCCTCCAGGCCGTCCCCCAGCAGCGCCTGCGCGGCGGGGTTGGCGTACTCGCAGAGGAAGTCGTCGGGCGCTTCCGGCCGCAGCACGAGGAATCCATCGGGGTTGAGCGCTTCACTCGCGAAGTTCGACGCGGAGGACGAGGACATGCCGGGCCTGGAGCAGGGCGCAGGATGGGCGGAACGACGGGGGCGCCTGCGATCATCTTGCGCGCGAGCGGTGCGTTCGGATCCGTCCCCCGGGTCGCACGCGCTGTCGCCCACGAGACGCATCGGGCCCGGCGGCCGGCGCTCTGCCCGGCAGAGGGCATCCAGCACTCGCCGCCTCAGTGCACCGAACCTGAGCGGGACTCCGGCCGTACATCGGCTTCGCGAAACGTCACGTCAAATGGGCCCAGGGGCTCGATTGCTTCGACGAAGCGTTCGTTGACGAAGGTGTACGTGGTTCCGTTCGTGGGACGGAAGAGGTCCACGTCATGGGGGAGGGCATCTCCATCCAGCGAGGGCTCGGGCGAGATTCGCACCTCGCACCATCCGCAGGTCGGGCACCGGGGGCCTGTCAGGACGGCTTCCCGGTGCAGAAGCCCGCGCAGGGGAACTTCCAACTCATACAGGACGACCCCTGCTTCAAGTCCCTGCAACTCCGCACGCACGGGAACGAGCCCCCGGATCCCCACGGCCTGGAGGTGTCTTAATGCGTCCTGCGTGACCAGCACCTCCCAGCCGTAACGAGCGCTCAAGGGGCCAAAGGATCCGCGTGCCGTGCCTCGAAGCGGGCCGAACTGCATGCCAGGTTCCGGGGCCAGGCCGGATGGGAGAAACGGCTGCACGTGGGCCGCGATGCGCGCGTACTCCGAATAGGGTTCGACACGCGGCTCCGCCAGCAGGTCGCGTTCGGGCAGCGAGGACAGATCGACACTGGGAAGTGTGAACTCGCCGCTCCAGGTTTCATGGCAGGTCGGGCACTCCACTCCAGGCAGGCTCCAGCTGTGGTCGGCGGAGATGTTGCCGCTCCAATGTCTCGGGGTGGAAGGGGCCGGACGTTGGAGTTGGTAGAAGCGCATCGGCATCACGGCTCGGGAATGGGGGCGAGGTCGACGCCCTGCCAGTAGGTCATCGTAAGTCCGAAGAGGTCGAATCGCTGGATCATCAGCGAGGCCTGCTCGAAGTGCATGGCCTGGGCGGCCCGGCTCTAACAGACGTGGTCCGCGAGCCTTCTTGCGCGCGAGCTTCCGCGGACGTGCTGCCCTGCCGTAACGCGGGACCTGCCCGCCTGGGTGCCCTACGTCCTGCGTCCTGCTGGGGAAAACGCAGCTGTCGCGATGCAGGAGGTATACGCCGGGCCTCCGACATCCCCCCTCACCTGGGCGGTCGGATGCTCCGGAAACCTGTCCGACAGTCGGACAGGTTTGGACCTCCGGCCTCCCCCAATCTGGCAGCGGAGAGGGCACCCGCCGTCCGTTGACGCCGCGCTGTACCTGTGTTCAGGCTGCCTGCTGGGAGCCCGCCATGTCCCCTCAAATCGCCCTCGCCTTCGCGTCCGAGTCCGCCGCCCATCCGGCGCTCGCCGCCTTCCACCCGGTGGTGCGGCGCTGGTTCGCCTCGCGCCTGGGCGAGCCCACGCG
Source organism: Corallococcus exercitus (assembly GCF_003611585.1). Lineage (GTDB taxonomy): Bacteria > Myxococcota > Myxococcia > Myxococcales > Myxococcaceae > Corallococcus > Corallococcus exercitus. Next base: position 34,735 of record NZ_RAVW01000017.1, on the reverse strand, counting down.
TCCACAGATTGAAGGCTGGCCCCTCATCCACGCCGGCCACGACGTGCTCATCGCCGCGCCCACGGGCAGCGGCAAGACGCTCACGGCGTTCCTCGCCGCGCTGGACTCGCTGTTCCGCCTGGCGCTCGACGGCACGCTGCCGGACCACACCCGCGTCCTCTATGTGTCGCCCCTGAAGGCCCTGGGCAACGACGTGCAGAAGAACCTCCTCCAGCCGCTGGAGGAGCTGATGACCCTGGCGCGCGAGGAGGGCTACGAGCCCCAGCACCTGCGCGTGCAGGTGCGCACCGGCGACACGCCCGCTGGCGAGCGCGCGCAGATGGTGCGCCGCCCGCCGCACATCCTCATCACCACGCCGGAGTCCCTCTACCTCTACCTCACCGCCGAGCGCGCCCGCGCCACCCTGCGCCACGTGCGCACGGTCATCGTGGACGAAATCCACGCGCTCGCCCGCGACAAGCGCGGCAGCCACTTCGCGCTGTCCATGGAGCGCCTCAAGGCCCTCACCGACGTGCGCCCCCAGCTGCTGGGCCTGTCCGCCACGCAGAAGCCGCTGGACGCCATCGCGGGCTTCCTCACCGGCACCTCCCTCACCGAGTGCAAGCGCGTGGAGGTGGGCCACCAGCGCCCGTGGGACCTGAAGGTGGAGATCCCCGACGCGGAGCTGTCCTCCATCGCGAGCCACGAGATGTGGGGGCAGGTCTACGACCGGCTCATCCAGCTCTCCAGCGAGCACCGCACCACGCTCGTCTTCGTCAACACGCGCAAGATGTCCGAGCGCGTGGCGCACGACCTGGGCGAACGCCTGGGCCAGCAGTGGGTGGCCGCGCACCACGGCAGCATGTCCCGCGAGATGCGCCTGTCCGCGGAAGAACGCCTCAAGGCCGGCCAGCTGCGCGTGATGGTGGCCACCGCGTCGCTGGAGCTGGGCATCGACGTGGGCAACGTGGACCTGGTCGTGCAGCTGGGCACCACCAAGGCCATCTCCGTGCTGCTCCAGCGCGTGGGCCGCGCCGGCCACCACAAGGCGGGCATCTCCAAGGGCATCCTCTTCGCGATGACGCGCGACGAGCTGGTGGAGTGCGTCGCGCTCCTCAACGCCGTGCGCGAGGGCGACCTGGACGCGGTCCGCATTCCGAAGAAGCCGCTGGACGTGCTGGCGCAGCAGATCGTCGCCGCGTGCGCCTGCGAGGAATGGGACGAGCGCGCCCTCTTCAGCGTCTTCCAGCGCGCGTACCCGTACCAGGACCTCACCTGGGAGGAGTACCAGCAGGTGCTGGACATGCTGTCGGAAGGCGTGGCCGAGCGCCGCGGCCGGGGCAGCATCCACCTGCACCGCGACCGGGTGAACCAGCGGCTCAAGGGCCGCCGGGGCGTGCGCATCACCGCGCTCACCAACGGCGGCGCCATCCCGGACACGTTCAGCTTCAGCGTCACCGCGCAGCCGGAAGGCAAGGTGGTGGGCACGCTGGACGAGGACTTCGCGGTGGAGTCCTCGCCGGGGGACATCTTCCTCTTGGGCAGCACCGCGTGGCGCATCCAGCGCGTGATGGGCAGCACGGTGATGGTGGAGGACGCGAAGGGTGCTCCGCCCAACGTGCCCTTCTGGCGCGGCGAGGCGCCGGGCCGCACGGACGAGCTGAGCCTCCAGGTGGGCCGGCTGCGCGAGGAGCTGCTGCGCCACGATGATCCGGCGGGCTTCCTGGAGAAGCTGTTGCGCGTGCCGCCGCCCGCGGTGGACGCGCTGCTGGGCTACCTGCGGCTGGGAAAGAAGATGCTGGGCGACGTGGTGCCCAGCCACACGCAGATCGTCGCCGAGCGCTTCTTCGACGAGGCGGGCGGCATGCAGCTCATCATCCACGCGCCGTTCGGCAGCCGCATCAACCGCGCGTGGGGCATGGCGCTGCGCAAGCGCTTCTGCCGCTCATTCGACTTCGAGTTGCAGGCGGCGGCCACGGAGGACGGCATCCTCCTGAGCCTGGGGGAGCAGCACTCGTTCCCCCTGGCGGACATCTTCGACTTCCTGCACCCGGACAACGTGGAGGAGGTGCTGGTGCAGGCCATCCTCCAGGCTCCCATCTTCGGCACGCGCTTCCGGTGGGTGGCGTCGCGGGCGCTGACGCTGCACCGGATGATGGGGGGCAAGCGCGTGGCGCCGAACCTCCAGCGCGCGCGCAGCGAGGACCTGCTGGCGGCGGTGTTCCCCGCGCAGGTGGGCTGCCAGGACAACCACGGCGGCGGCGACGTGGAGCTGCCGGACCACCCGCTGGTGAAGCAGACGATGGACGACTGTCTGCGCGAGGCGATGGACATCGACGGGCTGCGCGAGGTGCTCCGGCGCATGAAGGACGGGCGCATCCAGCTGGTCGCGCGCGACGTCCCGGAGCCGAGCGTCTTCGCGCACGCGCTCATCAACAGCCAGCCCTACACCTTCCTGGACGACGCGCCGGCCGAGGAGCGCCGCGTGCGCAACGTGGCCCTGCGCCGCGCGATGCCGGCGGAGGACGCGGCGGCGTTCGGTGCGCTGGACGCGAACGCCATCCGGCAGGTGGTGGAGGACGCCGCGCCGCCGATGCGCGACGAGGACGAGCTGCACGACGCGCTGTTGCAGCTCGTGCTGGTGCGAGCGTCGGAGGTCCCGCGAGGACTGGAAGCGGGGCTCTTCAAGCAGGGCCGCGTGGCGTGGCTGGAGCGGCAGGGCGGGCGGTTCCTGGTGTCGGCGGAGCGGGGCAACGCGGTGCGCGCGCTCTTCCCGGACGCGGTGACGCAGCCGGTGCTGCCGGTGCTGGAGTACGACCGGCCGGTGGAGCGCGACGCGGCGGTGCTCCAGGTGGTGCGTGGGCGGATGGAGATGGTGGGGCCCACGACGGTGACGGAGCTGGCGCGGCTGACGCTGTTGGAGCCGGACGACATCAACCTGGCGCTGCACAACCTGGAGAGCCAGGGCAGCGTGCTGCGAGGCCAGTTCCGCGCGCAGGACGACGTGCCGGTGGCCCGGGACGCGGACGGAAGCCCGGTGCTGGAGTGGTGCGACCGGCGGCTGCTCCAGCGCATCCACCGGCTGACGGTGGGGCGGCTGCGCCGCGAGATTGAACCGCTGAGCCCGCAGGACTTCATGCGCTTCCTCTTTCGGTGGCACCACCTGGAGGACGTGGACGCGCTGCGAGGCTCCACGGGGTTGCTCAAGGCGGTGCGGCTGCTGCAGGGGTATGAAGCGCCGGCCTCCGCGTGGGAGCGCTTCCTGTTGCCCGCGCGCATGCGGGGCTACACGCCGGACCTGATGGAGCGCGCGTGCTACGCGGGCGAGGTGGCGTGGGGGCGGGTGACGCTGAAGGATCCGCCGAAGCCCGCGGGGCCGCGGCGGGGCGCGCCGGTGGAGGCGCCAGAGCCGGTGGTGGCGAAGCGCTCGTCGCCCACGCGCAACGCGCCGTTGACGTTCACGCTGCGCGAGGACCTGGAGTGGATGCTGGCGGCGGCGCGTCCGCACGCGGTGCTGGCGGATGGAGGCGTGTGGACGCCGCCGGACCTGAGCGCGGCGGCGAAGGACGTGGTGGGCGTGCTGGAGCGGCGGGGCGCGTGCTTCTTCCAGGACCTGGTGACGCGGGCGCGGCGGCTGCCGGCGGAGGTGGAGGACGCGCTGTGGGAGCTGGTGGCGAAGGGGCTCGTCACGGCGGACGCGGTGCAGAACCTGCGCATCCTGCAGAGCCCGGCGCACCGCAAGCGCCAGAAGCTGCTCAACCGGGGCGGTCCGGGCCGCTGGAGCCTGCTGGCGCCGTCGGAGCCGAAGTCGCACGAGGAGGTGACGGAGTCATTGGCGAAGCTGTTCCTCCAGCGCTACGGCATCGTCTGGCGCGACCTGGTGATGCGTGAGTCGCTGGCGCCCACGTGGCGCGAATTGTTGTTCGTCTACCGGCGCATGGAGGCACGCGGCGAGCTGCGAGGCGGCCGCTTCGTGTCGGGCTTCGTGGGTGAGCAGTTCGCGCTGCCCGAAGCCGTGGACATGGCGCGAGGCGTGCGGCGCGCGGCTCCCTCGGGCGTGCGCATCCAGCTGTCCGGCGTGGATCCACTGAACCTCACGGGCGTGGTGACACCAGGCCCGCGCGTGGCCGCGCTGCCGAACAACGTCGTCACCTACGTGGATGGGATTCCACAGGGTGTCGACGCGGTGGAGGACGCGTCTGAGAATGAGGATGCGGAAGTCGATGGGCCGCTCGCGCAGGTGAACTGAGCGGCGCAGGACAGGCGTCGGTCGCGGCTTGAAGACGTTTGGGGTTCGGGGATGGAGTGATTCCCCATGAGCCCCAGCGTCCGGCATGGAGGGCCCGGTTCTTGCGCCGGGGCCTTCTTCGTCCTCGCGGTGATGATGGCTGCTGCTTGCGGACACACCCAGCGTCCAGAACGGAAGACCTATGTCGTCTCCGAGGATGTGCGGGGTGTTGGCAGGGCGGAAGGGGCCGGCACGGGCGGCTCTGGCGCGGAGGCCTACTGCGGCGAGTTGCAGAAGCAGTGCTTCCAGAAGTGCTGGAGACGCAAACCGACAGTGCAAGACATGGAGAAGCATTCAGAGAGTCACCACCGGCTCTGCACGAGCCAATGCCTTGAGGCGTTCATGAAGTGCCTCAAGGAGCAGGAGGCTTTGGAGCAGGGCGCGAAGCGGGAGCTGCACTTCCCTGACATGGCCGTAGCACTGGAGTGGCTCCGCGAGCACAAGTCCGAGGTGGCGTTGGGAACCGTGGTCGTCGTCGCCGGAGTGGCATTCGCGTTCGTTGTGGCTCCAGCGGGGCTGTTGGTGTTGAGCCCCATCTGAAAGGGCGCATCCATGAGCAAGGATCCGGAAATCGATGTGGAAGATGTGCTCTCTGTCTTGAGTGACGAGACCGGGCGTCACGAGAAGGGCTCCCGAGAATGGAATGCCCTCCAAGTCGCGGCGATCTGCCTTGTCTACGTCCGGCATATGAACAAGCTGGACGAATTCACGAGCTACTACCGTGAACTCCTCAGCCCGGACTTCAAGATCAAGGTCGAACGGGATTTTGAAACGCGGACCGAGGCGGAGGCCTGGCTCAAGGAAGGTACAGCCGCACACGGCATGCACATCCGGATCGAAGGTGCAGGATTCCTGGTGGTGCAGTTGCCAGGTCGGCTCACCTTGATGAACGCCCCTCTGCCAGAAGAATTGAACGCGATGGAGTCAGCGGAGGAGTGACCCACATTGGCCAGATTGGCTTCGATGGTGTTGTTCGTGGCGCTGGGATGTTCGGCGCCGCATCCGGACATCCGTGTCCGCCAGTTCGCCAATGGCATGTACGAGGTCGAGGGGCCCCCGGCGGGTCCCTTGAAGCAAAAGGCCGCGTGGGCACCTCCCGAAGAGGCAGCCGCCGTGGTGTTCCCGAACTCCTTCAAGGAAGGCGTCCACCTGGAAGGCCCCATGATGGCGGCCCTGGAGGTCGCGATGAACGAGTTCCTGCCTCCGGGTTCAGAACTCCAGACCCAGGATCCCGACAAGCGCATGGCGCGGTGTCTCTCCAGGAGGAGCACCTACGACACCCACGTCCTCCAGTCGGAAAATGACCTGTTCTTCGTGTGGTTCTCTCCGCAACCGTCGCGCTGTGGCTTGAACGAGCCCATCCTGGATGGCGGCGCCGTCTACGCGATCGACGGACAGGGGCGCATCCTGGACAGGAGGTAGCGGTGATTCGATTCGGGCCGTGGAGCACCACCCTGGGATTGGCCGCGGGCTTTGGGGCCCTGGTGTGCGGGCTGCTCCTGACTGCTTCCGGAAACCGCTCCGCGAACCGGCTGCTGGCCGCGCTGCTCGGTGTCTCCGTGCTGCGGCTGATGCCGTACGTGCTGGGCTTCGCGGGCTTCTATGACGTCCACCCGTGGCTGTCGTTCGCGCCGTTCAACCTGGGCCTCGCCACCGGGCCGCTGCTCTTCCTCTACGTCCGCCGCCTCGTGACGCCCACGCTGCCCGCTCGCGCGTGGCGGCACTTCGTTCCCGCCGCGGTCATGCTCGGCTACACGCTGTGCGCCTTCGCGCTGCCGCTCGAGCAGAAGCTGCGCTGGAATGACTCCGTCCACGAGCCGTGGATCGCTCCCCTCGAAGCCGCCGCGAGCATGCTCTCGCTCGCGGCCTACCTCGTGGCCACGGTCCGCTTCCATGGCCGCTATCAGCGCTGGCTCGTGGAGCACGTCAGCGACCGGGACTCGCACCGCCAGCCCTGGATGGCCACCGTGCTCGTGTCGCTGGAGCTGTGGTGGACCGTGACCGTGGGCTTCGCGTTCGTGGACCGGTTCCTGACGCCCCTGAGCCACTACGACCGGTTCCCCCAGTACCTGCTCTTCGCGGCCATCGTCCTCTGGCTCGGGCTGGAAGGCTGGCGGCACGCCGGTCACCGCTTCCCCCAATGGTCCCTGGACGCCGGACCCGTCGCCGTTCCGGACCGCGACTGGGCCGCCCTGGCCGCGGGATGGGAGGCGCGCATCCAGAGCGCGGGGTGGTGGCGCGAGCCGGGCCTCACCCTCTCCGACGTGGCCCGCCGGCTGGGGACCAACGAGAGCTACGCGTCACGGGCCTTCAACCGGGGCCTGGGCCGCAACTTCAACGCCGTCATCAACGCCATGCGCGTGGCCGCCGTGCAGCAGCGACTGGCCTCCGGCGACCCGACGCCCCTGCTGACGATGGCGCTGGAGGCGGGCTTCGCCTCCAAGGCCAGCTTCAACCGCAGCTTCCGCGAACACACGGGCCTCAGCCCCACGGCATGGCGGACGGCTCAACAAACGAAAAACCGCACGCCGCCAGGACTTGAGACGACGGAGGAGGAAGTGACGGCGTAGCTCTTCGGGTCATGCTGCTCCCTTCGCTGGCCCTGACCCTGCTCCTCGCGGTTCCCCCTCCACCTTCCGTCACCCTGGACGCAGCGAAGGCACGCGCCGACGTCGCGCTCCTGCGCCGAGCGCTGGAGACCCTCCACCCGGGCCTCCACCGCTATCGCGGCAAGGCCGACACGCAGGCCGCCTTCGCCCGGCTGGAGGCGGCGGCGTCCCGGCCCATCACCGACCTCGCGTTGTGGCGGGAGGTCTCGTTGTTGCTGGCCGGCATCCATTGCGACCACACCAAGGCCGAGCTCCCGGTCGCGCTGGAGGCGTGGCGCCGCACCCAACCCACGCACCTGCCGCTCCGCTTCAAGCTCATCGAAGGACGGATGATCGTCGTGTCGAACGACGGCCAGCCCGGAGCCCCACCTGCTGGCGCGGAGCTCGTCGCCCTCAACGGCATTCCCGTGCCCCAGGTGTTGATCACCCTGGGGCGCACCGTCGCCTACGACGGGAGCACGGATCAGGCCATCGCCGCCAAGCTGGGCTCGGACAGCGACCTGATGGGGGACGACTTCAACGAAGCCTGGCCCGCCTTCCACGGGTTCCCGCAACGCTGGGAACTGGACTGGAAGCGCTCGGGAGAACTCCACGCGTCGCATGCCTCGCTGGAGCCCCTCCCGTTTCCCCGGTGGACCGCGCTGCCCTGGCCGGGCAGCCCCTACCGCGACGAGTTCTACAAGGCGATCCACTGGTGGCTCGACGGCAAGGTCGCCACGTTGCGCATCGACACCTTCGTGAACTACCGCAACCCCGTGGACGCCGAGGCCTTCCTCGGAGGCTTCTTCAAGACGCTGAAGGCCCGCGGGGTGGAGCACCTCGTCCTCGACCTGCGGGAGAGCGGTGGCGGTTCGGACGACGTGGCGGTCACGCTGGGCCGCTACCTGCTCCCCAAGCCCTTCGTCTGGTCGAAGCCCGCGCTGCTCAAGGCCGTCCGCTACGGAGACCTGCCCCAGCACCTCGAGAGCTGGGGCAATCGCCAGGAGCTCTTCGAGCCACCCTTGGACGGCTTCCGCCGCACGAAGGACGGAGCGTGGGAGCGGCTGCCACGTCCGGACGAATCCTCACGGCAACTCCAGGCCCCCTTGCCGGACCGCTTCACCGGAAGGGTCACGGTCCTCACCGGGCCCATGAATGCCTCCGGCGCGACGATGGTGCTGGCGCAGCTGAAGGAGAAGGGCAACGCGCGGCTGGTGGGCGAGGAGAGCGCGGGCAGCGCGGAGGGCCCCACGGCGGGCCACATCTTCCTGCTGACGCTGCCCCACAGCGGCCTGCGGATCCGCATCCCCAACGCGTGGAACCGGACGAACGTGGACCACTTCCTCGCGGGCCGGGGTGTCCCGGTGGACGAGACGGTCCTCCCAACGCTCCTCGACTTCGAGGCGGGACGGGATCGCGTGGCCGAAATCGCGAAGGACTCCGCGCCACCCGCCATCCCCTCCATGGCGTCCGCACTGGCGGGGAGCTGGAGCGGCACGCTCGACTACCGCGACTTCGGAAACGACCGGCGTGTGGTCCTCCCCACGCTGCTCACCGTCACGGGGGAGGGGGAGGAGGCCCGCCTCGCCTTCACCTTCGACGATGGCCCCGGCAAGACCGTCCGCGCATCGCAGGTCCTGCGGATCCGCGCGGACGGGGGCCAGCTCGAAACCGGGGAAGGGGACGCCACCGGAAGCATGCGCATCCTCGAGCGTCGCGGAGGCAGCGACCCCCGTGAGCTGACCCTGGTGGCGGAGGGCTCGGGACACGAGAACGGAGCGACCGTCGAAGTGCGCACGGTGCTGAGCCGGCGCGGCGACGTCCTCTCCCTCGCCCGGCTCACACGCCGTCCCGGTGAACCGTTCCTGCTCCGCCATGCGTACCGGCTGTCTCCGCGACCTTGAGCCTCCGGGCCTGCGCACCGCCCGAACCTGTCCGACAGTCGGACAGGTTGGGACCGGGCCCGGCGGAAGGCGGCCAGCCCGGCGCCATGAACCCGCATGACGTTGCGCGTCATGGCGGGGAGCCTGCCGGGCCCTCGTTCCGAGGAGGGCTTCAAGACCCATTGGTTTCAGGTTCACTGGGTTTTAGAGTTTGAACTTTAGGATTAAATGCACGTTATTTAGCCTCCATCGGATTGAAATTAACCCATCTTGTGTCTACACTGCATCGCGTCAGCTCTCTGGAGAGGTGCGGCGATGCAGAAGTGGATGGCGATGGTCCTGCTGGTGGCGGTGGCGGTGGCGGGACTCCTGGTGGTCCCGACGGCTCAGGTGAAGCAGGGCGGCCCCATCAACGCGGCGGACACCGCGTGGCTGCTCACCGCCACGGCGCTGGTGCTGCTGATGACGCCCGGCCTGTCGTTCTTCTACGGCGGCATGGTGCGGCTGAAGAACGTGGTCTCCACGCTGATGCAGAGCTTCATCGCCATGGCGGTCATCAGCGTGCTGTGGGTCGTGGTGGGCTTCAGCCTGTGCTTCGGCGACAGCTTCCACGGCCTTATCGGCGACCCGCGCACCTTCTTCATGTTCAGCGGCGTGGGTGGTGAGACGCACCCGGACCTGGCGCCCACCGTGCCGCTGCTGCTCTTCGCGCTCTTCCAGCTCAAGTTCGCCATCATCACCCCGGCGCTCATCACCGGCGCGTTCGCGGAGCGCGTGCGCTTCAAGGCGTACCTGCTCTTCATGGTGCTCTTCAGCCTCTTCATCTACGCGCCGCTCGCCCACTGGACGTGGCACCCGGAGGGCTTCCTGCGCCAGTGGGGCGTGCTCGACTTCGCGGGCGGCACCGTGGTGCACATGTCCGCGGGGCTCGCCGCGCTCGCGGGCGCCATCGTGCTGGGCCGCCGACAGGTGCACCTGACGCACGCCACGCACGCTCCCGCCAACGTGCCCTTCGTGATGCTGGGCACGGGCATGCTGTGGTTCGGCTGGTTCGGCTTCAACGCGGGCTCCGCGCTGTCCGCTTCGTCGCTGGCCACGCTGGCCTTCGCCACCACCAACACGGCCTCCGCCTCCGCGATGCTCGGGTGGATCGCCTTTGACTGGCTGCGCGGCCGCAAGCCCAGCGCCATGGGCGCCTGCGTGGGCGCGGTGGTGGGCCTGGTCGCCGTCACGCCCGCCGCGGGCTTCATCACCGTGGGGCAGAGCATCCTGGTGGGCCTCGTCGCCAGCTTCGTCAGTAACGCCGCCGTGCACTTCAAGAGCCGCACCGCGCTGGATGACACGCTCGACGTGTTCCCCTGCCACGGCCTGGGCGGCATCGTTGGGATGATCCTCACCGGCGTGCTCGCCAAGGACGTGGGCCTGCTCTACGGCACCACGCGCACCTTCCTCATGCACCTGCTGGCGCTGGTCGTCGTGTCCGTCTTCTCCTTCGTGGGCTCGTACCTCCTCTACAAGATTGTCGACCGCATCGTCCCGCTGCGCGTCACCCCGGAGCAGGAGGAAGCGGGCCTGGACCTGAGCCAGCACGGAGAGACCGTGGGCGAGGTCCCCACCGTGGCGCTCGCCGTGCCCACGCCGCCCGCGCCCGCCGCGAGCACGTCCACCGCGACGGCCAGCGCCCCGGAGCACGGCGCCCCGTCGCAGCCCGTGCCCGCGTAGCGTCCTTCCTCCGGTGTTTCCGTCGTCACGGGGCCCCTCGCTTCACGCGGGTGGGCCCCGTGGCGCGTTGGGGCTCCAAGCGTGTGGACCCCGCGAGGCCGGGAACCTGTCGGGAAGGGGATGGGCGCGGCCCTCGCTGATCATTCGCGCGGGCAGCTCCCTGTCCGGGGTGTGACTTCGCCCGGCCCTGTATCGGACGCTTGGACATGCACGAGCGCCCGCGGCGTTGAGGCAATGCCTGCCATGGATGGAAGAGGCTGGCTTCGCCGGGGGGATGCATGTCGCGGAAGTGCAAGGAATTGAGAATCATTTTATTGGGAGCCGTGCTGGCGGTCAGCGGATGCGCGAAGGAGCCGGCGCCCGCGCAGGCGCCGCCGGTGCAGGACACCCAGGATGATGCGCAAGTCGGCTCGGGGGGCACCGTCTCCAGCATCGGCGAACTGCCCGTCGTGTCAGGCCTGTCCGTCGCCGAAATCTTCGCCCAGAAGCTGGAGAAGCCCACGCCGCTGGGGGAGACGACGGCCGTGCACGTGAAGCTGCCGCCCCCGGCCAACCGGATGCTCGCGGACAGCCTGGTGCGCGTGGTGGGGGACCCGGACCGTCCCACGGTCCTGTTCCGGTCCGACACGCTGGCCCGGCTGGGCACCATTCCCGCGAGCCCTGGCCCGGAGTTCTTCACCCTCTTCTCGCAGCTGCCGGACTCGGAGCTGCAGCGCCGCAAGGAGAACGAGCGCCGGCTGGCCTCCGGCGAGTTCGGGACGCCCACCCGGGAGACCGTCCTGTTCAACGGACGCCACCCGGCTGCCCGTTACGAGGGGCTCCCCGTCGACGCCGACGCCTTCGGGCAGGGCGCGCTGGTGCCGTTCACGAGCTGCCCCCAGATACCGGCCTCCACGCAGGCCTGGTGGGAGCGGACGCTGATGATCCGCGACCCGGCCGTGGTGCTCGACCCGGCGCGCACGTGGGACCCGTGCACCGGCGCGGGAACGAAGGGCGGGGTGTGGACCTTCGCGCACCTCATGCGGGAGATGGCCCAGGGGTCCGGCTCGCGCCCGGAGGCCTTCGTGCTGAGCTGGCTGTCACTCTGGCTCAATGACTTCCAGTCCAACGGCGACACCGTGCCCGCGCGCCGCAAGATGTATGACGAGGTGATTGCCCCCTGGGCCGCCGCCAGCGGCGCGTCGTCGTCCCTCCAGCTCAACGCCTCCACGGGCCGCTGGGAGGTGGTGCTCAGCAAGCCATTGGACCTGGACATCGCGCCCTTCCGGCTGCTGTCCATCGTCAACCGCATCGACCTGGCCGGCACGGAGGACGACTCCGGCCGGCCGTCAGACCCGGGGGAGCTGCGCTTCCTCTTCGGGCTGACGCGCCCCTCGCCCTGGGGAACCGGTGGAACGGAGGCGACCTGCAACCTCAAGCCGTTCACCGTCATCTTCGAGTACGGCGTGCCGGGCGAGGGGTGCCCGGCGGTCATGGCGTGGGCCCGGCAGTGGGCCGGGCTGGGAAGCTACGCCACCTTCAACGCGGCCTACCGTGCGCGGCTCGCCTTGATGACGGAGAGCGTCGTCCAGCGAGGCCGCGCTCCGGGCAAGGGCAACGGAAACGCGCTGAACCAGCTTCGCACCAACGAGGTCACCCTGGGGTTGCCCTGGGAGCTGCGGGAGTTCCGGCTCGTGGACCAGAACCCCGTCACTGGCGTGGACAAGCCCTCCAACGGGTGTCTGCGCGTCCACACGATGGCGCTGACTCCCGATGACGCGACCCACGACTTCCGGACGGACCCCGACGTGGACTCCTTCGTGCGCACGTATGTGAAGAACGGCGTCGAGCAGCCGGTGACCGTGCCCACCCAGTGCTTCGCGCACTTCGTCGTGCCGCGCACCCTCAATGGCAGGCCCTTCGTGGGCGCCAACTCGCAGGTGGCTCCGCCCACGCACTGGGAAGCGCTCAACGCGGTTCCCACCGACGCCACGGAGGTCTGTGCGCGGAAGGAGTTCTCCGCCAACACCTGCAATGGCTGTCACTTCAAGGACACGGGGACCAATGACTTCTCGGGCGTGGACAACCTGGCCTTCACGCACGTCAGTCCCACGTCGGGCATCCCGGCCCGGCTGTCGAAGTTCCTCACGGGCGGGGGCAGCGGGTTCATGTTCGTCGTGCCGGACGCCCAGTTCGGGGCGCAGGTGACGTCGTGGCCGTTCGCGGACCTGCTGCGCCGGCACCAGCGGCTCCAGGAGCTGGCCAACTGCACCTCCTGCGGCTGGTTCATCGACCTGGACGCGGGCTACCTGTCCCGGATGGAAGCGCTCGCCGGGAGCGTTCCCCTGGACGTGCCGCCCGGCTCACCGGCCCCATCGCTCACGGTGGGCCCCATCCGCGACGTCGAGGTGGTGAAGCAGCTGCTGGAGATGCGCCCTGGCTTCAGGACGCGGCTCCGGGAGCGGCCGCTCGACTTCCTCCAGCCGCCCGCGGCCCGCGTCCACTGACGGGACGCGGCCCCTAGAACGCGCAGTCCTGGCCGCGCGTGGGCAGCACGGAGGCGGCGCCGGACAGCCAGGAGTCCAACGCGCGCGCCGCCTCCCGGCCGTCCGCGAGCGCCCAGACGATGAGGCTCGCGCCCCGGCTCGCGTCACCCGCGCAGTACACGCCCGGCGCGGAGGTGGCGAACTTCGCGTCCACCTGCACCGTGCCGCGCGGCGAGAGCGTCACGCCCAGCTCCTCCACCAGCCGGTCCGTCCGGGGGCCGGTGAAGCCCATGGCCAGCACCAGCAGGTCCACCTCGAACACCTGCTCGGAGCCCGGCACCTCCACCAGCTTCGGCGCGCCGCCCGGCTCGCGCTGCACCTCCACGCGCACCGCGTGCAGCCGCTGGAGCTGGCCGTTCTCGCCCTCCAGCCGCTTCGTCATCATCGCGAAGGCGCGCTCGCCACCCTCCTCCTGGCTGGAGGACGTGCGGAACACCAGCGGCCAGCGCGGCCACGGGTTCTCCTTCGCGCGCACCGGCGGCGGCGCGGGGAAGAGCTCCACCTGCATCACGTTCGTCGCGCCCTGGCGCAGCGCCGTGCCCAGGCAGTCCGAGCCCGTGTCGCCGCCCCCCAGGATGATGACGCGCTTGCCCTGTGCCTCCAGGCGCGCGTCCGGCTGCGCTCCGGCCGTCACCACCTGGTTCTGGTGCTCCAGGTAGTCCATGGCCTGCACCACGCCGGACAGCTCGCGGCCCGGCACGTCCAGCTCGCGGGCCTTGCGCGCGCCCAGGGCCAGCACCACGCCGTCGTACTGCTCGCGCAGCGCGCGCCAGCCCGGCGTCACCGCCACGTCCTCGCCGACGCGGAAGACGATGCCCTCCGCCTCCATCAGCGCGATGCGGCGGTCCAGCACCGCCTTCTCCAGCTTGAAGTCCGGGATGCCGTAGCGCAGCAGGCCTCCGGCGCGAGCGTCCTTCTCGTACACCGTCACGCTGTGCCCGGCCGAGTTGAGCTGCGCCGCCGCCGCGAGCCCCGCGGGGCCGGAGCCCACCACGGCCACGCGCTTGCCCGTGCGCCGCGCCGGAGGCTTCGCCTTCACCCAGCCCTCCGCGAAGGCGCGCTCGGAGATCTCCTTCTCCAACTGCTCGATGGTGACGGCGTCCCGGTCGATGGCCAGCACGCACGCGGCCTCGCACGGCGCGGGGCACAGCCGTCCGGTGAACTCCGGGAAGGTGTTGGTGCGGCTGAGCACCTGGTACGCCTCCCGCCACTGGCCCCGGTACACCGCGTCGTTGAAGTCCGGGATGAGGTTCCCCAGGGGACAGCCCTGGTGGCAGAAGGGGATGCCGCAGTCCATGCAGCGTCCCGCCTGCCGCTTCGCCTCGTCCGGCGCCAGCGGCAGGTGCAGCTCGCGCCAGTCCTCCAGGCGCTCCGCCTTGTCCCGCTTGGGTGCGGGGATGCGCTGCCACTCCATGAAACCCGTGGGCTTGCCCATGGCTCAGGTCCCCCCGCCGACGACGTGGAGTTGCTGCACGCTCGCGGTCGGTGGCGGCCTGCGTGCCGCGCGCCGGGCCTGGAGCACCCGCTTGTAGTCGGAGGGCATGACCTTCATGAACTGCGGCACCATCAGCTCCCAGTTGTCGAGCACCCGCCGCGCCAGCGCGCTGCCGGTGTGGTGCAGGTGGCGTTCAATCATCCCGTGCACGAGCCAGATTTCGGACTCGTCCACCAGCGACTCCAGCTCCACCATCTCCAGGTTGCAGCGCTCGCGGAAGGTGCGCTCGCGGTCCAGCACGTACGCGGTGCCGCCGCTCATGCCGGCCGCGAAGTTGCGGCCCGTCTGGCCCAGCACCACCACCACGCCGCCCGTCATGTATTCGCAGCCGTGGTCGCCCACGCCCTCCACCACCGCCTGCGCGCCGCTGTTGCGCACCGCGAAGCGCTCACCGGCGAGGCCGCGCAGGTACACCTCGCCGGCCGTGGCGCCGTAGAGCACCGTGTTGCCCACGAGCACGTTCTCCTCGGGCGTGAAGCGGCTGCCCTCCGGCGGGTAGACGATGATGCGTCCGCCGGACAGCCCCTTGCCCAGGTAGTCGTTGGTGTCGCCCTCCAGCTCCAGCGTCACGCCCGACGCGAGGAACGCGCCGAAGCTCTGGCCCGCGGAGCCCTTCAGCTTCACCCGCAGCTTCCCGTCCGGCAGCCCCTGCGCGCCGTGGCGATGGGCAATCTCGCCGGACAGCATCGCGCCCACCGCGCGGTGCGTGTTCGCCACCGGCAAGGACAGCATCAAAGGCGGCCCGCCCGCGAGGACGGACTGCGCCTTCGCCAGCAGCTCGTGGTCCAGGTGGTCCGACACGTCCTTGCGGTGCGGCGTCTGGCAGTGGCGCGGCTCGGTGGCCGGCGCGGCCGGCGCGGCGAGCAGCGGGGACAGGTCCACCTTGCGCGCCTTCCAGTGGTCCACCGCCGCGCGCTGGCGCAGGAGGTCCACGCGGCCCACCAGTTCGTCCAGCTTGCGCGCGCCCAGCTTCGCCATGTGCCGGCGCAGGTCCTCCGCCAGCAGCAGGAAGAAGCTCACCACGTTCTCCGGCGTGCCCTGGTAGCGCTCGCGCAGCGCCGGGTCCTGCGTGGCGATGCCCGCCGAGCAGGTGTTGAGGTGGCACTTGCGCAGCATGATGCAGCCCACGGACACGAGGCTCGCCGTGGCCAGGCCGAACTCCTCCGCGCCCAGCAGCGCCGCCACCAGCACGTCGCGCGCGGTGCGCAGGCCGCCGTCCACCTGCACGCGGATGCGCGAGCGCAGGCCGTTGTGCACCAGCACCTGCTGCGTCTCCGCCAGCCCCAGCTCCCACGGCAGGCCCGCGTGCTGGAGGCTGGAGAGGGGAGAGGCGCCCGTGCCGCCCTCGTAGCCCGCCACCACCACGCAGCCCGCGCCCGCCTTCGCGACGCCCGCCGCGATGGTGCCCACGCCCACCTCGCTCACCAGCTTCACGCTCACGCGCGCCTTCGCGTTGACGGACTGGAGGTCGTAGATGAGCTGCGCCAGGTCCTCGATGGAGTAGATGTCGTGGTGCGGCGGCGGGGAGATGAGCGTCACCCCCGGCGTGCTCCAGCGCACGCGGGCGATGCGCTCATCCACCTTGTGGCCCGGCAGCTGGCCGCCCTCGCCGGGCTTGGCGCCCTGGGCCATCTTGATCTGGAGCTCGTCCGCGTTGACCAGGTACTCGGCGGTGACGCCGAAGCGCGCGCTGGCCACCTGCTTGATGGCGCTGCGGCGCGAGTCGCCGTTGGCGTCCTTCGCGTAGCGGCGGGACTCCTCGCCGCCCTCGCCGCTGTTGGACCTTCCGCCCAGCCGGTTCATCGCGATGGCCAGCGTCTCGTGCGCCTCCGCGCTGATGGACCCGAAGGACATGGCGCCGGTGACGAACCGCCGCGCCAGCTCCAGCGCGGGCTCCACCTCCTCCAGCGGCACCGGCGTGCAGCCGTCCGTCACCACGTCCAGCAGACCGCGCAGGTTGCTGTGCTCGCGCGTCTCGTCGTCCGCCAGCTTCGAATACTCCTGGAACCGGGCCGCGTCGTTCGCGCGCACCGCCTCCTGGAGCTTCGCCACGGTGGCGGGGTTCCACTTGTGCCGCTCGCCCTGCCGGCGCCAGCGGAACTGCCCGCCCACCGGCAGCAGTTCCTCCTCGCCGTCCGCGCAGGCACCGAAGCCGCGCGCGTGCCGCTCCGCCACCTCGCGGCCCAGCTCCGGCAGGCCCACGCCCTCCACGCGCGACGACGTGCCGGTGAAGTGCTTCTCGATGAGGCTTCGCTGCAGGCCCACCGCCTCGAAGAGCTGCGAGCCCCGGTACGACTGGAGCGTGGAGATGCCCATCTTGGACATCACCTTGAGCAGGCCCTCCTCCAGGCCGTGGAGGTACTGGGCCTGCGCCTTGTCCGCGTCCACCTTCAGCTCGCCCGCGTCCGCCAGCGCGCGCAGCGTGTCCAGCGCCAGGTACGGGTTCACCGCGGACACGCCGTAGGCGAACAGGCACGCGAAGTGGTGCACCTCGCGCGCCTCCGCCGTCTCCAGGACGATGCCCGTGTACATGCGCGTGCCGTCGCGCACCAGCCGCTGGTGCACCGCGGACACGGCCAGCAGCGCGGGGATGGCCGCGTGCGCCGAGTCCACGCCCCGGTCGCTCAACACGAGGATGCTCGCGCCCGCGTCGACGGCATCCACCGCCGCCGTGCACAGCCGCTCCACCGCGACCTCCAGCGCCGTGGCCGCGCCGCCCGCGTGCGGGTACAGCAGGCTCAAGGGACGCGGCTCGAAGAGGCCCGTGTCGCCGCGCAGGTTCGCCAGCCGCGCCAATTGCCCGTTGGTGAGGATGGGGCCGGGCAGGGACAGCCGGTGGCACTGCTCCGGCGTCTCCTCGAAGGTGTTGCCCTCAGGGCCCAGCGCGGTGGCCAGCGTCATCACCAGCGCCTCGCGCAGCGGGTCGATGGGCGGGTTCGTGACCTGCGCGAAGAGCTGGTGGAAGTAGTTGAAGAGGGTGGGGGCCTGGTCGCTCAGCACCGCGAGCGGCGTGTCCGTGCCCATGGAGCCCGTGGGCTCCTTGCCCGTCTCCGCCATGGGGACCAGCGTGGTGCGCACGTCTTCATCCGTGTAGCCGAACGCGCGCTGCAGCCGCCACAGCGCCTCGCCCTTCACGCGCGCGGGGGCGGGGACGGCGGGCAGGTCCTCGAAGGTGAAGACGTTGCGCTGGAGCCAGCGGCGGTAGGGCCAGCGCGAGGTGATTTCATGCTTCACCTCCTCGTCCTCCAGGATGCGCCCCTCCGTCGTGTCCACCAGCAGCATGCGGCCCGGCGTCAGGCGGCCCTTGCGGCGCACCTGTGACGGGGGCACGTCGATGACGCCCGTCTCCGACGCCAGGATGATGCGGTCGTCCTCCGTCACCAGGTAGCGCGCGGGGCGCAGGCCGTTGCGGTCCAGCGTGGCGCCAATGAGCTGCCCGTCCGTGAACGCGATGGCGGCGGGGCCGTCCCACGGCTCCAGCAGGGACGCGGAGTACTCGTAGAAGGCGCGGCGCTCGTCGCCCATCTCCTTGTTCCCCTCCCACGCCTCCGGGATCATCATCATCATCGCGTGGGGCAGGGTGCGGCCGCCCAGGTAGAGCAGCTCCACCATGTTGTCGAACTGCGCGGAGTCGCTCTTGCCCGGGACGATGATGGGCCACAGCGGCTCCAGGCTGCCGCCCAGCTTCGCCGTCTGGAGCAGCCCGCGCCGCGCCGTCATCCAGTTGCGGTTGCCACGCAGGGTATTGATTTCACCGTTGTGCGCGATGAAGCGGAACGGCTGCGCCAGCTCCCACGTGGGGAAGGTGTTGGTGGAGAAGCGCGAGTGCACCAGCGCCAGCGCGCTGACGAACTCCGGGTGCCGCAGGTCCGCGTAGAAGCGCGGCAGCTGCCGGGGCAGGAGCAGCCCCTTGTAGATGAGCGTCTCCGACGAACAGCTGGCCACGTGGAAGCGTCCCTGGGGGTCGACGCCGCGCGCCAGCACGCGGTTCTCCACCAGCTTGCGGATGCGGTAGAGCTTGCGCTCGAAGGCGCTGGGCACCACGCGACGCCGCGCGATGAAGAGCTGCCGGATGACCGGCGCCACCTGGCGTGCGAGCGGCCCCAGTTCCTCCGGCGCCACCGGCACGTCGCGCCAGCCGAGCAGCCGCTGCCCCTCCTCCTCCACCACGTCCTCGAACAGCGCCTCGCACGCGCGGCGCGCCTCCGGCTCCGGCGGCAGGAACACCTGCGCGACACCGTACTGGCGGCGCGGCGGCAGCTCGAAACCCAGCCTTGGCGCCTCATGGTTGAAGAAGCGGTGCGGCAACTGGACCAGGATGCCGGCGCCGTCCCCCGTCTCCGGGTCGCGTCCCGCGGCGGCGCGGTGGCTCAGCCGGTTGAGCAGCTCCAGCGCGTCCTCCACGATGCCCCGCGAACGCTGCCCCCGGATGTGGGCCACGAACCCCACACCGCAGGCGTCGTGCTCGGTCTCCGGCTCGTACAGCCCGTAGCGCGGAGGGAGGGTGAACGGCATCGTCGGGACCCCTTTCCCGCATGACGCGGGAAGCCAAGCTGTTGAGCATGCAGGCTAACGCGGTGTGTCGCGCCCCGTAAAGACAGGGTGGTGCGTGGGGTCGAGTCACCGCGTGGAGTGGTGCCGGGGAAACAGGCCCCGCGTGAAACCTCACGCTCGGTGCGCCCCTCGCCGCGTGTATCGATGGAAGGACAACAGTCGTCTGCGATGAACGGCCAACATTTGCCGCAGTTGGTTGTTTCCACGTGCCGCGCCGCTTCCCATGCTCCGGGGACCTTGGCACTGCTGCAGCGGTTGAAGACGGAGACGCGCCCGCACCACGAGCGCACGGAGGGCGTGGTGCGTCTCATGGACGCGCAGCTGACGCCCGCGGACTACCAGCGCCACCTGGAGGACTTCTACGGCCTCTACGTGCCCCTGGAGGCGCTGCTCGCCGGGCCCCTGTCGGCCCTGGAGCCCGCGCTGAACCTGGAGGCGCGCTGGAAGACGCCGCTGCTGGAAGCGGACCTGCGCGCCCTGGGGCACGACACGGCCTCGCTCGCGCGGCTGCCGCGCGCGTCCCCACTGCCGGCCCTGCCGGGGCTGGCGGAGGCGCTGGGCTGCGCGTACGTGCTGGAGGGCTCCACGCTGGGCGGCCAGCTCATCCTGCGCCACCTGACGCGCCACTTCGGTCCGGACGCGCGCGTGGGGACCTTCGCCTTCTTCCGGGCCTATGGCGATCAGGTGGGCCCCATGTGGCGCGCCTTCGGTGCCGCCGTCACCCAGGCGTCCGAACGGGCGTCCTCCGAGTCCTTCGACGCGGCCGTCGTGCAGGGCGCTCGCGACACCTTCGACACCTTCGCCGCCTGGATGATGCGAGAGCACGATGTCCCCGTCCGTCTCTGATGCCGACCTCAGCGTCTGTGACCGTGAGCCCATCCACCTCCTGGGCGGCATCCAACCCCGGGGCGTGCTCGTCGCGTTCCGGAAGGACACGGAGGCCGTCGCGGTCGTGAGCGCCAACGCGGCCGCGCTGCTCGGCGCGGGGCCGGACGCGCTCGTGGGCCAGCCCCTCTCCCGCGTGCTGCCGCACGGGCTGCTCGCGCGCGTGGAGGCGGGCGCGGGGCCGGGGCCCGTCACAGTGGAGGTGTCGGGACAGCGCTGCTCCGCGCTCCTGCACGACAGCGACGGCCTGCGCGTGCTGGAGCTGGAGCCGCTGTCGGACGAGGACGCGGGCGCGGAGGAGACCGCGCTCTCCGCGGTGCAGCGACTGGTGTCGCCCTTGGCGCGCGCGAAGGGGACGGCCGCGCTGCTCCAGGAGGCCGCGGACGCGGTGCGCGAGGTCATCGGCTACGACCGGGTGATGGTCTACCGCTTCCACGCGGACTTCCACGGCGAGGTCCTGGCGGAGAGCGTGCGCGAGGGCGTGGACTCCTTCATGGGCCTGCACTTTCCCGCGAGCGACATCCCCGTGCAGGCGCGCGCCCTCTACACGCGCCACCCCGTGCGCCTCATCGCGGACGTGGACGCGAAGGTCGTGGGGCTGGTGCCACCGCTGCTGCCCGGCACCCAGCGCCCGCTGGACCTGTCCGGCGCCGCGCTTCGCAGCGTGTCGCCAGTCCACCTGGAGTACCTGCGCAACATGGGCGTGGGCGCGTCCTTCAGCGTGTCGCTCCTGAAGGACGGACAGCTCTGGGGGCTCATGGCCTGCCACCACCTGTCGCCCCGGAAGGTGTCCGCCGCGCGGCGCCAGGCGTGCGAGGTGCTGGCGCGGCTGTTGTCGCTCCAGCTGGCCGCGGAGGAGCGCGGCCTGGAGGCCGCCGCCCAGGCGCGCCGCGCGTCGCTGCTCAACGCGCTGGTCATGCCGAAGCTGGGCGAGCGCACCCCCGCGCGAGCGCTGGATGCCCAGGCGCCGCTGCTGATGGAACTCACGAACGCCCATGGCGTCGCGCTGGTGCTGGGCGCGAGCGCGGGCCCGGAGGCGTCGCCCCTGCTGCTCGGCACCACGCCGTCGGCGGAGGAGGTGCGCGCGCTGGTGGCGTGGCTTTCGGAGCGGGAGCTGCCGGACGACGCCCTCCACGTGGACCGGTTGGGGGACGTGTACCCGCCGCTGGCCTCGCGCGCGGACGTGGCCGCGGGCCTGCTGGCGGTGCGCCTGGATCCGGCGGTGCCGCACTTCGCGCTGTGGTTCCGGCCGGAGGTGGCGCGCACCGTGTCGTGGGCCGGCAACCCGCACAAGCCCGTGCGCCCGGAGCCCGGCCATGAACGGCTGCGCCCCCGCGTGTCCTTCGACGTGTGGCGCGAGGAGACGCGGGGCGCGTCCCTGCCCTGGTCCTCGCAGGACCTGGAGGCGGCGCGCGCGCTCAAGGGCGCGCTGGTGGGCGTGGTGCTGCGGCACGCGGAGGAGCTGGCCCGGCTGTCGCGGGAACTGGCCCGCTCCAACGCGGAGCTGGACGCGTTCGGCGGCACCGTGGCGCACGACCTCAAGGAGCCCCTGCGCGGCATCCTCCAGTACAGCTCCTTCCTCCAGGAGGACTTCGGTCCCGCGCTGGGCCCGGACGGCCGCGCGCAGCTGGAGGCCCTGACGTGGCTGGCGAAGCGCACGCACGGCCTGCTCGACGACCTCTTCGAGTACAGCCGCCTGGGCCGGCTGGAGCTGTCGTGGGAGGTGACGGATCAACAGGCCCTGGTGGAGGACGTGCTGACGACGCTGGGTGCGCGGCTGGAGGAGGGCAGGGTGGAGGTCCGCCTGCCCCGCCGCCTGCCCACGCTGGCGTGTGACGCCGTCCGCATCCGCCAGGTGTGGGCCAACCTCATCAGCAACGCGGCCAAGTACCAGACGGCCGAGCCGCGCTGGGTGGAGGTGGGCTTCCTGGGGCCGGGAGAAACGCGGACGGAGGCGGCGCGTCACGTCACCGCGCCCTACCTTTTCTACGTGAGAGACCCTGGCATCGGCATCGCACCGCAATTCCACGAGGCCATCTTCGAGCTGTTCCGCCGCCTGCATCCCGCGCAGGCCTATGGCGGCGGCTCGGGGGCGGGGCTCGCCATCGCGCGCCGGCTGGTGTCGCTGCACGGCGGCGCGCTCTGGGTGGACTCCGCGCCGGGCAGGGGCTCCACGTTCTACTTCACGCTGGGCGAGGGACCGCGCTCATGAAGCCGCTGCTGCTGGTGGAGGACAGTGATCCGGACGCGGAGGCGCTGATGCGCATCGCGAAGCGTCTGCCGCTGCCCGTGCCGGTGGTGCGCGTGCGCGACGGCGAGAACGCCCTGGACTACCTGTACCGGCGCGGCGAGCACGTGGACGCGGAGCGCCCGGTGCTCATCCTGCTGGACCTGCACATGCCGGGCATCAGCGGGCGCGAGGTGCTCTCCCAGCTCAAGGCGGACCCGGAGCTGCGCTCCATCCCCGTCATCATCTTCTCCTCCTCCCTGGAGGCGGGCGACGTGGACGGCGCCTACGCGGACGGCGCCAACAGCTACCTCTTCAAGCCAGAGGTCGGCCCCCAGCTGCAGGCCACCGCCGAAGCGCTCCACGCCTTCTGGTTCAAGGCCGCGCGCCTGCCCGCGTCCCGGGAGCCGGAGGCATGAGCCTGCGCGTGCTGCTGGTCGACGACGGCATGGCGGATCGCCTCGCGGTCAGCCGCGCGCTGGCGCGTGACCCGGACATGAAGTGGGAGGTGGTGCCGGTGTCCTCCGCGGAGGATGCGCTCGCGTACCTGGCCGCCAACGACGTGGACGCGATGCTGCTGGACTACCACCTGCCCGGCATGAACGGCGTCTCCCTGCTCCAGAAGCTCACGGCGCTGGGGCTGCCCCAGGTGCCCGCCGTGGTGGTGCTCACCGGCAGCGGCAACGAGCGTGTGGCGGTGGACGCCATGAAGGCCGGCGCCCAGGACTACCTGGTGAAGGAGGCCTTCAGCCCGGAGCGCCTGCGCCGCAGCCTGCGCGCCGCGGTGGAAACGATGCGCATGACGCGCGAGCTGGAGGAGCGCCGCCTGCGCGCCGAGCGCGCCGAGGCCGCCGCCCGCGAGGCCCTGGCCGTGCGCGACGAGCTCTTCTCGCTGGCGACGCACGACCTCAAGGGCCCGCTTCAAATCATGACGCTCAACGCCCAGGTGCTGCGCCGGCAGATTCCCGCCGCTTCGATGACGCCCGCGCTGGAGACGCGCCTGGGCCACATCGTGCGCGCGGCGCACCGCATGGGCGAGCTCATCGACCACTTCCTGGAGGTGACGCGCGGCCAGGAGCGCCCGCTCCAGCGCGAGCCCCTGGACCTGCTGGCCCTGGTGCGCGGCAAGGTGCGCGAGCTGGAGGCCAACGCGTCGCGCCACCACTTCGTCCTGGAGGCGCCGGACGGGCGCGACTTCACCGGCGAGTGGGACGCGCACGCCCTGGAGCGCGTGCTGGAGAACCTGATGGGCAACGCGGTGAAGTACAGCGCCGCGGGCTCCACCGTCACCGTGCACCTGGGCGTGGAGGAGGCGGACTCGCAGCAGTTCGTGCTGCTCGCCGTGACGGACCAGGGCATCGGCATCCCGGCGGCGGACCTGCCCTTCGTCTTCGAGCGCTTCCACCGCGGCCGCAACGTGTCCCGGGACGTGTCCGGCAGCGGCGTGGGCCTGGCCAGCGCGCGCCGCATGGTGGAGCTGCACGGCGGCACGCTCGCCGTGGCCAGCGTGGAGGGCCAGGGCTCCACCTTCACCGTGCGCCTGCCCCGGGGCATCCCGCTCTCCGCGGGCCCCAGCCAGGCTTCGCCAGGGCCTGCCCCCATCAACGGCGGCCCCGAGTACACCGCGTCGTGACGCGCCCGGATGGCGCGGCGCCTCAGGGCACCGCGGGCACGCCGCCGCGCAGCATGAAGAACACCACCACGCCCGTCACCGACACGTAGAGCCAGATGGGCGCCAGCCACCGCGTCACCTTGCGGTGCCGGGCGAACTGCTGCCGCCAGGAGAAGTAGAAGGCCACCAGCGCCAGCGGCAGCACCGGCATGGACAGGAGCACGTGGCTGGCCAGCAGCGTCAGGTACAGCCCGCGGAAGTCACCCACATAGCGCGTGTCCCCGTGCACGAAGTGGTAGGCGAGGTAGCCCACCAGGAACAGCGCGGACGCGATGAACGCGCTCACCATCAGGTTCTGGTGCACCCGCCGCACGCCGCGCTTGATGGCCACCCACCCGCCCAAGAGCAGCGCCGCCGCCGTCGCGTTGAGCCCCGCGTTCACCGCCGGCATGAAGCGCAGGTCCACGCCCATCTCCGCGCTTCCGCGCCGGATGAGCAGCAGCCACGCCAGCAGCGCCAGCGCACCGGCGGACACCACGCCGATCGCGATGAAGAAGGAGCGGTCGCGGGTGGACGAGGACGACGGGGACAGCCCGGAGGCGGCGTTGGACATGCCCCCTTGTGGCCCGCGTCAGGCCCGGCTTGCAACAGCGCCCCAGAGTAGCGGCCTACAGCCACCGATATGTCGGTTGAATGGAATCGGTTAGGTCGGCTGGATTACAAACCGGAATTTCCCTCATACTCTCAGACACTGCGTCACCCCCGACCCCCCCTCTCGGAGGTTCACCGTGTTCAGCGTGCGTTGCCTTGCCCCCCTGGCGAGCGCCGCCCTCCTGCTCGCCCTGCCCGCAGCCGCTGAAGAAGCGGTGTGCGCGCCCGTGGCGAAGGTTCCCTTGGAGCGGCACCTACGTCAGCTTTCTCTCGATTTGCTGGGACGTCCTCCGACGATGGAGGAGTACAAGGCGTTCCAGGCCAAGGGCTCCGTCACCGCGGATGACGTCCGCAAGATGATGAAGGACGAGTCCTTC
Organism: Corallococcus exercitus; assembly: GCF_003611585.1. GTDB lineage: Bacteria > Myxococcota > Myxococcia > Myxococcales > Myxococcaceae > Corallococcus > Corallococcus exercitus. The sequence continues at coordinate 9,949 of NZ_RAVW01000017.1, read as the reverse complement.
TACACGCGGATGCGCGAGTTCCACCGCGCCCTCTTGCGCTCCAACATCAACGGCAGCGTGCAGGGCAACGGCGACTACCGCGTGTCCGGCACGCCGCTGAGCTTCGCCAGCAACAACTCCAACGCGCTGCGCGGCGGCCAGGGCCAGCGCTGTGACGGGGAGATTGCCCAGGACAGCTGCAAGGCGAACCCGCAGGACCCGCACCAGGACAACTCCACGCCTCCCGCCTGCCGCGACGCGCAGGGCGTGCCGCTGCCGGTCAGCTACGACTACGACACGAACTTCTACCAGTGCCGCCAGCTGGACGTGAACGCCACGGAGCCGGAGCTGAAGTTCGCGGACTGCAACGCGCTGAAGGCCAACGCCACGTACGGCAAGTACGTGAACTTCTGCGACAACCGCTACAACAGCACCGCGGGCAAGTCCGTGGGCTACCTCTGCCTGCCGGACCCGAACAAGAACACCACCAACGTGCTGGTGCCGTCGCCGGCCACGGGCGTCATCACCGCCTGGGTGCAGCCGGCCGGTGGAACCGGCACCCTGACGCTGGAGCGCTGCGGGTTCGACATCTCCACGAACCGGGCCGGCGTCTGGAGCCCGAAGCGGGGGTGCGTGCAGCGCGAGGGCTACGTCACCACCACGGTGCAGCCGTACTGGTCCACCACCACGGAGCCCGTGAAGGTGTGCGCCATCGAGGCGCAGAACCGCCCGACGAACCCGTACACGGGCGAGTCCTGTGAGACGGGGCGCTTCAACGGCGACCGCAGCTGCGGCTGCGGCGACAAGATGCGCCGCTGCGAAATCAGCGACGTGCACACCGCGCGCGTCGCCTCCTTCAACGAGGAGCCGCTCTACATCACGGACTCCGTGGTGCGGAACGACGAGCCCTACTTCAACATCCTCACCACGCGCCGCTCCTTCGTGAACGGCCCGCTGTCGGAGTTCTACCGGCAGCGCCAGGGCGTGGGCGTCTTCAGCGTGAAGGCCCCCGCGGACAACGCGGTGCTGCCCGCCGTGACGTACGCCGACACCACCCAGTGGAGCGAGTACGTCCGCGACAACACCCACTCCGGCGTGCTCACCACCCCCGCGTTCCTCTACCGCTTCCCCACCCAGCGCGCCCGCGTGAACGAGTTCTACGAGGCGTTCCTCTGCAAGCACTTCGCCCCGGCCGCGGACGCGTCCCTGCCGCCCCCGGACGACGCCTGCAACCGCGAGAACAACCTGGCCAAGCGCTGCGGCTGCAACTACTGCCACGCCACCATCGAGCCCACGGGCGCGCACTGGGGCCGCTACGCGGAGCGCTCCGCGCTGTTCCTGTCCCCGGACCAGTTCCCCCGCCTGGACGTGAAGTGCCGCGACTGCGCCATCAACGGTGACACCGGCTGCGGCGGCGAGTGCAGCCAGTACGTGATGCAGGCCTTCGACGGCGACGGCGCCAACTCGCTGGGCCTCCTGAAGACCTACCTCTACCGCACCGCGGACGAGGAGAAGAACATCGAGGGCGGCCCGCAGGCGCTGGTGCAGCGCATGATGGAGACGGGCGACCTGGAGCGCTGCACCGTCAAGCGCATCTGGAACGAGTTCCTGGGCCGCGCCATGACGGCCGAGGAGCAGCGGATGTACCTGCAGACGCTGTCGCAGGACTTCGCCAAGAACAACCACAGCCTCAAGGGCCTCATCGAGCAGGTGGTGATGTCCGACGCGTACCGGAGGATCGACTGATGCGCCGCCTACTGTTGACCGCGCTGCTCGCGCTCGCCACGGGCTGCACGCAGGGCTCCGTGGACGTCCCCGCCAAGCCCGTCCCGCTGGACGCCCAGCTGGACCCGGTGCCCAACCCGCACGGGAACACGGACTCCATCGACCCGCTGCCGGACCCGGAGGCCCAGGGCGGCAGCGTGGGCCGCGCGCCCCGCCGGCTCACCGTCGCGCAGCTCAAGGAGTCCATCCGCATCGCCGTGGGCATGGAGTGGGATGAGCTGGAGGCGCGCGCCCAGTCGTTGGGCCGCGCGGACTACGCGCTCATCACCACGGAGAACACGGAGCCCAACCTCGTCTTCGCCCGCTTCCTGGACGACGGCGCGCGCAAGGTCTGCATCGCCCAGGCGCAGAAGGACATCGCGCAGGCGGACGTCACCCTGCGCACCCTGGGGCGCACGCTGCCCTCGCCCATGAGCGACCTCACCAAGCTCACGGACGCGCAGGTGAACGAGACGCTCGTGTACCTCTCCACCCGGTTCTGGGGCGCGCCCCTCGCCGGTGACGAGCTCACGCGCTACGCGACGTTCTTCCGCAAGGCCGCCGCCCGGGCCGAAACCCTCAAGAAGCGCGACCAGGCGCTGGCGGTGGTGTGCATCGCCATGCTGACGGACTCGCGCTTCATCACCTACTGACCTTGACGGTGCCTGCGATGAAGAAGACGCCCCAAGAAGACTTGAGCAGCCCCGAGCGCCGCACCTTCCTCAAGGCCGGAGCCGGCTTCATGGGCTCCCTGCTGCTGGGAGGCATCCCCTTCAAGGCCGTGGCCCAGGCGACGAACCTGGCCGCGCCCGACCGCTGCTTCGTGTTCGTGTATTTCAGCGGCGGCTGGGACCAGTTGCTCGCGTTCGACCCGCGTGACCCGGCGGTGTTCACCGCCGACCGCGTCGCGGAGACGCGCATCATGCCGGGCTACAACCTGCTCAGCACCGACAGCCGCTTCCAGCAGGTGCCCATCGTCCCCAAGGAGCGCGCGGGCGCCGGCGCCCCGACGATGACCTTCGGGCCCGCGGTGGGCGCGCTGTCGGACCACTACGACCTGATGACGGTGGTGCGCGGCATCAACATGAGCACGCTCACCCACGAGGTGGGCTACCGCTACTTCCTCACCGGGAAGATGCCCATTGGCAGCGCGGCGCGCGGCTCCTCCACCGCGACGGAGATCGTGGGCCAGATGAAGCCCACGGTGCCCATCCCGTCCATCGCCCAGGGCGTGGAGTCCTACAACGACCGCTACGGCGGCTACGCCAACGCGCTGCGCGTCAGCGGCCTGGCGGACCTGGTGCTCACGCTGGATCCGCCCAGCGCGGCGCGCCAGCTGGACAGCGAAATCGAGAAGAGCCTCATCGACCTCAACGGCCAGCCCATCACCTGCGAGGAGCAGGCGCTCACCGCGCGGGGCGTGGGCACGGCCTACGAGAGCAGCCGCGGCCAGATGCAGACGGTGATGGAGAACAAGCTGTCGGACTCGTTCCGCTTCCAGCTGGCGGCCAACCAGTCCGTGCGCGACTTCTACGGGCTCAACAACCAGTCCTACCCGTACAACAGCGCCGCGGGCCGCGCCGCCATGGTGGCCACCGCCCTGAAGAAGGGCATCAGCCAGTGCGTGTCCATCAACCTGGCCGGCGGCCTGGACACCCACTTCGGCACGCAAGTCACCCATGCAAGCAACCAGCGGGCGGGATTCGACGCGCTGAACCTGTTGGTGAATGATCTCCGCCAGACGGCGCACCCCGGCGGCGGCAACTTCATGGACCACACCACCATCCTGGTGTTCAGCGAGTTCGCTCGCACGCCCACCATCAACGCCACCGGCGGGCGCGACCACCACCTGTCCAACAGCTGCCTGCTGATGGGCGCGGGCATCAAGCACAACCGGGTGGTGGGCCGCAGCGGTGACATCGGCATGTCGCCGGGCCTGGTGGACCTGCGCACCGGCGCCAACGACCCGAACGGCTCCAACATCTTCCCCGAGCACATCATCGCGACGGTGCTGGCCTCGGCGAAGCTGGACTACAGCATCACGCGGGTGGACCCGCTGCGGTTCATCCTTGCCTGAACCTTGATGAGCACTCCCCTCATGTGTCCCCGGCCGCGCCACGGTTCCCCCTCCGTGGCGCGCTTCCTCTCCCCCTCGCTCCTGCTGTTGTCCGCGGTGCTGTTCTCCGCGTGCGGCGAGGACGCACCGCCGGGCAGCGACCCGGCGAAGCCCGCGGCATTCACGGCCACCCAGGTCTCCACGGCGCAGTCCCTGGCCGCGATGCCCGGCTTCGCGGACCAGTCCGGCGGCGGCATCTTCGCCACCGCGAAGGGCGCGGCCGTGCGCTTGCGGTTGGACGGCTCCCAGGCCGCGCTCGCCCCCCACCCGCGGAACACTGCGCCGCTGGGCGCCGTGCGCGCCACCTTCCGCCTGGGGCCGCACAGCGCCCTGGTGGAGACGGACAGCGGCCTGTTCCTCGCGGACCAGGGCTGGCTGATTGAACCGCTGTGGCAGGAGGTGCTGGGCACCGGCATCGTCGCCACCGCGCAGACGGCGGACGGCGCCGCCTGGATTGCCCACCCCACGGGCCTGTTCCAGATCCAGGGCGGCGTGCTCGCGTCGCTGAAGCTGTCCGGGCAGCCGCTCACCGGCATCACCACCATGACGGCCGCGCCCGCGGAGGACGGCCTGCCCGGCCTGTGGTTCGCGCGCGAGGGCAAGTTGAACGTGGTGGTGGCGTCCGCGCCGGGCGTCTACCAGGTGCGCGGCTCGGACGCGCCGCTCGCCGGTGGTGAGACGGTGCAGGCGTTGGCGGGGCTGAGCGCCGGCACGGGCGTGCCGGGCGAGGTCTGGGTGCTCACCAGCACCCGCCTGCTGCGCCGGAACACGGAGGGCTGGAGCACGGTGGCGCTGCCGTCGCGGCCGGAGCAGCTCCTGGGCGCGGGGCGCTACCTCTGGGCCCGCGCGGGTGACCGGCTCTACACCTACGACGCGGACGCGAAGGTCTGGGGCGTCGCGGAGGGGCTGCCTTCCGGGTCGGTGACGCTGCTGGCCTCGGACGAGAGCGGCTGCGCGTGGGTGCGCGTGGGCGAGCAGGCCCTGGCCATCAGCCAGACGCCCGCGCCGCGCGTGACGGGGATGCACCAGGGCATGCTGGTGGTGGAGGAGGGGCTGGTCATCCAGGCCCACCTGCCGCCGGGCCGCACGCCCAAGAGCGTCCACTTCCAGCTGGAGGACCAGGAGGTCGAAGCCGCCGGGCCCGCGTACAGCTTCGGAGGCCTGGAGGCGGACGGGGAGACGCTCAAGGCGTTCTCCTTCACCCGCCTGGCGCCGGGCGGGCACACGCTGGGCGTGGTGTCCCGCTTCGAGGACGGCACGGAGGCGCGGCGCCTGCTGCCCTTCACCTACCAGCCGCTCACCACCACCCCCAGCTACGCGCGCGACATCCGGCCCATCCACGAGGCGCGCTGTGCCAAGTGCCACACCACCAGCCCCGGCCGGCCGCTGAACACCTACGAGCTGTGGAAGTCCAACGCCCCGCTCATCAACGCGGCGGTGCGCGACCTGCGCATGCCCGCGGACGGGCCGTTGGATCCGCAGGGCATCGCCCTCATCCAGCGCTGGGTGTCGTCCGGCGCGCAGCCCTGAAGTCCCTGCTTCACGACGGCTTCCCCTTCAGTGCATGCGCCCGTCCTCCTCCCCGGGAGGACGGGCGCCCCCCTTCCGAGGCACCCCCATGAAACGCTTCATCCGCGTGGCCCCCCTCGCCGCGCTGCTGACCCTGGGCTGTGACGGTGAGCTCAAGCCCGCCGAGCAGCTTCCCTACGTGGGCCCGTGCGAGGGCCTCGCCCCGCTGACGCTGTCGGCGGAGCCCACGACGGTGCGCTCCGCGGGCGTGGCCACGCTGACGGCGGGCGGCGGCAGCGGCCACTACAGCTTCCGCGCGGAGCCGGGCGGCTCCTCCGGCGACGTGCGTGGCAACCGCTTCGTCGCGGGCGCCACGCCCGGCGAGGACACGCTGACGGTCGTGGACGACCAGTGCGGCGGCTCCACCAGCGTGCGGGTGAAGGTCATCGCGGGCTTCGGCGTCGCGCCCGCGCGCGCGATGCTGCGGCCGGGCACGTCCTTCCAGATTGCCCTCGCGGGGCTGGTGGGCACGGCGACCTTCACGCTCACCACCAACGGCTCCGGCGCCACGCTCACCGACGCGGGCTTCTACACCGCGGGGCAGGTGGAGGCGCAGGACGTCCTCACCGTGCGCGACACGAAGTCCGGCGACACCGCCGTGCTCCAGTACACCGTGAGCAAGGCCGCGAAGCTGGTGGCCGACCCGCCGTACCTGGGCGTGCCGTCAGGCTCTTCCGCGCCGCTGGGCACCGCGGGCGGCACGGACACCGTGACGTGGACGAAGAAGTCCGGCCCCGGCTCCCTGGTGAACGGCCGCATCGTGGTGGAGGCGGGCGCGTCCGGCACCATCGTGCTGGAGGCGAAGGACGCCTTCACCCCCGACGTGGCCACGGTGTCGGTGCGCGTGCTGGATGAGCTGACGCGGCCCCTGCTGGCGCACGGCAAGCTGTCAGACGTGGCCACGCTGGTGACCGCGGACTTCGACGGTGACGGCATCCAGGACCTGGCGGTGGGCCAGCGCGAGAGCGAGCTGTCGCGCCCCACGGGCGGCGCGGTGTTCGTCTACAAGGGCAGCGCCTCCGGCCTGCCCGCGAAGCCCACCTGGGTGTTGACGGGTGAGACGGAGGGCGCGCTCTTCGGCGACATGCTGGCCGCAGGCGACCTGGACGGCGACGGGCGCGCGGACCTGGCGGTGTCCTCGCCGGGCGCGGACGTGACCATCGGCGACTCGGGCGCGGTGTACCTCTACACGTTCAAGGCGGGCCAGGCGCCCGCGCTGCTGAGGCCCGCGCTCACCGGCCTGGGCCGCGGCGGGTTCGGCACGGGCCTGGCCATCGCGGACGCGGACGGCGACGGGGACGTGGACCTGTTCGTGGGCTCGCCCGGCGGCGACCTCTCCACCCTTCCCAACATCAGCCGGCGCGGCGTGGTGGACATCTTCCTGCTCACCAAGGGACAGCCCGTCCCGGATCTGCCGACGGTGCGGCTGGGCGGCCAGGACCTCGAGAAGGACGGCAAGTTCGTGCTGCGCGGCAACACGGAGCTGGGCCGCGCCCTCGCGGTGGCGGACCTCAACGACGACGGCCGCCCGGACCTGGCGGCGCTGCACCGGCTGACCCGCTACAACGCGGACGGCAGCACCAACGGCCAGCAGATGGCCGTGGCGGTGTACTTCGCGCGCGCCTCGGGAGCGCGCTACCGCCCCGCACCGGACCTGTACGTGCTGGTGTCCAACACCGCGGTGGAGACGCTGAACAACGAGGGCACCTGGCGCCTGGGCACCATCCCCGGCGAGGGCAGCCGGCCGCCGTTCCTCGTGGTGATGGCGGACAAGGCGGACTCGCCGGACCTGCGGACGACGGGCGGCGTGGCGGCGCAGCAGGACGCGGGCGGCGCGTACCTGTTCGACCTGCGGGGCGCGAAGCTGGTGGACGACCCGGCGGCGGTGAACCCCCCGACGGTGGCGCTCTCAAACGCGTTCGCGCGCTTCTATGGCGACGCGCGCGGCATCACCGCGACGCGCAGCTGGGCGGTGATGGACGTGGACGGCACGGCGGGGCCGGAGCTGCTGCTGGGCGCGCCGTACGCGTCCGTGACGGTGGGCACGACGACGCTGGGCAACGCGGGCAAGGTGTTGGTGTACCCGCTCACCGGCCTGGCGAAGGACACGGTGATGAACAAGCCGCTGGCGGCCCTGGGCGGCGCGGCGAAGTCGGAGGTGCTGGGCGCGGGGCTGGCGGCGTGGACGCTGCCGTCCGGCCCGGTGCTGGCGGGCTTCTCCGGCCGCGCGTCGTCCGCCACGGGCGCCTTCACCGGCCGCGTGGACGTCTTCACGAAGGCCGGCGCGACGGTGGCGGACTGGACGCGCAGCGGCCTGGACGTGACGGCGAAGGCCAGCGTGGAGCGCTTCGGTGAGTCCGTGGCGGTGGCCCGGCTGGGCAGCCGCGTGATGGCGCTGGTGGGCGCGCAGGGCTTCTCCGGCCCGGGCCCCAACAACGACGGCTCGGACCTCACCGTGGGCCGCGCGTACACCTTCGACACCGCGGAGCCCGGCAAGGCCACCGTGGCCGGAGAGGGCGCCAGCTCCCCGTGGTACGGCGGCCGCAACGTGGGCGTGGACGTGGCGTTCACGGACTTCAACGGCGACGGCCGGCCGGACCTGGTGGCCAGCGCCACGGGGCTCGTCATCCCGGCGACGAACTCCGCCGCGACGGAGCGCGACCCCTACGTGGCGAACGCCTGCATGACGACGGCGACCCAGTCGCTGGGCGGACTGCTGGTGTCGGCGGGGCAGGCGGACGGCACCTTCAAGCCGGCTTACCGCGTGTTCGCGCCGTCCGTGGTCGCCACCTGCGACGACGCGGCGGCCACGAAGTGCAAGCGCACCACCATTGGCCGGGGCGTGGTGGGCGGCTTCGACTTCAACAACGACGGCAAGGAGGACATGGCCGTGCTGCGCGACCGCGGCATGGACGTGTTCCTGGGCCGGGCGCCGGAGGACGCGACGCTCGCGAAGCTCACGCTGGCGTGCGACCCCGCATACTCCTGGCCGTCCACGCCCATCGTCTGGCCGCCCACGCAGTGGAACACCACCTCGCTGCCGCAGACCTCCGCCATCGCCTCCGTCGGCGACCTCAACGCGGATGGCTGCGACGAGGTGGCGTGGCGCTACTCGGACAACACGCACTCGGGCATCGTGATTGCCTACGGCTACGACGCGGGCGGCACCCGGTGCGGCGCGCGCACGACGGCGGCCACCGTGCGCATCGCGGGTGACGCGGAGGTGTCGCGCGCGCTGATGAACCTGGGCGTGGCCACCGCGCGCGCGGGGAGGTTCCTGGGGGACGCGCGGGACTTCCTCGCGGTGAGCGCCAACAACTACCTGGTGGACGGCGTGAGCCAGCAGGCGGTGCTGCTCATCCCGATCTCCGCGCTCACCCCTCCCACCTCCGGTGAGAAGCTGCTGGACGTGGGCGACCTGGCTCCGCTGAACCTCACCTACCGCTCCCGCGCGGTGAGCTTCGGCACGTCGCTGTCGGGCGGCAGGGACCTCACCGGCGACAGCATCCCGGACCTGTGGGTGGGCGCGCCCAACGCGTCGGTGGCTTCGGATGGCGACGGCGCGGCGTTCCTCTTCGCTGGCGGTGCGAAGTCCACGGGCCCGCTGTCGCCCTTCCTGCTGGTGGTGGGGGATGGCGCCGAGCGCTCCTTCCTCGGCCAGTCCATCGCCGTCGTCCCCGGCAGCGGAGGCTCGCCGCCCACGGCCGTCATCGGCGCGCCGAGGAGCTACCGCACCGGCACGCAGAACGGCACGGCGTACTCGCTGCCCCTGCCGTTCTGAGTCACGGCCTCACGCCGCGGGCGGGGCTTCCGGAGGCACCTTCGCCTCCGGGGCCTCGTCGCGGTTGGCGAGCGCCGCCGCCGTGAGGATGAGCGCGCCGCCCGCCAGCAGTGACGGCGTGAGCGGCTCGCCCAGGAGCGCCACGCCCAGCGTCACCGCCACCAGCGTGTCCAGGAGCGCCATGGCGCCCAGCGCCGCCAGCGAGATGCGCGGCAGCAGCCAGTACAGGCACTGGTAGGTGAGCACCGTCCCGCCCAGCGCCAGGTACAGCAGCGCGCCCACCGCCCTGGGCGTCCAGTGCGCCGGCTGGTTCCACTCCAGCAGCGCGGACGCGGAGAGCAGCAAGACGGCACTGCTCAAGGTCTGCACCAGCGTGAGCAGGTGCGGCGGCACGTGTGTCATGTGACGGCGCAACAGCACGTTGGCCACCGCCACCACCGACGCCGCGAACAGCGTCATCAAGCAGCCCAGCACCACCTGCCCGGAGAAGCTGAGCGACGCCAGCTCCTGGTGCTGGAGCGCCACCACGCCCGTCAGGCCCAGCGCGGCGGCGAAGAGCTTGCGCGCGGTGAGGTGCTGATCCGGAAAGACGATGCGGCCCACCAGCAGCAGCCACACGGGGAAGGTGGAGAAGAGGAGCGCGGACCAGCTGGAGGGAATCCACTGCTGCGCCACGAAGAGCATGCCGAAGGGCACCGCGAGCTGGAGCACCCCCAGCCCCGCGATGCGCCACCCCGTGC